>NZ_JBWKFZ010000007.1:0-421042 GCF_056433985.1 Streptomyces sp. NPDC044106
GACAGCACGGCCCATTCATCATCGGAGAGTTCATGACGGCGCACCACGGCAAACATGATCCATCACGCAAGACGATCTTTGAAGACGCCCCCTAGAGGGGCGGGCGGTTCTCCGTCGCGGTGTTACGAAGCTGCGAGTCCCTTGACGGTCCGCCGCGGCTCCGGCGCCTGTCGCAGACCCACTAGGAGGCACCCATGAGGATGCTCATCAACGTCGCCGAGACCGTCGTCGCCGACGCGCTGCGCGGGATGGCCGCCGCGCACCCCGAGCTGACGGTCGACGTCGAGAACCGCGTGATCGTGCGCAGGGACGCCCCGGTCGAGGGCAAGGTCGCGCTCGTCTCGGGCGGTGGATCCGGGCACGAGCCGCTGCACGGCGGGTTCGTGGGGCCGGGGATGCTGTCGGCCGCGTGTCCGGGCGAGGTGTTCACCTCACCCGTGCCCGATCAGATGGTGCGGGCCGCGGCCGCCGTCGACAGCGGGGCGGGCGTCCTCTTCATCGTGAAGAACTACACGGGTGACGTGCTCAACTTCGACATGGCCGCGGAGCTCGCCGAGGACGAGGGCATCCAGGTGGCCAAGGTGCTCGTCGACGACGACGTGGCAGTCACCGACAGTCTCTACACCGCGGGGCGGCGCGGTACCGGCGCCACCCTCTTCGTGGAGAAACTGGCGGGCGCTGCCGCCGACGCGGGCATGCCGCTCGAGCGGGTCGAGGCCGTCGCCCGGCAGGTCAACGAGAACGCGCGCAGCTTCGGCGTCGCACTCGGCGCGTGCAGTACACCGGCCAAGGGCATCCCCACCTTCGAACTCCCGCCAGGCAGGCTGGAGTTGGGAGTGGGTATCCACGGCGAGCCGGGGCGCGAGCGGCGGCCCATGATGACCTCGCACGAGATCGCCGACTTCGCGGTCAACGCCGTACTGGAGGACCTCGACCCGCGCAATCCGGTCCTCGTCCTCGTCAACGGCATGGGGGCCACGCCCCTGCTCGAACTGTACGGCTTCAACGCCGAGGTCCAGCGCGTCCTCATCGAACGCGGCGTCCCCGTGGCGCGCACCCTCGTCGGCAACTACGTGACCTCGTTGGACATGGCCGGAGCCTCGGTGACGTTGTGCCAGGTCGACGAGGGGCTGCTGCGGCTGTGGGACGCGCCGGTCCGCACCCCGGGCCTGCGCTGGGGCGCCTGACGCTCCGGGACGCCTCCGCACGCACGGCAACCGGCCCGACAACGCAAGGAGACCCCGTGCTCGACGCCGACTTCTTCCGCCGCTGGCTGACGGCCACTGCCGCCGCCGTCGACCGTGAGGCCGACCGGCTCACGGAGCTGGACTCGCCCATCGGCGACGCCGACCACGGCAGCAATCTGCGGCGCGGGTTCACCGCCGTCGCGGACGTCCTGGAGAAGGAGGCCCCGGACACGCCCGGCGCCGTCCTCGTGCTGGCGGGGCGCCGGTTGATCTCGACCGTCGGTGGTGCTTCGGGGCCGCTCTACGGCACGTTGCTGCGCCGCACCGGAAAGGCGCTCGGCGACGCCGCGGAGGTCGACAGGGCGGGGTTCGCCGAGGCGCTGCGGACCGGCGTCGACGCGGTGGCCGCGCTCGGCGGCGCCGCGCCCGGCGACAAGACGATGCTGGACGCGCTCTTCCCCGCGCTCGACGCGCTGGAGGAATCCTTCGACGCGGCGCGGGAGGCCGCGCTCCACGGCGCCCTGGCCACGACTGCGCTGCAGGCGCGCAAGGGGCGCGCGAGCTATCTGGGCGAGCGCAGCATCGGCCACCAGGACCCGGGCGCGACGTCGGCGGCGCTGCTGTTCGAGGCGCTGGCCGAGACCGCGGAGGGCGACGATGGCCGGAAGGCCGGCCGTGGCTGACGGCCCGCTGGTCGGCATCGTCCTCGTCTCCCACAGCGGTCCCCTCGCCGAGGCGGTCGCCGCGCTCGCCACGGGCCTGGCGGGCGGCGGGGCCACCGCACCGGTGGCCGCCGCCGGTGGAACGCCGGACGGCGGCCTCGGCACCAGCGCCGAGCTGATCTCGGCGGCGGCGGCGCGGGTCGACCGCGGCGCGGGCGTCGCGATCCTCACCGACCTCGGCAGCGCGGTCCTCACCGTGAAGGCCCTGATCGCCGAGGGTGACGAACTCCCGGACGGCGCCCGCCTGGTGGACGCCCCCTTCGTGGAGGGCGCGGTGGCGGCCGTGGTGACCGCGTCGGCTGGCGCGGGGCTCGCCGCGGTCGAGGCCGCGGCGACCGAGGCGTACACCTACCGGAAGGTCTGAGCCTGTCTTTGAACTCCCGCCCGCGCCCCGACGCCCGGCACGCGCCCTCGGCGCAAGCAGTTCCTCCGCGTGGCTAGTCGCCCCGCACGAACTGCCGGGCCAGCGCGTCGCCCCGGTCGACCGCGTCCTGGTGGCTCTCGATCGGGACGGCCTTGGAACCCTTGAAGAAGATGTACGTGACGTCGGAGGCCGCGCCGCCCGTCCGGGGGTCGGGCGGGATGCCGAGCGCCGCGGCCGCCGCGTACGACGCCTCGCCGATGAGCTCGGTGGGGCCGGTGTCGCCGACGACGGCGTACAGCACACTGTCGCGGTGGACGACGGCGGCGACGGTGCCGCCGGTGATGCCGTGCGCGAGGTGGTTCCAGCGTTGGCTGGGTCCGGGCACGACGACGTAGGGCAGTTGCTGGGCGTTCAGTTGGCGGCCGTCGGACTGCTGGTAGGTCGTGGTGTCGAGGAACAGCGGGTCGGTGCGGCGGTTGCAGGCCTGGGTCGGCTGCCCGTCGCAGTCGATGTCCATGTCGGCCTTCCAGAAGACCGCGTTCGGCGTACCGCAGACCGGGACGTCGGCGGGGGCGCCGTCGTCGGTGCGGTACTCGCCCTGCGAGATCTTCGTGCAACCGCGCGTGCGGGCCAGCAGGTCGGCGGCGCGCACCGTCCCCTCGCTTGCGGGTGACCGCTGGGCGGCGGAGTACGGGGCGGGGGGCGGCAGGGCAGCGCCGACCACACCGGCCGCGGCGACCAGGAACACCGCTCCACGACACCTGAATCTGTTACGCACGAGAGGGATATCCCAGTTTGCGCCCCGGCCCATGCCCTTGTCCGCCGATCAGGGTCCGGACGGCCCACGCCCCACCTCTTGATGTGCCCTCGTCACCTGTGTCAAATAGGTCCGGACCAATGCCGTCGAGTGGAAGGCAGCACCGTGCGACGGACGCCCCACCTGTCCACCCCTCCCGCCCTGCTGACCGCCATGGCCGCGACCGCGGTCGCGCTGGGCGGCTGTGCGTGGAGCGGCAGCGACACCAAGGACACCAACCCGCCGGCGGCACCCCGCGGCGTCACCGTGCAGGCGGGCAGTTCGACGACCGCCCACGTCATGTGGAACCAGGCCGTCGACGACACGGACGTCACCGGGTACGAGGTGTACCGCGACGCCAGGAAGGTGAAGACGGTGCCGGGCAGGGAGCTCATGGTGGACGTCGTCGGCCTCAAGCCGTCCGCCACGTACACCTTCACCGTGCGCGCCCGCGACGCCGAGGGGAACGTCAGCGAGGACAGCAAGCGGCTCTCGGTCACGATGCCGGCCGCGACCGCGGCGGACCACGAGCCCCCGTCCCGCCCCGCGCGCCCGACGGGCAGGGCCGAGGGAAGCAGCGCGGCGATGCTGACCTGGGGGACGTCGTCGGACGACGAGCGCGTGGCCTCGTACGAGATCTACCAGGCCGGTTCGAAGATCCACAGCGTCGGCGGGAACCAGACCGCGACGCTGGTCACCGGGCTGCGGCCGGGCACCACCTACACCTTCACGGTCAAGGCCCGCGACGCCGCCGACAACTTCTCCCCCGCGAGCCCCGAGGTCCGCCTCACCACCACGGGCAAGGGCTCGGGCCGCGGCACCGCGCCCACCGGCTTCCGGGCCCGCACGCACCGCGCGGACGGCGCGTACTACATCGACCTGTCCTGGACGCCACCGCGCACCGGCGGCGCCGTGGCGGAGTACCAGATCCAGCTGGACGGCCGCACCGTCACCTCACTCGTCTTCGGCGGCACGGCACCGCGCGACAAGGCCGAGCACAGCTTCTACATCGGCAGGAAGACCGGGGAGCGGCACCGGGTGAGGATCCGCCCGAAGCTGCCCGACGGCACGTGGGGCGGCTACTCGCCCGAGCGGACGGTCACGACGGGATGAGCGCCGGGCGGGCCCGGTACAGGAGTCGACTTCTGTGATGTCCGCGGCCGATCCCGTCGAGGTCGGACACAATCGGAAGCGCTCTCGACCAACTTGCTTGCATCCAGGGGTAGTTGGCGCCGACCCGGAGGCCTGGGCGGCAGGAGCGGGACGGTCATGAGGGAGGCGCGGACGTTGTGCGGTGAGTGGGACTACATCGTGGTGGGGGCGGGGTCGGCCGGCTGTGTGCTGGCGGCCAGGCTGTCCGAGGACGGGCGGGCCCGGGTGCTTCTTCTCGAGGCGGGAGGGGAGGACAGCAAGGCGGAGCTGGCGGTGCCCTCCGCCTGGCCCGCGCTCCAGGGCTCCGAGGTCGACTACGGCTACAGCACGGTCCGGCAGGGCGGCGCCGACGGGACCGCGCGGGCCTTTCCGCGGGGGCGCACGCTGGGCGGCTCGGGCGCCATCAACGGCCTCATCCACCTGCGCGGACACCGCGCCGACTACGACCGCTGGGCGGCCCTGGGGTGCACGGGCTGGGGCTTCGACGAGACGTTGCCGTACTTCCGGCGCATGGAGACCGTCCACGGCAAGGACCCGAAGTTCCGCGGCGCCGAGGGGCCCTTGTCGCCGGAGACCGCGCGGGAGGGCGGCCACCCCCTCTCCCAGGACTTCGTCGACGCCGCCGCCTCGGTCGGCCACCCGAGGACCGACGACTTCAACGGCGTCGATCAGGAAGGCGTCGGATGGCACGACGTGAACATCGCGGGAGGACGCCGCCAGAGCGCCGCGCACGCCTACCTCCACCCGGCCAGGGACGACCGGCTCAACCTCACCGTCTCGACCGGATCCCGCGCGCTGCGCCTGCTCTTCGACGACGAGCGCGGCGGCGACCGCTGCACCGGCGTGGAGATCGAGCGCCACGGCATGCGGCACACCGTGCGCGCGAGGGCCGAGACGATCGTCAGCTGCGGGGCCGTCGACTCGCCACGCCTCCTGCTGCTCTCCGGCATCGGCCCCGCCGACGAGCTGCGGCAGGCGGGCATCACGGTCCGCCACGACCTGCCCGGCGTCGGCCGCAACCTGCACGACCATCCGCTGTGCCCCGTCGTCCACGAAGCCGGCCGCCCCCTGCCCCCCGCGCAGACCAGCCTCGCCGAGACGTCCCTGTCATGGCGCAGTGACGCCCGCGCGCAGGGCCCGGACATGCAACTGCTCTGCATCCACGTGCCGTACCACCCACCGACGATGCCGGTCCCGGCCAACGGATTCACCCTGGCCGTGGCCACCGTGCCCGACAGCCGCGGATCGGTACGGCTGGCCGGTCCCGACCCGCAGGCCCCGCCTCTGATCGACCCGGACTATCTGGGCCGCGAGACGGATGTGCGGCGCATGCTGAAGGGCATCGGGACGGCACGGGAGATCGCGGCGGCGCCGCCCTTCGCCCGGTGGCGCCCGCGCGAGGTGCTTCCCGGGGCGGACGTCACCGACGAGGCCGGGCTGCGGGGCTACCTCGCCGCGGCCGTCGGTCCGTACTTCCACCCCGTGGGCACCTGCGCGATGGGCACGGGACCCGACGCGGTCGTGGCTCCGGACCTGACCGTGCGCGGCCTGCGGGGTCTTCGGGTGGTGGACGCCTCGGTGATGCCCACGATCGTGTCGGTCAACACGAACACGGCCACGATGATGATCGCGGAGAAGGCCGCGGACCTGATCCGCGGGAGCGGCACGCGGCGTCCGCCGGGGTCGGAACCGGGGCCCGTCGTCTGACATGCTGGCGCCGTGCGCGTACTGATCGTGACAGCGGGGAGTTGGGGCGACGTCGCCCCGTACACCGGACTGGGCGTGCGGCTGCGCGCGGCGGGCCACGAAGTGTCGCTGGCCACTCATGAACGTTTCGAGCGGGCGGTGACCGCCCACGGACTCGGCTTCCGGCCGCTGCCCGTCGACCCGCTGAAGGAGCTGGCCTCGCAGGACGGTCAGGGTCTCGCCCGGGCCGTCAGCCCGCCGGTGGCCCTCGCGCGGCTGATGCGGATGACACGGGCGTTCATGCCCCGGCTGACCGACGGGGTCGTGGCCGCCGTGCGCCAAGGCGCCGATGTGGTGCTGAGTTCGACGGTCACCGACCCGGCGTGCGCGGCGCTCGGTGAGGCGCTGGGGCTGCCGAGCCTCGGTGTCTACCTCCAGCCGGTCCGCCCCACCGGCGCCTATCCCCCGATGATCACGAGCGCCCGCACCTTCGGCCCGTACGGCAACCGGCTGGCCGGGCACGCCCTGTGGCTCGGCAGTGAGCAGATCTTCGCCCCCGCCGTCACCGCCCTGCGCCGCGAACTCGGGCTGCCGCGCCGGCGGTTCGGCGGCCCGCTGGGTCTGCCGCGCGGGCGTGGTGTCCTGCACGGCTTCAGTCCGCGGATCGTTCCCCGACCGGCGGACTGGCCCGCCGGGCACGAGGTGTGCGGCTACTGGTGGCCCGAGGCCCCGCCCGGCTGGCAGCCCGAACCGCGGCTCCTCGACTTCCTCGCCGCCGGGCCGCCGCCGGTCTTCGCCGGTTTCGGCAGCTTCGTCACCGCCGAGGCCGAGCGGCTGAGCTCGCTGCTCGCCGAGGCCATGCGCCGCGCGAAGGTGCGCGGCATCGTGCAGGCGGGCTGGAGCGGGCTGCGCGTCGAGAACGACGACGTGATCACGGTGGGCGAGGTCCCGCACGACTGGCTGTTCCCGCGGACGGCCGCCGTGATCCACCACGCGGGCGCCGGCACCACCGCGGCCGCCCTGCGCGCGGGTACCCCCGCCGTTCCCGTACCGGTCCAGCTGGACCAGCACTTCTGGGCCAACCGCGTCCACGCGCTGGGCCTTTCGCCGCGTCCGCCGCGCTTCCAGCGTCTGACCGCGTCCGGCCTCGCGCAGGCGATCACCACCGCCGTGCACAGCCCGGTCCTGCGCTCCCGCGCCGAGGGGACGGCGCTCGCACTCGGCCGCGAGGACGGCGCCCGCCGGGTCGTAGAGACCCTCGAAAGGCTCGGGTAGTGGCGGCCGGAGGCAGCGGTCAGGAAACGGCGGCGGCCCGCTCGGTCAGCAGCGCCGTCGTGCGTCGGCACCAGTCGCGGGTCTCCCGCTCGAAGGCGAGTCCGCGCAGGCACGTCAGGTAGGGGCCGATCCGCTCGCCGGTGCGCAGGAAGTCGTCCTCCTTTGCGTCACCCCGCAGCCGTACGAGGAACTTCTCCAGGGCCTCGATCTTCGCGTCGGCCACCGCGGCGCGCTCCGTGAGCTGCTCGATCACCGGTGCGGCGGCGACACCGTCGACGGCCTGCACCTTGACCAGCAGATCGTCGCGGATGAAGGACGGCTTCGCGGCGCGGGCGGCGAACCGCTCCATCTCGGCGAGGCCGTCGTCGGTGACCTTGAAAAGCCGCTTGTTGGGGCGGCCCTCCTGGACCACCTCCCGCCCGGTGACCAGGCCTTCGCTCTCCAGCCTCGTCAGTTCGGCGTAGAGCTGCTGGGGCAGCGCGTGCCAGAAGTTGGCCACGCCGATGTCGAAACCCTTGGCCAGCTGATAGCCGCTGTACTCGCCGTCAAGGAGCGCCGCGAGCACCGCGTGCCGAAGAGCCATCGTCCGTTTCCCCTTCCCTTCCGTCACCTCGCCCCCTCATCATAGTCATGCATGTGACTACTCAGATTCATGACTATGGCGGCGCGGTGCGCCGCCGCAGGATTTCGGGAGGAACCATGACGGGAACCACGACGCACCCGACGGCCGCGCGCTTCCGCGCCGTCGTCGAGCGGCGCGACCTCGGCGCGCTGGAAGAACTGTTCACGCCGGACGTCCGCCTCTACAGCCCGGTGAAGTTCACGCCCTTCGAAGGCCGCCCTATGGTTCTCGGCCTCTTCGGTGTCCTGCTGCGGACGTTCGAGGACTTCCGGTACGTCGGCGGGTACGCGGGCGAGGCGCAGACCAGCGCCGACGGCACCGTGGCGGAGTCGGACGTCCTGCTGTTCCGCACCACCGTGAACGGGAAAGAGGTCCATGGCATCGATCTGCTGCACTTCGACGAGGAGGGCCGGATCAAGGAGTTCACCGTGATGGTCCGCCCGCAATCCGCGGTGCACGCCCTCGGGCAGGCGGTGCACGCGGGCCTCGTCGAAGCAGGCCTGGTCCCGGCCCCGCAGTGACCTGACCCGGTGGTGCCGCTCTGCGCCGGACGAAGGATTCCGTCACCTGCCCGGCCTCAACCCGCATGCGGTCGCCGCTCCCGGCACGTTGGCTCTTCGTCAGGTAGCACGGGCGATCCCCCGACTCTCGGCGGCGCATGGGTTGTACCGCCTCCCGTGTCACCGGAGGGCAGACTCATGCGTACTACTCAGATATGCGTCCGTGCCGGCCTGACCGTCGCCGCCGCCTCGCTGCCGCTGGCCCTGGGTGCTCCGTCGGCGTTCGCGGGCGACGACCTCACCGTCACCGCCGCCGGATCCACCGTGCGGGCCACCACCACCGCGTGCGGCACCGGAGGCGGCACCGCCTCCCTGATGGGCGCCGCCAACGCCAGCTTCGCCGGAGGGCGGCAGGTGGCGCTGACCAACGGCAGCGCCTCGTGGCAGAACGTCGGCGCCGGTTCCTACACCGTGCTCGTCACCTGCAAGGACGGCACATCCGCCGGGCCCCGTACCGTCACCGTCGGGTCCGCGCCCACGTCCTCGTCGACGACCGCGCCCGCACGCGGCGTCCGCGGTGGGATCGGCGGCGGCAGCGAGGACCGGGGCACGCTCACGCTCGTCGTCGGCGGGACGCTGGTCGCCGCGGCCTCGACCGGCGGCGTCTGGTACCTGCGCCGGCGAGGAACCGCCGGCCGCCCCTGACCCGGGTCCGGTGCCGCCCACCTTTCGCGGGGAAAGGTGGGCGGCAGCCGCACCCCACGCGCCCTTGCCCGCCCCACTGAACCGCCTTACCGTCCTCCCAGCCGACAGGGGAGGGCGCGTTCATGCCACGACCGCTCAGCGTTCAGCTCTACACCGTGCGCGATCAGCTCGTCGCCGACCGGGAGGGGACGCTGCGCCGCCTCGCCGGTGTGGGGTACGGCGCCCTGGAGGCGTACGACGTGCTCGGCGACCCGAAGGGCTTGCGGCGGATCGTCGACGACATCGGGCTCACCGTGTGCGCCGCGCACGCCGTCCGGCCCGAGGAGTGGGACCCGCGGGAGCCGACGCTCGGCCGGTGACCGGCGCGCAGGCCCGTTCCCGCTACGGCTCCTGAAGTTCCTCGATCGCCCGCGTGAGCCACTGGGTCCAGAACGTCTCCAGGTCGATGCCTGCGCGCAGCACGAGGTGGCGCAGCCGGTCCTCGACGGCGTCCTTCCCCGGCGGGAAGTCGCGCCGTTCGATCTCCTCGTACTCGGCCAACTGGCGCCTGTGCAGGTCGAGATGGCGGCGCAGGTCCTCCTGGACGCCCGCCGTCCCGACGACCGCTGCGGCGCGCAGCCGCAGCAGGAGGGTGTCACGCATGGGCTTCGGGTCCTGGCTCGCGGCCGTCCAGCGGGCCAGTTCGGCGCGGCCGGCGGGCAGCACCTCGTACTCCTTCTTCTGGCCGCGTGCGGCCCCCTGCCGCGGCAGCGCGCGGATGGCCCCGTCGCGCTCCAGCCTGCCGAGCTCCCGGTAGATCTGCTGGTGCGTGGCCGACCAGAAGTAGCCGATCGACTTGTCGAACCTGCGGGTCAGTTCGAGGCCCGACGACGGCTTCTCCAGGAGGGCGGTGAGGATCGCGTGCGGGAGTGACATGGGGCAATCCTAGGGACGGGCGGCGCGCGGACGTGGCCGCGCGGCCCGGAGGGGACCACGCGGCCACGTTCTCACAGCGCCGCGGCCAGCTCCGTGCCCTGCTTGATGGCGCGCTTGGCGTCCAGCTCGGCGGCAACGTCGGCGCCCCCGATGAGATGTGCGGCGACACCGGCCGCGACGAGCTCCTCGTGCAGGTCGCGGCGCGGTTCCTGCCCGGAGCAGAGCACCACCGTGTCGACGGGGATCACGGACGACTGGCCGTCCACGGTGATGTGCAGGCCCGCGTCGTCGATCAGGTCGTAGCTGGCGCCCGCGACCATCGCGACGCCGCGGTGGCGCAGCTCGGTGCGGTGGATCCAGCCGGTCGTCTTGCCGAGGTCCTTGCCGATCTTGGACGTCTTGCGCTGGAGCAGGTGGACGGTGCGCGGCGGCGTCGGCCGCTCGGGCTTGGTCAGACCGCCGCGCTCGCGGTAGTCCATGTCGACGCCCCACTGCCGGAAGTACGTCGCCGGGTCCAGGCTCGCCTTCTCGCCGCCGTCGGTGAGGAACTCGGCGACGTCGAAGCCGATGCCGCCAGCGCCGATGATCGCGACCCGCTCCCCCACCGGCGCTCCGTCGCGCAGCACGTCGAGGTAGCCGACGACGCTCGGGTGGTCGATGCCGGGGATCTCGGGGATGCGAGGCGTGACGCCGGCGGCGACGACCACCTCGTCGTACGCGGCCCGGACGAGGTCGTCGGCGGTGACGACGGTGTTCAGGCGGACGTCGACGCCGCGCAGCGCGAGCTGGGTGCGGAAGTAGCGCAGGGTCTCGTCGAACTCCTCCTTGCCCGGCACCTTGCGGGCGACGTTCAGCTGGCCGCCGATCTCGGGGGCCGCGTCGAAGAGGGTGACGTCATGGCCGCGCTCGGCCGCCGAGACGGCGAAGGCGAGCCCGGCGGGCCCGGCGCCGACGACGGCGAGGCGCTTCTTGGTGCGGGTGGGCGAGAGCACGAGTTCGGTCTCGTGGCAGGCGCGCGGGTTGACCAGGCAGGAGGTGATCTGCAGGTTGAAGGTGTGGTCCAGGCATGCCTGGTTGCAGCCGATGCACGTGTTGATGGCCTCGGACTGCTCGGCCTCGGCCTTGGCGACGAAGTCGGGGTCGGCGAGGAGCGGCCGGGCCAGGGAGACCATGTCGGCGGCGCCGTCGGCGAGCAACTGCTCGGCGATCTCGGGGGTGTTGATGCGGTTGGTGGTGACGAGCGGGACGGAGACCTCGCCCATGACCTTCTTCGTGACGAAGGTGTACGCGCCGCGCGGCACGGAGGTCGCGATGGTGGGGATGCGTGCCTCGTGCCAGCCGATTCCGGTGTTGATGATCGTGGCGCCCGCGGCCTCGATCTCCTTGGCCAGGTGGACGACCTCTTCGAGGGTCGAGCCGCCGGGGACGAGGTCCAGCATGGAGAGGCGGTAGATGATGATGAAGTCCGCGCCGACGCGTTCGCGTATGCGCCGGACGATCTCTACGGGGAAGCGGATGCGGTTCTCGTAGGCGCCGCCCCAGCGGTCGGTGCGCTGATTGGTGGGGGCCGCGATGAACTCGTTGATCAAGTAGCCCTCGGAGCCCATGACTTCGACGCCGTCGTAGCCCGCGAGCCTGGCGAGCTCGGCGGCGCGCACGAAGTCCTCGACGGTCTGCTCGACCTCGTCGTCGGTGAGGGCGCGGGGCACGAAGGGGCTGATCGGCGCCTGGATCGCACTGGGCGCGACCAGCTTGTCGTGGTAGGCGTACCGGCCGAAGTGCAGGATCTGCATCGCGATCCTGCCGCCCTCGGCGTGCACCGCCGCCGTGACGGCCGCATGTTCCGCCGCCTCCGCCTCGGTGGTCAGCTTGGCGCCGCCGTCCCAGGGGCGGCCCAGCTCGTTCGGGGCGATGCCGCCGGTGACGATGAGGCCGACGCCGCCGCGCGCACGGGTCGCGTAGAACTCCGCCATCCGCTCGAAGCCGTTGGGGGCCTCTTCGAGGCCGACGTGCATCGAGCCCATCAGGACCCGGTTGGGCAGGGTCGTGAAGCCCAGGTCGAGCGGGTTCAGCAGGTTCGGGTAACGGCTCATGCGGCCCCTCCGTACGCGGTGTCTACAGGACAGTTGTAGACCAGAAGCAAGCGCTTATGCAACTAGTTGCATAAAGGTGGTCGCGTGGACCTTCGCACGCAGCGCGATGTCCGAATCCCGCCAGCCGCGCTCGCGCGCGCGACGCAGACTGGTCCCTGTCAGCACAGAGAACCGCAGGGAACGCGGCACGACCGAGGAGAAGTCCGATGACCGTCTACACGACGACCGACAGCCCGCTGGGCGAGCTGCTCCTGGTGGGCGAGGAGTCGGCCACCGCCAAGGGCGGCACCGCGCTGGCCTCCCTGTCGATGCCGGGCCAGAAGGGCGGCGCCGTCGTCCTGGACGGCTGGGTGCGCGACGCCGAGGCGTTCGAGGTGATCAGCACGCAGCTGCGCGCGTACTTCGCCGGGAACCTGACCCACTTCGACATCGAGTACGCCACCGGGGCGGGCACGGAATTCCAGCGCAGGGTCTGGGACGCCCTTGACACCGTCCCCTACGGGACCACGACCACGTACGGGCGGCTCGCCGAGCAGCTCGGCCTCTCCCGCGTGGCGGTCCGCGCCCTGGGCAGCGCCATCGGCCGCAATCCGCTGCTCGTCGTGCGCCCCTGCCACCGGGTGATCGGCGCCGACGGCTCCCTGACCGGGTACGCGGGCGGCCTGGAGAGCAAGCGGCGACTCCTCGACCTGGAGGCGGCATGACCACGGCCGCACGGACGCCCGGCGCGGCGGCCGACCCGGCGCTCGCCGCCGCGGTCGACTCGGCGGACTGGCCGGCGCTCGCCGCCGAGCTCGACGCGCACGGCTGCGCTCTCACACCGAGGCTGCTCGACCCGGCCGGGTGCCGCGACGTCGCCGCGCTCTACGACGACCCCACGCTGTTCCGCTCCACGGTCGACATGGCCAGGCACCGCTTCGGCTCCGGGCAGTACCGCTACTTCACCCACGAGCTCCCCTCCCCCGTCGCCGCACTGCGCGCCGCGCTCTACCCGCACCTGCTCACCGTCGCCCGCGACTGGGCGGAGCGCCTTGGCCGCCCGGCGCCCTGGCCCGACTCCCTTAAGGAGTGGCTCGACCGGTGCCACACGGCGGGCCAGACCAGGTCCGCCCAGATCCTCCTCCGCTACGAGGAGGGCGACTGGAACGCCCTGCACCGCGACCTGTTCGGCGACATGGTCTTCCCGCTTCAGGTCGTCATCGGCCTGGACGAACAGGGCACCGACTACACGGGCGGCGAGTTCCTCCTCGTCGAACAGCGGCCGCGGGCGCAGTCACGGGGCACCTCGACCGTCCTCCGACAGGGCCACGGCCTGATCTTCACCACCCGCGACCGCCCGGTCCGCACCGCACGCGGGTGGTCGGCGGGACCGGTGCGGCACGGGGTGAGCACGGTGCGGTCGGGCCTGCGCCGGTCCCTGGGGCTGGTCTTCCACGACGCGGCGTAGGCGCTGCTCCCCCTTCAGAAAGGCCGGGTCCAGCTTCAGAAGGGCCAGGTCCAGTCGGCGACCTCGGGGAGGTCGATGCCGTGCTCGCGGATCCAGGAGTGGTGGCGGGTGCGGGCGTCGGCCATGGCCTGGCGCACCGCTGTCGCGCGTACGGCGAGTCCCGGGACGCGGTCGATGACATCCATGACGAGGCGGTAGCGGTCGAGGTCGTTGCGCACGACCATGTCGAACGGCGTGGTCGTGGTGCCCGCCTCCTTGTAGCCGCGCACGTGCAGGTGGGCGTGGCCGGTGCGGCGGTAGGCCAGGCGGTGGATGAGCCAGGGGTAGCCGTGGTAGGCGAAGATCACTGGTTTGTCGGGGGTGAAGAGGGCGTCGTATTCGGCGTCGGCCATGCCGTGCGGGTGTTCCTCGCGGGGCATCATGCGGGCGATGTCGACGACGTTGACGACGCGCACGGCGAGGTCGGGCAGATGCTCGCGCAGCAGCGCCGCCGCGGCCAGGACCTCTTGGGTGGGCACGTCGCCCGCGCAGGCCAGGACCACGTCGGGTTCCCGCGCGCCGTGGTCGGTGCCGGCCCATTCCCAGACGCCTGCGCCGCGTGCGCAGTGGGCGCGGGCCTCATCGAGGGTGAGCCAGTCGAAGCAGGGCTGTTTGCCGGCGACGACGACGTTGACGTAGTCGCGGCTGTCCAGCACGTGTTCGGTCACCGACAGCAGGGTGTTGGCGTCCGGGGGGAGGTAGACGCGGACGACGTGCGGGCTCTTGTTGAGGACGTGGTCGACGAAGCCGGGGTCCTGGTGGGAGAAGCCGTTGTGGTCCTGGCGCCACACGTGCGAGGTCAGGAGGTAGTTCAGGGAGGGCACGGGGGCGCGCCAGGGCAGTTCGCGGGAGGTCTTCAGCCATTTGATGTGCTGGTTGACCATGGAATCAATGATGTGAACGAACGCTTCGTAGCAGGAGAAGAGGCCGTGGCGGCCGGTGAGGGTGTAGCCCTCCAGCCAGCCCTGGCAGAGGTGTTCGGAGAGGATCTCCATGACCCGGCCGTCGCGGGCGAGGTGTTCGTCGGTGTCCAGGGTGCGGGCCTGCCAGGCCTTGCCGGTGGCTTCGTAGAGCGCGTCGAGCCGGTTGGAGGCGGTCTCGTCGGGGCCCACCACACGGAAGTCGCGGCGCTCCGCGGTGTCGGCCATGACCTGTTCGAGCAGAGCGGCGGCGATCCGGGTCGGCTCGTGCAGGGTCGTGCCCGGCTTGTCGACGGGCACGGCGAACCTCTCCAGCGGTGGCAGGGGCAGCGGCCGGGTGAGGCGTCCGCCGTTGGCGTGCGGGGTGGCACCGAGCCGACGGTCACCCTCCGGAAGGCAGGAGCGGACCTGTTGGGTGGGGCGGCCGTCCTCGTCGAAGAGTTCGCGCGGGCGGTAGGAGAGCAGCCACTCCTCCAGCTGCCGCAGGTGGTCGGGGTTGTCGCGGACTCCGGAGAGCGGGACCTGGTGGGCGCGCCAGGTGCCCTCGACGGGCTCGCCGTCCACAGTCTTCGGCCCGGTCCAGCCCTTGGGTGTGCGCAGCACGATCACCGGCCAGCGCGGGCGTTCCGGCACGCCGTCGCTGCGGGCGGCCCGCTGGATGGCGGCGATGCTGTCGAGTGCCTGGTCCATGGCCGTGGCCATCGCCTGATGGACGGTGAGGGGGTCGTCGCCGCTCACGTGGACGGGCTCGTGGCCGTAGCCGCGCAGCAGCGCGTCGAGTTCGTCCTCGGGCAGCCGGGCGAGGACGGTGGGGTTGGCGATCTTGTAGCCGTTGAGGTGGAGGATCGGCAGGACGGCGCCGTCGTGGACGGGGTCGAGGAACTTGTTGGCGTGCCAGGAGCCGGCCAGCGGTCCGGTCTCCGCCTCCCCGTCCCCGATCACACAGGCGACCAGCAGGTCCGGGTTGTCGAGCGCGGCACCATAGGCGTGGGCCAGGGAGTAGCCCAGCTCGCCGCCCTCATGGATCGAGCCGGGTGTCTCGGGTGCCACGTGGCTCGGCACGCCGCCGGGGAAGGAGAACTGGCGGAACAGCTTCGCCATGCCCGCCCCGTCCCGCGTGATGTCGGGGTAGACCTCGCCGTAGGAGCCCTCCAGCCAGGAATTGGCCAGCACGGCCGGGCCCCCGTGCCCGGGACCCCAGATGCACAGCGTGTCCAGGTCGCGTTCCTTGATGACACGGTTGAGGTGGGTGTGGACGAGGTTGAGGCCGGGAGAGGTGCCCCAGTGCCCGAGCAGGCGCGGCTTGATGTGCTCGGGCCGCAACGGCTCCCTCAGCAGCGGGTTGCTCATCAGGTAGATCTGACCGGCGGCCAGATAGTTCGCCGCCCGCCAATGGGCGTCGAGTGCCGCCAGGTGGTCCTTTGCCAGGGGTGCCACGGAGTTCTCTCCTCGCAGTGTCGGGGCGTACGACCGTTTCGGGTACGGGGTACGGCGCGCTGCTGCTCGGGTTCCACGCGAGCGGCGGGTCAGTCGTACGGGACGCGGCCTGCGCTTCGTCACACGTCAGCGTCGGCGTCGGCCGTGCGGAACGGCTGATGCCGCATCCAGCACATCAGCCGTGCGGGAGGCCCGCCACCGGGCGCGCCGGAGCGGGGCGGTACGGCGGGACGGCGCCGGGCGGCACAGCGGACCGGCGCCGGGCGGCGTCAGTGGCCGCTCTTGACCGCCCGCAACAGGACGAACTTGGGGTCGCTCGCCACGACCTCGGCGTTGCCGAAGAGCTTGCGGAGCTTCACGTGGTAGCCGAGGTGGCGGTTGCCGATGACCCACAGCTCGCCGCCGGGGCGCAGCGCGGCGCGGGCTCCGGTGAACATGCGGCGGGCGGTCGCGCCGGTCGTGGCCTGGTGGCTGTGGAAGGGCGGGTTGTTCAGGACGAGGTCCACCGTCCCCGGCGCCACGGCCGCGAGGGCGTCGCCCGCCACGAAGTGCGCCTTGGCACCGTCGGCGGCGTTGGCCCGGAAGGTGGCCTCGGCGGAGGCGACGGCCTGGAACGACTCGTCGATGAAGGTCACCGTGGCGTCGGGGTCCGCGACGGATGCGGCGGTGCCGAGCACGCCGTTGCCGCAGCCGAGGTCGACGACGTGGGCGCCGCCGCGGGCGCGGGGCAGGTGCTTGAGGAAGAAGCGGGTGCCGATGTCGAGCCGGTCGGCGCAGAAGATGCCCGCGTGGTTGACGACGGTGAGGCCGGCGCCGGCGCCGGAGTCGGCGGGCAGCACGTAGCGGCCGGGCCAGGGGTTGGCTTCCGGCGTGCGCTCCGGGTCCGGGGTGCTGAAGATCAGCCGCGCCTTCTGCCGGGCCAGTGAGGTTCTGGTCGGCCCGATGATCCGCTCGAAGAGCTCAAGGGTCGACGTATGGATCTCGGTCACCATGCCCGTACCGACGACGAGGGTGCCCTCGTGCACGGCGGGCGCGAGCCGGTGCAGCTGGTCCTCCAGGAGCGCGAGGCTCTTCGGTACGCGGACCAGGAGTACGTCGACGCGTGCGGGCGGTGCGTCCCTGGTCGTCAGGAGCCGCGCCGAGTCCGGCGCGTGGCCGGCCCGCGCGAGGTTGGCCCGGGTGGCCTGCTGGGCGAGGAAGGAGTCGGTGATCTGCACGGGCACGCGCGCGTGCCCGGCGAGTGCGGTGGTCAGGGCGCCCCATCGGTCCCCGACGACGACCACGGTTTCGGGCTCCGGTCCGCGGAGGTCGACGGTCGCGGCGCCCTCCTCCCCCGCCAGGTGCCGCAGCAGGTAGGCGTCCGCCGCCGACCAGGCGCGCAGTTGCTCGCGGGGGTCCTCCGGGTAGCGGGTGAGGTCGTACGCGCCCCATGACGTGCTCAAACGGTTCATCGTGCTCTCAGGCTAACGGAGAGTCCTTTGTGTCACGATCGGCACAGACCCGCGGCCGGGACGCCACTACGGTCGACGTCATGATCGTATGGCTCAACGGAACCCATGGCGCGGGCAAGACGACGACCGCCGCACTGGTGCAGCAACTCCTGCCGGACTCACGGGTGTTCGATGCCGAGAAGGTCGGCGAGACGCTGATGGACATCAGACCGGGGCTGCCCTGGACGGGCAACTTCCAGCACTGGCCGCCGTGGCGGCCGCTCGTCGTCGAGACCGCCCGCCAGGTGCTCGACTACACCGGCGGCACCCTGGTGATGCCGATGACCGTCCTGGTCGAGCAGTACTGGCGCGAGATCAGCTCGGGTCTCGCCCAACACGGGATCCCCGTACTCCACTTCGTCCTCCACGCCGACCAGGACGCCCTCCGCGCGCGCATCGACGGCGACACCGCGCTCGGCCCTTCCTCGTTCCGCCACGCCCACGTCGAGCCCTACGCCGAGGCGGCCCGCACCTGGCTGCACGCCGAGGCCGAAGTCGTCGACACGACGCACCTCACCCCCGCCGAGGCCGCGCTGCGCATCGCGGAAACCGTCAAGAGCCAAGAGCTGAATCCGGCGGTTCGAGGACCGGGGTGACGTCCGCGTCGTAGGGCGACGGGGGGATTCCCGGACCGGCGGGTCGGCGTCCTCGCTCACCGCTGCGGAGCCGGCTCGAACCAGGTGGCGCCGTCCGCCATCGCCTGCTTGATCCGGAACAGCGAGAACTCGTGCAGCCGGGGCAGCGCGTCCACGTCGAACCACGCCACCTCCAGCGACTCGTCGTCGTTCACCCGGGCCTCGCCGCCGACGGCACGGCAGCGCAGGGTGATGTCCATGTACTGGCAAATGTCGCCGTTGTCGTAGGTGACCGGCTCCAGCGCCTGCACCAGGACCACCCGCTCGGGCACGCAGTGCACGGCCGTCTCCTCGTACACCTCGCGCACCGCGCACTCCGCGGGCTGCTCACCCGGGTCCGGGATGCCGCCGATCACGGACCACCTGCCGTTGTCGGAGCGCCGCCCGAGCAGCACTCTTCCCTCGTCGTCGAAGACGATGGCGGTGACTCCGGGGAGCCAGAGCAGTTGCTGGCCCGCGGCGGCCCGGATCGTATGGATGAAGTCGGGAGTAGCCATGCTCCGACCCTAACGGCGCCGCGTCATTGCCCCTGCCCGGACCAAGGATTACGGCTGCGCGGTGCGCCGGATCCGCACCGCCGACGTCACGGCCCAGCCGAGCCCGCCCGCGGCGATCAGCACCAGAACGCCCTCGGGCAGGACGCCCAGCCGGGTGGCGGGGGTCCGTGACGAGCGCAGCGGCACCTCCTCGACGAGCGAGTCGGCGGTGTACCACGTCGTCTTCGCCCTGACCTTGCCGTCCGGCATGATCACGGCGCTGACTCCGCTGGTCACCGGCACCGCGACGGCGCGGCTGTGCTCGACCGCGCGGATCCGGGACATGGCGAGCTGCTGATAGGTCATCTCGCTGCGGTCGAAGGTGGCGTTGTTGCTGGGCACCGAGATGATCTGCGCGCCGTGGGTGACGGTGTCGCGCACGGCCCAGTCGAAGGCGGCCTCGTAACAGGTCGCGATGCCCACCCGGGTGCCGGCCATGGTGAAGACGCCGGGCTCGGTGCCGCGGCTGAAGTCCTGGCGCACCTTGTCGACGTCGCTGCTGAACGAGCTGATGAGGGAGCGCAGCGGGATGTACTCGCCGAAGGGCTGGATCTGCCGCTTGTCGTACGTGTCCGTGGGGCCCTTCCTCGGGTCCCAGAGGATCTGCTCGTTGTAGAGCTTGCCGTCCTCCTTCTCGACGACGCCGCCGATGGAGACCGGCACTCCGATCGCCGCCACCGCGCGCTCGATCGCGCGGCGCGCCTCGGGGTCGGTGAACGGGTCGACGTCGGAGGAGTTCTCCGGCCACAGGACCAGGTCCGGGTGCTTGGCCTTGCCCGCCTTCACTTCGGCGGCAAGGCGTTCGGTCTCGCGCACGTGGTGGTCCAGTACGGCGCGGCGCTGCGCGTTGAAGTCGAGTCCCGCGCGCGGGACGTTGCCCTGGATCGCTGCGATGGTCGCGGTGCCGTCCTCGGCCTTGTCGCTGACGAACGCGAGCGCGGCGAACGCGCCGCCCACCGGGACGAGCACGCTGAGCACCGCCGCGGCGGCCGCCCCGCGGCGCACGGTGCGGGCGCCGCGCGCGTCGCGGATGCGGCGGACCTGGCGGAAGGTCTCGTAGAGGCCGAAGCCGCAGAGGACGACGGCGAAGCCGAGCACGGGAGTGCCGCCGAGCGCGGCAAGCGGCAGGAAGACGCCGTCCGCCTGACCGAAGGCGACCTTGCCCCAGGGGAAGCCGTTGAACGGCACGCGCGCGCGTGCCGCCTCGCCCGCGACCCACAGGGCCGCCGCCCAGAGCGGATACCCGGGCAGCCGTGAGACGGCCGCGATGCCCGCGCCTACCAGGGCGACGAAGACCGCCTCCACGGCGGCGAGCGCGAGCCACGGGCCGGGGCCGACCTCGACGCCGGTCCATACGAGGAGCGGGAGCAGGAAGCCGAGGCCGAAGAGGTAGCCGAGGCCGAGGCCCGCCTTCCAGGTACGGCCGTGCAGACACCAGGCGAGGAGCCCGAAGGCGGGGAGCGCCAGCCACCACAGGGTGCGGGGCGGGAAGCTGACGTAGAGCAGCACTCCGGAGAGGGCCGCCACGGCGGCGGGCACGAGCCGTCGCAGGGCGCGTGCGGCGCGGGCGGCCCGCGGGGGCTGGGGATCGAGCTGATCCGGCTCTACGGGGGCGGTGGTGGCGGTCACCCGGGGAGTGTACGGCGCCTCAGCCGGGCGCCGACAGGTCGGTCGGCCCAGGCGGCGAGGGGTGCTCGCGACCGCGTTCGCGGAATCGTTTCCGCACGACTGGCCCCACAGCGGGGCGCCAGCCGTTAGCGTGTGGCCGGGCCCCCGTGGCCCGGCCGGTCCACGCCATCGTGGGGCGGTCCGTGCCGGTGGGGTCCGGCATACACCGGGGGGCGACGGGGTGGGGGCGACGGGGACGGCTGTGCCGGCGGGTCCGGCAGCGGCGCGGGAACGGCGGAGCGCGTCCGACGCGACGGGTGGCGCGCTGCTCGGCGCGTGCGCCGCCTGGGCGCTGATCACCGCGGGTGTGCACGGCGGCAGCCCCGAGGGTCTGCTCCTCGCGGTCCTCGCCGTAGCGGCGGGCTACTCGGGCGGACGGATCCGCGGGGCGCTGCTTCCCGTCGCCGCGCCCTGTGCGGGGGCGCTCGCGGGGCTCGGGCTCGCGGTGGCCGCGCCGCACTCCGCGGCGGGCCCCTCTTCTTCGGGCCACGGCGGTGCCACGGCCGCCCTGCTGATCCTTGCGGCGGGTGCGGCCTGCTGCGCGGCGTGGGCGGCCCGGACTCCCGCGGCCCGCCGCGCGCTGCGGCTGCTCGCCGCGGGGATCGCGGTCGCCGCGGCGGTGCTCGGCTCACCGGTCGGGTGCGCGGGCGCCGCCCTGGTGCTGCTCTGCTCGCTCGCGGCGGCCCGGATGCGCGGCAGGACGCTGGGCCTCGCCGGGCTCGCGGTCGTGGCGGTGCTGGTCACCGGTGTCTGCATCGCGGTGGCCGACGACGCGCTGCCGGACGGGCTCGCGGCTCCCGTGGAGGGCGGGCTCGGCCGCCACCGTGTGCTGCTGTGGCAGGACGCGCTGGGTCTCGCGGAGCGGGACCCCGCCATGGGCGTGGGTCCTGGGCGGTTCGGCGAGGTGAGGCCGGTGGTCGCCGAGGACCTGCCGACGGACGGGAAGCCGCATTCGGCGCCGTTGCAGCAGGCGTCGGAGCAGGGTCTTGTCGGGGTGGCACTGCTGGCCGCGGTGTTCTGCTGGCTGCTGTTCGCCCTGTGGCGTTCGCCCGGCACCACCCAGGTCGTGCTGTCGGCGGGCACGGCCCTGACGGCGCTGACCGCCGTGGCGGCGGTGGGCAACGCCCTGAGCGTGACGACGGTGACGACGGGTGCGGGGCTCCTCGCCGGGATCGCCACGGCGCGGCCGCTGGGCGACAACGTACGGGACGGCCCGGAACGTCCGGTCAGGACCCGCTGTCCTTGAGGCCGAGGCGGGCCCGGATGACGCGCACCGCCGCCTCGGCGTTGTCCACCGTCACCGTGAACTTGTGGCCGTCGCCCAGGCTGAGCACCATCCCCTCGCCGCGCCGGACCACGACGGCGGTGCCCTTCTCGGGCCGCCAGCGGTAGCCCCAGCCGCCCCACTGCCGAGGGGTGACGGCGGGCGCGAAGTCGGCGCCGACGACGTGGGAGAGCGGGATGAGGCGGCGCGGCAGTCCCAGATGGCCGCAGCGCACCTCGAGGTAGTCCTCGTCGACCTTCACCGCCACGTGCACGAAGGCGAGCGTCCCGAAGAGCATCAGGAGCCCGACGGTGATACAGCCCACCACGGACATGACCAGCGGGGCGATGCCGGAGGTCCACATGGAGTCCACGGCGAGCTCGACGCCGAGCGCCACACAGGCGGCGCCGGCACAGGCCAGGAGCCACTGGGCGCGGTTGGTCGCGCGTCCGGTCCAGACTTCGAGCGGGCTGTCGGAAGCGGCCCGCTCGCCCGGGGCTTGGTCCCTCATGCTTCGAGACTACTCAGAATCCCCCACGAAGCCACCCGATCACTCACGGTGATCACTGGCGCGGAGCAGAGCCCGGCAGAGGACGGGCCGGACGCCGAAGGCGGGCCCTCAGAGCGCCGGGCTGACCGCCGCGAGCATGCGCCCCTCCGCGTACGCGAGCGCCGAGGGCGGCAACTGCCCCTCGCGGCCACTGAGCAGAACGGTGAGACCGGGCGGCGCGGCCGTGGCGTTCGTGCCGGCGAGCGCTCCGGTCCTGCGCAGCGCCTGGGCGGCCACCGCGCCGGCCGAGCCGTGCAGGACCAGGGGCGGCAGACCGGGCTGCTGGACGGCGGCGCGGATGCGCTCGGCGACCAGCTCGTAATGGGTGCAGCCCAGGACGACGGCCCTTACATCGGGCGGTGTGAGGGCCGCGGCGGCGGCGATCGTCTCGTCGATGGCCTTCTCGTCCGCGTACTCCACGGCGTCGGCGAGGCCGGGGCAGGGCACCTCGGTGACGTCGACGCCACCGGCGAAGTCGTCGATGAGCCCTCGCTGGTACGGGCTGCCGGTGGTGGCGGGGGTGGCCCAGATGGCCACGGGGCCGCCGCCCGCGGCCGCGGGCTTGATCGCCGGTACGGTCCCGATGACCGGGATCCCGGGCTCCAGGTGGGCCCGCAGCGTGGGCAGCGCGTGCACGGAAGCGGTGTTGCAGGCGACGATCAGCGCGTCGGGGCGGTGCGCGGCGGCGGCCTCGGCCACGGCGAGGGCGCGCCCCGTGAGGTCCTTCGGAGTACGCGGTCCCCAGGGCATCCCGTCCGGGTCCGAGGAGAGTACGAGATCGACGTCGGGCCGCAGGCGACGTACCGCGGCCGCCGCGGCGATCAGTCCGATACCGGAGTCCATGAGCGCGATCTTCACCCGGTCACCATAGTCGATGGGCCCCACAGGCACCGTCCCGTGGGGCAGACTTCGGCGGATGAGCGCCGTTGCGTGGACCGCCACCGGATCACTTGCCGCGTGGCTGTGGCTGTTGTTGGGGCAGGGCTTCTTCTGGCGTACGGATGTCCGTCTGCCACCGCGCAGGGACCCGGCCCCCTGGCCGTCGGTCTGTGTCGTCGTCCCCGCCCGCGACGAGGCGGCCGTACTCCCCCGGAGCCTGCCCTCGCTGCTCGCGCAGGACTATCCGGGGCGGGCCGAGGTCTTCCTCGTCGACGACGGCAGTTCGGACGGTACGGGCGAGCTGGCCCGCGCGCTGGCCGAGCGCCACGGCGGCCTGCCCCTGACCGTCGGCTCCCCCGGCGAGCCGCCCACGGGGTGGACGGGCAAGCTCTGGGCAATGCGCCACGGAATCGGCCTCGCCCGCGCGCGGGAGCCCGAATACCTGCTGCTCACCGACGCGGACATCGCCCACGGGCCGGACAGCCTGCGCCAGCTGGTGGCGGCGGCGCACGGCGGCGGCTTCGACCTCGTCTCCCTCATGGCCCGGCTGCGGGTGGCGAGCGTGTGGGAGCGCCTGGTGGTCCCGGCGTTCGTCTACTTCTTCGCGCAGCTCTACCCCTTCCGCCGCGTCGGCAGGAGGGGTTCGCGGACGGCCGCGGCGGCCGGCGGCTGCGTCCTGCTGCGTACGGACGCGGCCGAGCGCGCCCGGATCCCGGACGCCATCCGGCAGGCCGTGATCGACGACGTGGCGCTGGCGCGGGCGGTGAAGCGCTCCGGCGGCCACATCTGGCTCGGGCTCGCCGAACGTGTCGACAGCGTGCGCCCGTATCCGCGCCTGGGTGACCTGTGGCGGATGGTGTCGCGCAGCGCGTACGCGCAACTGCGGCACCATCCGCTGCTGCTGACCGGCACGGTCGGCGGCCTGGCTCTGGTGTATCTCGCCCCGCCCGTGACACTGTTCGCCGGTCTCGCGACGGGGAGCCGCGCGGCGGCGGTGGCCGGCGGCCTCGCCTGGCTGGTGATGACCGCGACGTACCTGCCGATGCTGCGCTACTACCGTCAGCCGCTCTGGCTCGCGCCCCTGCTGCCCGGCACCGCGTTCCTGTACCTCCTGATGACCGTGGACTCGGCGGTGCAGCACTACAGGGGGCGCGGTGCGGCGTGGAAGGGGCGTACGTACGCCCGTCCCGACGCCGCCGCCCCCGAACCCCCGTCCTCGCCCTCGCCCTCGCCCGAGCAGCCCTGACGGGTCACTTCCTGCCGGGCGTCCAGTTCATGCCCCATCCGTAGACGTGGTCGATGGTGCGCTGCGGGCTCACTCCGCGGTCCGGTACCAGGTAGCGGGCCTCGCGCTGGACGACGAGGTCGCCGCCGTTGTTGGTGAGCAGAGCCAGCGCGCACACGGTCGAGGGGACCGTGCACTCGTCGAGGGAGAAGTCGACCGGGGCGCCGTGCTGGGGCTGGAGGGTGACCGTGGCGTTGAGGTCGGCGAAGCTGCGCGCGCCTTCGTAGATGGTCACGAAGATGACGATGCGCCGGAAGTCCTTGATGTGGTCGAGGTTGATGGTGAGGTTCTCGCCGGTGGCGACGGCGCCGGTGCGGTCGTCGCCGTCGAGCAGGATGTACGGCGGCTGGTGCAGCGCTCCGAAGGCGTTGCCGAGCGCCTGGACTACTCCCTTGCGGCCGTCGGCGAGTTCGTAGAGGGCGCAGAGGTCGAGGTCGAGGTCGGCGTGCATGGCGACGGCTCTGCCGAGTTTGGCGCCCCACCCCTTGAACTGCTTGCGCACCTCCCAGTTGAGATTGACGCGCATGCCGCCCGAGGTGCCGCCCTGCTTGGTCAGGGAGACGGAAGGAGCGTCCTTCGTCAGCGTGACTTTGGTCAGGCGCACGGGGGCGGGGGCGGGTGGCGCTGCGGCGGGCGCGGGCGGGGCCTGGACTGCCGGGGGCGCTGGGGCCGGAGGGGCCACTGGGGCCGGAGGGGAGACCGGAGCCGGAGCGACCGGGGTGCCCTGAGCGGGCGTCGGCTGCTGCGGCTCGTCCACCGAGATGCCGTAGTCCGTCGCGAGGCCTTCGAGGCCGCTGCCGTACCCCTGTCCGACGGCGCGGAACTTCCACGCGCCCTGGCGCCGGTAGAGCTCGCCGAGGACGAAGGCGGTCTCCACGGTGGCATCCGAGCTGTCGTAGCGGGCGAGTTCGGCGCCGCTGGACGCGTCGAGGACGCGGATGTACAGACCGGGCACCTGCCCGAAGGTGCCGCCGTCGGCCGACGCCGCGAGCACCACGGTCTCGATCTCCGGTTCCACACGCACGAGGTCGACCGCAAGGACATCGCTCACACCGGTGCCGGAGCGCTGCTTGCCCTCGTGCCGCACCGCTCCGGAGGAATGAGCCGGCTGGTTGTAGAAGACGAAGTCCGCGTCCGAGCGCACCTTCCCCGACGAGGAGAGAAGCAGCGCGGACGCGTCGGCGTCCGGTACGCCGACTCCGGCGCCCCACCCCAGTTCGATCCGTACCGCGGGTGCCGGTACGGGAACATTCGATCCTTTAGACATTGACATGTCCGCCCCCATCACAAGTAGCCGCGTCCGGCGGGGCCGCCGTTTCCGTTCATGACCAACCTATTACCCGGCGGCCTGCGGCCGGGTCCACGACCACCCCGGGCCATGTCCCGCGCGGTGCCGTGCTGCCCGCGAAACCGCAGGCCGTACTCCCGGATCAGCAGCCAGGTCGCCCGCGCGTTGACCGCGAAGTGCCGGTCGAAGCTCTCCACCGTGGTGTCCAGCAGGCCGAGTCGACCGACTCGCAATGGCAGAGCACCAGCGCGGTGACGTCCCCCAACTCACGCTCGGCGCCGTCGAAGAGCCGAGCGAGCACGGCCGGGTCGCTCAGATCCGCCTCGACGGCGAGTGTTCTGGCCCCCCGCCAGGGCCCGCACCGCCGCGTCGGTTGTCGAAGCGGACCTCCAGGGTGGGCCAGCGCGCGGTCCACCGCGTCAATGCGTCCACGGTCAGCGACCCCGGCGGGCAGAGCGACTCGGCGGGAAGGAAGTGGACGACCGTACCGGTGGTCCCGTCGGTCTCCAGAGGCGTCAGGTCAGTCACTGGAACACCGCCCTCATAGCGCTGGCTCCAGGCGCCGTCGCGACGGCGGTTGGTATGGATCAGCCACTCACTGAGCGCCGCCACGACGGACATGCCGCGACGCGGATGCCCGTCCGGAAGCCGCTCCGCGTCCGGGGAGCCGAAGAACCGCAGGTCCTCCGTCGCCATCACCGGCTTCTTGACGATCCGACCGCGGTCGTCGACGCGAGTGTCGGTGCCCCGTCCGTTGTCCGCCACGGACACAGAGCCGTCGCCGTGCAGGGTGATCAGGCACCGGCCTCCCGCTCGACTCGATGCCTCATCGGCGGCATACGCAACGACTTCGAGGACGAGGTGCCCCGGGCCGCAGGGAGCGAACCGCTCCGGCTCTCGGCGGATCCGGGCTAGATGGCCCAAGTCCACATCACGAGCCCAGTCATGCGTGGTGTTGATCCAGTCAGCTCTTGATCCATCCATTCCGCGAGTATCCAGTCTCTCGTTCCGCTCAGGGCGGCTCCCCTGGGCGGGAGGCCGGAAACCCGGCCCTTCTTCCTGCGGTTCGTGCGGAACGCAATTGCTCGGTCAGGTCTCTCACTAGCCGTACGGCTGTACCCCCTCTGAGAGGAGTTGTTCTGCATGATGCGTCGCGTTCGTGTCCTGCTGCTGACCGCCCTGGCGCTGGTCGCGGCCTCCGTGGTGTCGTCCGCTCCGGCCTCCGCCGTCATCGGCGGGTCCAAGAGCACCTACGGCCCGTGGGCCGTCCGCATGCTCGTCGACGGCAAACCGGCCTGCACCGGGACGGCAGTCGCCCGCCAGTGGATCCTCACCGCCTCGCACTGCTTCTACGAGCAGGCGCAGCCGGTCGCCGACAAGCGGATCTCCTTCCGCGTGGGCAATCTCGACATGCGCAGGGGCACCAAGGTCCGCCCCATCCCCCACAAGCGCGTCGGTAGCGCGCACTCCGACATGATGCTCGTCAAGGTCCCGCCGATGAACGTCCGCACGGCGCGCCTGTCCACGGTCGGCGTCCGCGTCGGCCAGGCCGTGCGTCAGTACGGGTGGGGCGCTACCTGCACGACGGACGAGAGCGCCTGCCAGTCGCCCGTACTCAAGCAGTCGGACCTGAAGGTCGTACGGCCGGACGACCCCCGCTGCGCGAACCACACCATTCCGGGCGGCCCCGACTTCTGCATGAAGAAGGTGAAGGGGATTCCCGCCGGAGGTGACTCCGGCGGCCCGGTGATGACCGTCGGCCCGCGCGGCACCGAAACCCTCATCGGCGTCTTCAACGGCTCCGACCGCGAGAAGAGCGCCGAGGCCGGAGAGGTCTCCCAGCAGCTCTCCTGGATCCGCTCCGTCATCCGGCGATAGCGCCGACGCGCGGCTGAGGCAGGCACTCCGGCGGACCCTGGGCGAGCGTGGACCTTCCGCCTCAAGTGCCCCGGCGTGAGCCTCAGTCGCTACAGGCGACCGGCTCAGGACCGGCGTCGATCGCGTCGGTCGCGTCGATCGCGTCGGTCGCGTCGGTCGCGTCGGTCGCGTCGGTCGCGTCGGTCGCGTCGAGCACAGCGTCACCGTTCGCCCTCGCCCACTCGGTCAACATGTGGATCGGGTCGATCAACGTCGCCCCGAGCGGGGTGAGCTCGTACTCGACGCGGGGCGGCGCCTCGGCGTAGGCGTGGCGGCGGACGAGTCCGTGCGCCTGGAGCCGTCGGAGCGTCTGGGTGAGCATCTTGCGGGAGATGCCGCCGATCAACTCGATCAACTCGCCATGGCGCACCGGGCCCTTGCTCAGGCCGTAGAGCACGACCACCGTCCACTTGTCGGCGATCAGCTCGACCGCCAGACGCGCCGGGCAGTCGGCGAGAAAGGGATCACCGGGGCCGAAACCGCTCATGGGGCCCAAGCTACCTGCGCCGAAGGCACTTGCTGGTTCCTGTCGGAAACCTAGCGTTGGTTCTCCTCTTCCCTACCTACCAGGAGAGCCATGCGAGCCATCACCCAGCAGACGTTCGGCGGCCCCGAGGTGCTCACCATCGTGGACGCGCCGGAGCCCCGGCCCCTGCCGACCGAGGCCCTCGTCCGCGTCAGGGCGATCGGGCTGAACCCGCTGGAGGCGCGCCTGCGCGCCGGAGAGTTCCCGCTGATCGGCCGGCCGCCGTTCGTCCTCGGCTGGGACATCAGCGGCGTGGTCGTGGGGACGCCGCAGACGTGGCGGTTCAGGCCCGGCGACGAGGTGTTCGGGATGCCGCTGTTCCCACGGGCCGCGAACGCGTACGCCGAGGTCGTGGCGTCTCCCGCCTTGCACCTGGTGCGCAAGCCGGCGGCGCTCTCGCACGTCGAGGCGTCGGCGCTGCCGATCGTCGGGCTGACGGCGTGGCAGGGCCTCGTCGACCTCGCCGGCGTGAAGGAGGGCGACCGCGTCCTGGTCCACGGCGGTGGCGGCGGGGTCGGTCACGTCGCGGTCCAGATCGCGAAAGCGCTCGGCGCGCACGTGATCACGACCGCCGGCCGGAGCAAGCGGGAGTTCGTCGAGGGGCTCGGCCCCGACGAGGTGATCGACTACACGGCGGTCGACTTCACCGAGAAGATCCGCGACATCGACGTCGTGCTCGACACGATCGGCGGCGACACCGTCGAGCGCTCGCTCGACGTGCTCCGCCCGGGCGGCCACCTCGTGACGGCGGTCGCCGAGCAGGACGCGAGGCTCGCCGCCAGGTACGAGGCGGCCGGCGTGCACTTCAGCGGCATAGCGGTCGACCCCGATCCGCTCGCCCTGCGAGCTCTCGTCGAACTCGTCGAACAGGGCAGGCTCCGGGTGCATGTACAGCGGACGTTCCCGTTCGAACGCGTCGCCGACGCACACCGACTGCTCGACGAAGGCCACCTCTTGGGCAAGCTCGTCCTCACCGTCTGATGCCGTCTGATGCCGTTCGGCGCGGGCTGGCGCCTCCGACAAAGCCTTTGCGCGGGCCGCCGCCCGAATGATGAGGTGGAGCGGTGACGGACCAGGAGGTGGAGGCGACGGTACGACCGCGGACGCTGGCTTGGGTGAAGCGGCATCTGGATGACGGTGAACGGGTCGTCGAGGCCGTGGCGCTGCACGGCGGCATCACGGCCGACATGCGGCGGCTGACCATCCGCACGCGGAGCGGAGGCACCCGGGGCCTGGTTCTGCGAAACTTCGTCGACCCGTACTACGTGCGGCAGGCCGCGGACTTGCTGGGCCGCGAGAGCGACGCCCTGCGACTGCTCACGGCGACCGGTGTCCCGGCACCCGAGCTGGTCGCGGTCGATCCGACCGCAGCACACTGCGAGTACCCGTCGCTCCTGATGACCCACCTGGAGGGCCGGCCGGCCCTCCACGACGAGGGGTTGGAGACACGTGTTCCGCTGCTGGCACGTCAGCTCGTGGCGATTCACGCGGTACGCCCCGGCCGGCCGCCCCGGAAGTACGTGGCGCTGACGACCGCCGAGAGCGTCGTAGTGCCGAAGGGCGCCGACGCGACGGTATGGGCCGCGGCGATCGACGTGATCCGCAAGCCTGCGCCGCCCCATGAAGAGCGCTTCCTGCACCGGGACTTCCAGCCCGGGAACGTGCTGTTCGACGAGGCGCCCGCGCAGTCGGCCGGTGCCCTGATCACCGGCGTCGTCGACTGGGCGGTGACCTCCAGCGGCCCGGCGGATCTCGACGTGGCGCACTGCTCGGCCAGTCTCGCGCTGCTGCACGGCCCGGCGTGGGGGCTGCGGTTCACCGAGGCGTACGAGGAGGCCGGCGGGGTGCTGGCCGCCGCCGCGAGCGAGCGGCTGTACTGGCAGGTGCGGGACGCGCTGGCGAGCTCGGAGGAGGTGCGGGAATTGGCCGAGCTGTGGCGGGAGGCAGGAAGGGCGGAGCTGACGACGCGCGTCGTGGAGGAACGGCTGGACGCCTACGTCACCGCCCTGATGGACGCACAGAGCTGAGCGCACCCCCGAAGCGAAGGGGCGGCCCCTTTCCGCCACCGGCCCCCGCGAACTGTGCCGAAACCCGTGCCGGTGCCACTCTGATGCCGACGCCACTGCGGACTCTCCCGCCTCAGGCGGTGGGCGCCGCCGATACCCCCACCGCACCGGTATGTCGACCTGTCAATCGGGCAAAAATGGCGCAAAAAGGATGACCCCAAGATTGGGACTCCCCAACCAGCACATCAAGGGCTTAACTTATGGAGCATGACCTCCCCCCGCTCCACCTATGGCGGCGGTTACTACTCCGCGCCGTCCTTCCCGGACACCCCTATCTACGACTCCCTCGTCGCCGAGCGGGGCACTCCGCAGATCGCCCCGATCCGGGTTCCCTCCGCGTACGACTCGGGCAGTCACCTGCCCGCGCTTCCGGCCGCGCTGCCCGCCCTGCCGGCCGCGCCGTCCCACCCCAACCCCGCGTACGGCTACGCGCAGGCCCAGCAGCCCGCACCGCTGCAGCAGGCGCCGTCGCAGTACATCCCACAACAGGCCGGTGGCCCGCGCGGCTACCCGGGCGCCCAGCCCCAGCGTCCCGCCCAGGGCACGGGGTACGAGGCGATGCGCCCCGCGGCCCCTCGTCCCGCCCCGGCGACGTACGAGGATCCGTACAACCGCCCCTACCGCGGGTACTGACCGCGCGCGGCCATCCCTGTCAGTGACCGCCGACAGGATGGCCGCATGCCGCGTCCGGGCCTCGTCTTCGACACGGGCCCCGGCTCCCTCATCACTTCGGGCGGAACCTGCGGCTCGAATCCACCGGAATCATCCGCATCGGTGACCCTCTGCCGGTCCTCGAATGATCCGGGCCCGGACGGGGAACGGGATGATGACGGGGAACTGGGTGACGGGTCACGGTCGTTGGGCATCGTGGATGTGAAGGGTTACGCGAAGGGGGCGTCCTCGGAGGGTGATTCCGCTCTCCGCTCCCGGCTCCCGCGCGTAGGCCGTGCCGTTTCTGGTCAAGACGGACGCGGAAGGGGGTGCAGGGCAGTGCGGGCAATCGTCGGCCTCTGGCGGTGGCGGCACAATCCACTGCGCCGCGGCACCGACCTCGTGGAGGCCTGGGTGGCTCTGGTCGCCCTGGTGTTGATCGTCGTCGCGGTCCCTGTCATCGGTGTGCTCACGGCGAGCCAGTCGCGGGACGCGCTCCTCGGCTCGGTGCGCCAGCAGCAAGAGCACCGCCACCGGATCACCGGCACCGTCCTGCGCAAGGTCGACTCTCCCCCGCTCGACCCCGACCCCGAGACGTCTTCCGCCCGTGACGCGCACAGCCGCGTACTCGCGCGCTGGACGGCTCCGGACGACACCGACCGCTTCGGCGTGGTCCTCTCCGACCTCAAGTCCCCGCACACCGGCGACCGCTTCAGGATGTGGACCGACGAGCGCGGCCGGGTCGTGGGCCGCCCGCTGGACGACGCGACCGCGACCACGCACGCCGTCCTCGCCGGCCTCGGCGCGGCCACGGCGGCCGCCGGACTCGTGGAGGGCACCCGCAGGCTGATCCTCTGGCGCATCGTGCGAGGACGCCATGCCCGCCTCGACCAGGCGTGGGCCAAGGCGGGACCGGACTGGGGCCGGACCGGCACCGGTTCCTGACCCCGCCCGGCGCCCTCGAACACGCCTGCCCGAGGCCGCGCAGGTGAGAGCCTGGCCATCGGGTCAACTCCGCATGCTCGCGCGCGCTACGGTGGACCGGCCGAACTCTTCGGCTCCCTGCGCAGTGACGGCACGACGACGCAGGATCCCGCGTACGACGAGGTGGGGGCAGAGCAACTCCATGGCACAAGGCACGGTCCAGGTGACGCACACCGGCACGTCGCGGTGGCGGCGCCGCACCGGCGAGTACGCCTCGCTCGCCGCTGCCTTGGAGGCCGCGAGCGACGGGGACATACTGACCGTCGCCGCCGGTACGTACCGCGAGAACCTCGTCGTCCAGCGCGCGGTGACGCTGCGCGGCCCCGAGAGCTCTCCCGGCTCGGTGCGCATCGCGCCGTCCGACGGTGTGCCGCTGACCATCCGCTCCTCCGCGGTCGTACAGGATCTGCACATCGAGGGCCAGGACTCGGCCGCGCCCGCGCTGCTCGTCGAGGACGGCGCCCCGGAGCTCATCGGCGTCCGGGTGGTGACGCGTTCGGCGGCCGGGATCGAGGTGCGCGGCGGGGCGCGGCCGACCGTGCGCCGCTGCACCGTCGACAATCCCGGCGGCGTCGGCATCGCCGTGCTCGACGGAGGTGGTGGTGTCTTCGAGGAGTGCGAGATCGTCGCGGCGGGCCAGTCCGGCGTCGCGGTGCGCGGCGGTGCCCATCCCCGCCTGGAGCGCTGCCGGGTGCACCACGCCTCGGGCGCGGGCCTCTCGGTGACCGGGGAGCACAGCGGGCTCGAGGCCATCGGCTGCGAGGTGTACGAGGTCAAGGGGTCCGGTGTGCAGGTCACCGGGCGGGCCGCGGCGCACCTGACCGACTGCGACGTGCACCGCACCACGTCCGACGGCATCACGCTCGACACGGACGCCGTGCTCACGCTCGCCGACTGCCGTATCCACGACATCCCGGAGAACGCGGTCGACCTGCGCTCGCGATCCGTGCTCACGCTGACCCGGTCCACGGTGAGCCGGTTCGGGCGCAACGGCCTCTCGGTCTGGGACCCGGGCACGCGCGTGGACGCCAATCAGTGCGAGATCCATGACAGTACGGGCGACTACCCGGCGGTCTGGGTCAGCGACGGCGCCGCCGCCGTCCTGGAGTCGTGCCGCGTGCACGACGTGCCGGACGCGCTGTTCGTGCTCGACCGCGGTTCGCGCGCCGACCTCGTCGACAGCGACCTCTCCCAGGTGCGCAACACCGCCGTGTCGGTGAGCGACGGTGCGACCGCGCAGCTCGACGACTGCCGCATCCGCGAGGCCGCCACGGGCGCGTGGTTCCGCGACCACGGCAGTGGCGGCACCCTCGCCAACTGCACGGTCGACGCCGTCCAGACGGGCGTGATCGTCACCAAGGGCGCCGACCCCACCATCGAGCGCTGCACCGTCACCTCGCCCGCCGAGGCCGGTTTCTACGTCTCCGCGGGAGGCCGCGGCAGCTTTCACGGCTGCCGGGTGAGCGGCAGCGGCGGCTACGGCTTCCACGTGATAGACGGCTGCCGTACGACGCTGAAGAAGTGCCGTACGGAGCGGTGTGCCCGCGGTGGCTTCGAGTTCGCCGAGGAGGGGCCGATCGTCGAGGAGTGCGCGAGCGACGAGAGCGGCGGCCTGCGTACTCCCTCGGCGGCGTCGGCGGCGCCCGCCGTCCAGACGGCCACGCAGACCGTCGGTCTGCTCGGCTCCCTGCCCGCCCAGCAGGCCCCGCAGGCCGCGGCCCCCGCCGCCGAGACGTCCTGCCGCGCCTCCAAGGAGGTGCTCGGTGAACTCGACGCGCTGGTCGGCCTGGACAGCGTCAAGCGGGAGGTGCGCGCCCTGACCGACATGATCGAGGTGGGCCGCCGCAGGCAACAGGCGGGTCTCAAGGCCGCGTCCGTCCGCCGCCATCTGGTCTTCACCGGCTCCCCCGGCACGGGCAAGACGACCGTCGCCCGGCTGTACGGCGAGATCCTCGCCTCGCTCGGCGTCCTGGAGAGCGGCCACCTCGTCGAGGTCTCCCGCGTCGACCTGGTCGGCGAGCACATCGGCTCGACGGCGATCCGCACCCAGGAGGCGTTCGACCGGGCGCGCGGCGGCGTGCTGTTCATCGACGAGGCGTACGCGCTGTCGCCGGAGGACTCCGGTCGCGACTTCGGCCGTGAGGCCATCGACACGCTGGTGAAGCTGATGGAGGACCACCGCGAGGCCGTCGTGGTGATCGTCGCGGGGTACACCGCGGAGATGAAGCGGTTCCTGTCCGTCAACCCCGGTGTGGCTTCCCGCTTCTCACGGACCATCACCTTCAGCGACTACGCCCCCGAGGAGCTGCTGCGCATCGTGGAGCAGCAGGCCGACGAGCACGAGTACCGCCTCGGCGCCGGTGCGTCCGAGGCGCTCCTGAAGTACTTCACCGCGCTCCCCAAGGGCCCCGCGTTCGGCAATGGCCGCACCGCGCGGCAGACCTTCGAGGCGATGGTGGAGCGGCACGCGGGCCGGGTCGCCCAGCTCGCCGAGGTGAGCACGGACGATCTCACCCTGCTGTATCCGGAGGATCTGCCGGAGCTGATGTGACTCCGTCCGCCGCCGGGGGCCTGGGTGCGGGGACGCCCGGCTTGAGGCGGGCCAGGAGCCGCGCGCGTTCCTCGGCGAACGCGGGATCGGCCTGGTAGTCGCCGTGCCCGAGGATCGGCGCCGGGAGCGGGTGCTCCTGGGTGCGGCCGTACGCGAGGGGGTCCTTGAGGGCGGGGCGGTCGACCTGCGGGCCGCAGTCGCCGTGGAGCTGGATGGGGCCGCCGATCGGGTCGGTGGGGCGGTGGAGGTTGCGCCAGCAGTCGACCTCGCGGTGCAGCGAGGAGAGGGCCGCCGGGCCGAAGTGGGCGGGGAACCAGCGGCCGTAGAGGCGCTCCAGGGGCGAGCCGTAGGTGAGCAGTGCGACGCGCCTGCGGACCGAGGGGCGCAGTTGCCAGGCCGCGGCCGCCGCGAGGACGCTGCCCTGGGAGTGGCCGGAGAGGACGAGGCGGCCGCCCGTGGCGCTGGTCGCCCGCGTCCAGGCCGCCATCCGCCAGGTGAGGTCGGGCACCGCGCGCTCGGCGTAGCAGGGCGGCGCGAAGGGGTGGGCGGCGCGCGGCCAGAAGGTGCCGACGTCCCAGAGGATGCCGATGGTGCGGCGGGCCGAGGGGTCCTTGTAGGCGCGGCGGCCCCAGGTGACGAAGAGTATGAAGCCGAGTCCGACCAGCCAGGAGCCGAGCGCCTGCGACGTCTGCGCCGCTCCCTCGAGAACGTCGGGCAGGCCCTGTGCGGCCTGCCCCGGGACCTCGTCCGTGACCCAGGCACCCGTGAGCGCCCCGGCGCCGAGCAGCAGGGTGACGGCGGAGATGATGCCGACGAGCAGCGGCGCGCGGTCGGTGAGGGCGGCACGCGCGCGGGTGCCCGCGATGCGGCGGGTGCGGGTGGAGTCCTTCGGCTCGCCGGGGTAGTCCAGCGGTACGTGCGCCATCTCGCGGCGCTGGTACTGGACGGTGCGCACGCCGAACCAGCCGCACAGCACCGCGACGACCACCAGGAGCAGCGGGATCGCGGACGCCTGCCAGGTGAGCAGTGCGGGCGGCCCGTCGATGGACCCATGGGTGCCGTCCAGCCAGTCGGAGACGCGCTGCGCCCCGCCACCGGTCATGACCCCGCCGAGGGCGCACGACAGCATGGCCACGGCGGGGCCGCCGAAGCCGCGGATGGCGGTGCGGGAGTCGGGCGAGGAGCGGTACAGGAAGTGGGCGGCGGCCGCGAGGCAGAGGACCAGGGCGCCCTGGACGAGCGCGATGCCGCCGAACGTGGCGTTGCCCGGCAGTCTGCCCTCGGAGCGCCAGCCGGGACGCGACCAGCCCGCGTACAGCAGGGCGAGGACGAACAGGGTGAGCGCGCCCAGCGGGAGGCAGCGCACCAGGGTCCTGTCCAGCTTGCGGTCGAGCCTGTGCTCGCTGCGCCCTCTGCGGCAGACCACCCAGACGACGACCGCGCCGCCGAGTGCGAGCGCCGAGTCGAGCGCCCAGCCGAGGGCGTCGAGCGGCGCGGGACCCCCGGGGCGCCGGTCGTGCCGCGCGGCCGAGGTGCCGACCGCCCCGGCGACGGTGAGCAGTCCCGCCGCCGTGTGGGCGGCGCGGAGCCGGGCCACCAGGCGCCGGCCGTACCAGAAGCCGGGCCTGCCGAGCGCGGTGCGGCTGGTCTCCTCCTCCGGGTCGGGCTGGTGGGGCAGGGGCTGCTGGGACTCGTACGCGCTCCAGGTGCGGTGGGAGAGGTACCAGAGCAGGCCGGTGAGCGCGGCGGGCAGGAGGGCGGCGAGGGCGAGGCGGCGGCCGGGCTGCGACCACCAGCCGCCGTGCCCGGAGGCGTCGGTGGCGAGGAAGCCGAGCCAGCCGTGGTCGTCACCGCAGCGGGGTGTGCCGGCGCACTGCCAGGCCGTGAGGTCGAGCGCGATCTCGCAGGCGGCGGCGACGAGCAGCACGGTGAGGGTGAGGCCGATGAGCCGCACCAGGAGGCCGTAGGTGCGCACGAGGCGTCTGCGGTGGCGGGAGGTGGGGCGCATCCAGTGGGCGATGTTGACGACCATGAAGGGCAGCAGCAGGAGCCACAGGGCGCGGGAGCCGTTGCCGGAGGTCAGGTTGCACCAGACGTACGCCTCGGGCACCGGTTTGCCGCGGTAGTCGTCGGGGCGCTGTTCGGCGTCGGCGTCCTCGGTGCGGCGGAAGACGGCCGCCGTGCCGTCGCCGGAGATCCGCACGGTGCGCGGATCGCCCAGCATCTCTTCCGGTGTGGTTCCCCCGACTCCATGGACCAGGAGTTCCAGGGCGGTCTCGTCCTGCGTCGCACGCTCCACTGTTCCGCTTCCCCGAGATACGCGTGGTGAGGGAACCAGAATCTCGGCTCGTGGCCCTCCGCGCACCCCTCCTCACGCAATCTCCTCCTTCCGCGCCGTTCCGCGGCCGTGTGGGGCCCCGGGCGGTGGTACGGGCGCCGGGGGCCCGTGCGAGGATGAGGCGGGGCGCCGGAGGGGCGTGACGGGTGTGACGCGGCAGAAGGGCCGGACCGGCGTGAGCGACCATCAGAACCTTCTCGCCGAGCAGCGCCGCGCTCTGATCCTCGACGAGGTGCGCCGCCGCGGCGGTGTCCGCGTCAATGAGCTCACCCGCAAGCTGGGCGTGTCCGACATGACGGTCCGCCGGGACCTGGACGCGCTGGCCCGCCAGGGGGTCCTGGAGAAGGTCCACGGCGGCGCGGTCCCGGTGGTCGAGGCGAGCACGCACGAGCCGGGGTTCGAGGCCAAGTCGGGCCTTGAGCTGACCGCCAAGGAGGACATCGCGCGGACCGCGGCGGCCCTGGTGGCGCCCGGCACGGCGATCGCCCTGTCGGGCGGCACGACGACGTACGCGCTGGCGCACCACCTCCTGGACGTGCCGGACCTGACGGTGGTGACGAACTCGGTGCGGGTGGCGGACGTCTTCCACTCCGCGCAGCGCACCTCGGGGCAGCGGCAGGGCGCGGCGACGGTGGTGCTGACCGGTGGCGTGCGCACGCCGTCGGATTCGCTGGTCGGTCCTGTCGCGGACCAGGCGATCGGGTCGCTCCACTTCGACGTGCTCTTCCTGGGCGTGCACGGCATATCGCCCAAGGCCGGTCTCTCGACGCCGAATCTGGCCGAGGCGGAGACGAACCGGCGCCTCGTGCGGTCGGCGCGCCGTGTGGTGGTGGTCGCGGACCACACCAAGTGGGGGACGGTGGGCCTGAGTTCGTTCGCCACGCTCTCGCAGGTGGACACGCTGGTCACCGACGCGGGACTGCCCGCGGAGGCGCGCGTGGAGATCTCCGAGCATCTGAACCGCCTGGTGGTCACGGGTGAGCGCGGGGCGGCCGGGAGCGCCGAGGACGCCGCCGGGGCCGGGACGGCCGCCGAGTCCGCCGGTGCGGGATCCGTCGGTGCCGAGTTCGACTCCGGGGTCCGGGCAGACATCTGACGGGCCGCCAGCTATCGTGACGGCTCCGGTCAACCGTCCCGTTCCGCTGGGGGGCAGAGTTCGATGGCACGCCGTCTTGGGCCCGTGGGTCTCGACTTCGTCGAAACCGCTCCCGTACGTCTGGTCTTCGTACGTGAGGTGAGCGCGCCGCCCGAGGCGGTCTACCGCGCCCTTGCCGACGACGTGACGGGCTGGCCCCAGTGGTTCACCGCGGTCACCCTGTGCCGGCCCACCGGCGGCGGCACGGGCCGCGAGGTCCGGCTCAAGGGCGGCACCCGCTTCCGTGAGACGGTCCTCGCCGCCGACGAGCCGACGCGGTACGCCTACCGCGTCGACGAGACCAACGCGCCGGGCATGCGCGCCCTCGTGGAGGAGTGGCGGCTCTCCCCCGCCGGTACCGGAACGCGGGTGCGGTGGACGTTCGCCATGGACGGGGCCGCCCCGTTGCGCGGCGCCGTCAGGCTCGGCCGCTCGGGCCTCGGCCGGGCGTTCCGCGACGCCGTCACCGCGCTGGACCGGCGGCTCACCACGACCAAGCCGTAGCGAGCGGGGCCTTCTCCCCTGCGCCGGGCGCTACTCGGGCCACGCGCCCGTGCCGAGGAGCGTGTCGATCGTCCGCGCGTACGGCGTGATGTCCAGGCCCTGTTCGTCCAGCCACGCGTCCGAGTAGTACTTGTCCAGGTAGCGGTCGCCGGGGTCGCAGATCAGCGTGACGACGCTGCCCGTGCGGCCCGCGGCCACCATCTCGGCGACGATCCTCAGGGCGCTCCACAGGCCCGTACCGGTCGAGCCGCCGGCTTTGCGGCCGATGGCCCGCTCCAGGGCTCGTACGGCGGCGACGGACGCCGCGTCCGGGACCTTCATCATGCGGTCGATCGCGCCGGGCACGAAGCTGGGCTCCATGCGGGGCCTGCCGATGCCTTCGATGCGGGACCCGCAGTCGCTCGTCGCCTCCGGGTCGCTCTTCGTCCAGCCGTCGAAGAAGCAGGAGTTCTCCGGGTCCGCGACGCAGACGCGGGTGTCGTACAGCATGTAGTGGACGTAGCGCGCGATGGTCGCCGAGGTGCCGCCGGTGCCCGCCGTGGCGACGATCCACGCGGGCTCGGGGTAGCGCTCCAGCCGCAGCTGCTGGTAGATCGACTCGGCGATGTTGTTGTTGCCCCGCCAGTCGGTGGCCCGCTCCGCGTAGGTGAACTGGTCCATGTAGTGGCCGCCCGTCTCGACGGCGAGGGCCGCCGACTCCGCGTACATCGTGCGTGAGTCGTCCACGAAGTGGCACCGGCCGCCATGGAATTCGATGAGGCGGATCTTCTCGGCGCTGGTCGTGCGGGGCATCACCGCGATGAACGGCACCCCGATCAGGCTTGCGAAGTACGCCTCGGAGACGGCCGTCGAGCCGCTGGACGCCTCGATGACCGGACGGCCCGGCCGGATCCAGCCGTTGCACAGGCCGTAGAGGAACAGCGAGCGGGCGAGGCGGTGCTTGAGGCTGCCCGTCGGATGGGTCGACTCGTCCTTCAGGTACAGGTCGATGCCCCAGTGCTCGGGCAGCGGGAAGCGCAGCAGATGGGTGTCGGCCGAACGGTTGGCGTCGGCCTGGACCTTGCGGACGGCTTCTTTGAGCCAGGACCGGTAGGCGTCGTCGCTGTGGTCGACATCGAGCGTCGGCATCGGGCCATCGGCTCGATCCTGCTGTGCGGTGCTCACGGCGGGGCTCCTTCGCGTCGTGCCGGACGCGATTCGACGCGGCCGTACACCTCGATCTTAAACACCCGCCACACCCTTCCCACCTGCATAAACACACCTTTGAGCAGCTCAAAGGCGGACGTGTCACAGCCGCCGGGCGCGGCCGGCGACGACGTTCGGCCGGGGGCGCGCGAAGCCGTCGGCCGACGTCTCCATGCACACTGGTGCTCTACGCCCGGGACGTGCAGACTTCACGGCACGGGGCATTCGTCCCGTCGGAAGTGACGCGACAAGAAGCACAAGGGGGCGGTGCCATGGCGGAGCCGGAATTCACGGCGCGGGGCGTGCAGATCGAGCGGCGCTTGCGCTCTCTGACGCGCGCCGGACAGGTACGCATCCACGACGGCCGGCTGGAGTTGCTCACCAGTTACGGCACGGAGATCGACAGCGCGCCGCTGCAGTCGGTGCGCACGGGCAAGCCCTGGTTCGCCGCGGACGACCGGGCGCTGGCCGAGGTGAACGGCACCCGTTACCGGCTCACCCTCGGCGAGCACGAGCCACGGCCCGGCGAGGCGGGGCCGCCGACGGTGCGCAGCTTCATCGAGGCGGTGCGCGACGCCACGGAGCACCACCGTCCGCGAGGCTGAACGGAGCCGCGATCACCCGTGCGAGTTGCAGGCCCGCACACCCTGGGTCACTCTGGTCTCACATCACTCTGGGTTCACCGGCGGTGACACTGCGAACCAGCCCGCCGGCCATACAGCGGGCGGCAGACCGAGCGGCCGCCGCTGAATCCGAAGGTCGTCTTCTTCCGGACCTCAATTCGGGGAGTCGCAGCCGTGATCAGCCAGCCAAGCAGGCATTGCACGGTAGAGCTCCAAGCCCTGCCGTCGCGGATCCGCCAGGTCCGCAGAATCGTATCTGCGCAGTTGCGCTACTGGCATCTGGATCCCTTGATCGACCTAGCCGCCATCGGAGTGACGGAGCTGCTCACCAACGTCCACCGGCATGCCGAGCCGGACAAGGTGTGCACCGTGGAGATCGAGCTGCTGCTCGACCGCCTCACGGTCTCCGTCCACGACCACGATCCCCGGCTCCCGCTGATCGGCGACCCCGACCTCTTCGCCACCTGTGGGCGGGGACTGGCTATGGTCGCCGCGGTGAGCGAGGCCTGGGGTGTCAGCCCGCAGGGCGACGCGGGGAAGACCGTGTGGTTCACGCTTCCCACCCCCGTGCCCGCCGGCGCCTCGTATCCCGTCTACGGGGCGGGCGAAAAGACTCCCGCCCGGTCGGCCGTTGCCGGCTGACCGGGCGGTGATCCGCCTACCGAGGCGCCCTCCCGCCGCTCCGATACGCCCCCGTGCGTACGCGGGCGGCCGGGGCGTCACTCGGCGGCGATGGCCCGCAGTACATCGAGACGTGCCGCCCGCCGAGCGGGGCGCAGGCCCGCCAAGGCTCCCGCCGCAAGGCCCACCAGGGCGACCACCAAGAGTCGCACCGGCGGCACGGCGAACGCGAAGGTGCTCTCGGTCGTGGCGTCGGACGCCCTGACGAGGACCCAGCCGAGGAAGGCGCCGAGCGCGAGGCCGCCGACCGTCCCGAAGGCGGCCACGAGCACCGACTCCCAGCGGACCATGGCCCGCAGCTGGGCCCTGGTCTGCCCCACCGCGCGCAACAGGCCCAGCTCACGGGTGCGTTCGTGGATCGCGAGCGTCAGCGTGTTGGCGATGCCGAGCAGCGCGATGAGCACCGCGAGGGCGAGCAGCGCGTAGACGAGGGTGAGCATCATGTCGATGCCGCTCGCCGAGGTCTGCGCGTACTCCGCGCGGGTCTGCACGTCCGGGTTGCCGTACTTCCGCGCCGTCCCGGCGACCGCCGCCTTGCCCTCGGCCGTGCTCACGCCTTCCTTGAAGGTGACGGAGACGACGCTGTCGGCGTCCTGCATACGGTGCGGGGACCAGGCCTGCCGGGAGATCACGTAGTCCCCGGCCAGCTCGGAGCGGCCGTAGACGGCGCGGACCGTGAAGGTCGCCTTCTTGCCGTCGGCGAAGGCCAACTCGGCCCGCGACCCGACCTTCAGGTCCTGCTTGTCCGCCTCCGAGCGGGTGATCGCGATGCCGTGGCCGCCGAGCGCTCGAAACGATCCTTCGATCCTGCCGAGGTCGAAGGACCTGGCGAACGGCACCGGGTCGGTGACGGTCAGGGCGCGGCCCTCGCCGTTGACCTCCGCGGCGCCCTTGCCGAGGCCGACGGCCGTCTCCACCTCCGGTTGCTTCGCGAGGGCGGGGGCCAATTGCGGGCTGAGGCCGCTGCCGCCCGCGCCGAAGCCGGGGGTGCTCACCGCGACGTCACCGGCGAAGGAACGGTTCACGGTCTGGTCCATCGTGGCCTTCAGCGAGGCGCCGAAGACCGTGAAGAGCGAGACGACGGCCACGCCGATCATCAGCGCGCTCGCCGTGGCGGCGGTCCGCTTGGGGCTGCGCAGGGCGTTGCGCCGGGCGAGGCCTGCGGTGACTCCGCGCAGCCGGTCCAGGGGGCCGCCGAGGATGCGTACCGCCCGCGAGGAGGCGACCGGGCCGAGGACCACGAAGGCGACGAGGGCGAGGACCGCGCCGGCGCCGGCCAGCCAGACGGAAGGGGTGACCAGGACGCCGGTCAGGGTGAGGCCGACGGCGGACAGCGCGAGGGCCGTTCCGGTGAGGGCGCGGCCACGTGAGGCCGCCGCGTGGTCTATCGCGGTCTCGCGCAGCGCGGCGAGCGGCGCGGTGCGGCCGGCCCGTACGGAAGGTGCCAGCGCGGAGCCCAGGCAGACCACGACGCCGACCGCGAGCGGCAGCAGCATGGACAGCGCGCTGATCACCAAGTCGCCCTCGGGGAACGGGAATCCGATGGCGGGGAAGAGTGCCCGCAACCCGGCCGCGACGCCGATGCCGCCCGCGAGTCCGGCGGCCGACGCGACGACGGCGACGGCGCTCGCCTCGACGAGGGTCGACACGGTGACCTGACGGCGCGAGGCGCCGAGCGCCCGCAGGAGCGCGTTCTCGCGGGTGCGCTGGGCGACGACGATGGCGAAGGTGTTGTGGATGCTGAAGGTGGCGACCAGCAGGGCCACTCCGGAGAACACCAGGAGCAGCGTGGTGAAGACGGAGAGGAACTGGCCGGAGATGTTGTCGGTGTTCTCCGCCGCCGACGCCTCGCCGGTGATCGCCTCAACTCCCTTGGGCAGCACGGGTGCCAGCGCCTTCACGAGTTCCCGCTCGCTCACGCCGGGCCCGGCCCGCACCTTGATGGTCGAGGCCTCGCCGGGCCTGGGGGTGAGGTACTTCTCGGCGTCGGCCCGCGTCATCCCCGTGAAGGTGGTCTGCGCCATGCCGTCCTCGCCGCCGAAGGTCACGATGCCCACGATCCGCACCCGCACGGGGTCGGGGGTGCGCAGCGTCGCCGTGTCGCCGACCTTCAGGCCGCCGGTCTTCGCGGCGCCGCGGTTGATCACGGCCTCGCCGGGCTTCGACGGGGCGCGCCCTTCGGCGAGTTGGTACGGGTTCAGCTGTGCGTCGGCGATCCAGTTGCCGGCCAGGGTGGGCGGGCCCTGGCCGCCGACGGGTTCACCGTCCTTGCCGAGCAGCTGGCCCGCGCCCTCGATGCCGGGCTCGGCCGCCGCCACCGCGTCGGACTTCTCGATCTCCTCGGCGAGGCCGGTCGGGACGGGCTTGCGCGTGCCCTGGCTCTCGTCGGGGGTGGTGATGGTGTCGGCGCTGCGGACGACGGCGTCGGTGCCGCGGGTGGCGTTGCCGAACATCATGTCGAAGCCGTGGCGCAGGGTGTCGCCCATGATGAGCGTGCCCGCCAGGAAGGCGACGCCGAGCAGGACGGCGAGGAAGGTGCCGGCGAACCGCCGCTTGTGACCCCGCAGCGACGCCAGGCTGATGCGCGCGGAGGCGGCCAGGGAGCTCATGACGTCGGCTTCTTCCTGCGGGGGCCGAGGTCGGGGCCGTCGGCGGCGGACGCGGCGAAGGCATGCGCGGCAGGGGTGTCGGGTGCGGTGAACGCGGAGGGCGTAGGAGGTGTGCCGGGTGGGGCGGGTGTGCCGGACGGCCTGGTGTCGAAGGCCTTCAGCCGGTCGAGGACCCGGTCGGCCGTCGGGGACTCCATGCGGTCCACGAGGCGCCCGTCGGCGAGGAAGACGACCTCGTCGGCGTGGGCCGCGGCCACCGGGTCATGGGTGACCATGACGACGGTGCGGCCCATCCGGCGCACCGCTCGGCCGAGCAGGTTCAGCACCTCCTCGCCGGAGCGCGAGTCGAGGTTGCCGGTCGGCTCGTCGGCGAAGACGACGTCGGGCCGCCCGGCGAACGCCCGCGCCACCGCGACGCGTTGCTGCTGGCCGCCGGAGAGCTCGGCGGGCCGGTGGTGCAGCCGGTCGCGGAGCCCGACGGCATCGACGAGGGCATCCGTCCACTCGCGGTCGCCGCGGATGCCCGCGAGGTCCATGGGAAGGGTGATGTTCTCGGCGACGGTCAGCGTCGGCACCAGGTTGAAGGCCTGGAAGACGAAGCCGACGCGGTCGCGGCGCAGCAGCGTGAGCCGCCGGTCGTCCAGCGCGGCGAGCTCCGTGTCGCCGATGTGGGCGGCGCCCGAGGTGAGCGTGTCCAGGCCTGCCGCGCAGTGCATCAGAGTGGACTTGCCCGACCCGGACGGGCCCATGATCGCGGTGAAGCGTCCGGCCGGGAAGCCGACGCTCACCCCGTCGAGGGCCCGTACGGCGGTGTCTCCGCTGCCGTAGACCTTCACGGCGTCGGTGACACGGGCGGCGCAGGCCTCCACCGGCCGGGCCGCCCGTCCGGTGGCGGTGCTCATGCGGCACCGCCCTTGGCCGAACGGCCGAACTCCTCGTTCAGGACGGTCAGCCGACGCCAGTACTCGTCCTCGTCGATCTCGCCGGAGGCGAAGCGGTGGCCGAGCACGGCGATGGGCGAGTTCTGGTCGACGCCGGTGTGTGCGGCGGGACCGGCCGCGCCCCGGAACGGACCGCGTCGCCCACGCCACACGGTGCGGCGGAGCAGGGTGAGGACGCCGATGACGACGGCCGCCCAGATCAGCGGGAAGAAGAGGATCCACGGGCCGGGCCCGCCGTTCCATTGCGCCAGGGTCTGCATCGGACTCATCTCCTCGGAAGCGGATGTGCGTGATGCCTCCACACTCGTCCCGGCAGCCCTTCACGTCGTCGTACGGCCGGCGGCACCGGGCGTACCACTGCGGGCGTACGTGCGGCGGCCCCGCCTGCTCCCGCCGCCAGGCAGTTTTCACCACCGCGCCTACCACCGCGCCTCCGGCACTGGATCTCTGTACCTACTAGTATGTACAGTGGCTTCATGAGCACTCCGGAGCGTCTGATCGAGTCCACGCGCGAGCTGCTGTGGGAGCGGGGGTACGTCGGCACGAGCCCCAAGGCCATCCAGCAGCACGCGGGCGCGGGGCAGGGCAGCATGTACCACCACTTCACAGGCAAGCCCGACCTCGCGCTCGCCGCGATCCGGCGCACCGCTGAGGAGATGCGCGCTGCCGCGGAGGCCGTCCTGGGCGGCGCCGGGTCCGCGTACGCGCGGATTGAGGCCTATCTGCTGCGCGAGCGCGACGTGTTGCGGGGCTGCCCGGTCGGACGGCTCACGATGGACCCGGACATCATCGCGAGCGACGAGCTGCGCGCACCCGTCACCGAGACCCTCGACTGGCTTCGCGAGCGGATCGCCGGGATCTTCGAGGAGGGGCGCGCCGCGGGCGAGTTCACGGAGGCGCTCGATCCGCGGGACGCGGCGTCGGCGGTCGTCGCGGTGGTGCAGGGCGGATACGTACTGGCCCGTTCGTCGGGTTCGGCCGGCGCGTTCGACGCGGCGGTGCGCGGTGTGGTCGCGCTGCTGGCATCCGCCCGTACGACGACGGCCGCGCCCGGCTCGAAGTAGCCCCCCCCCGCTCCAACTGACCCTGCTTCCAAGGGAGTACGCGATGCACGCGATGCAGTACGAGATCACTCTGCCCGCCGACCACGACATGGGGACCGTCCGCCACCGTGTCGAGTCCAAGGGACACCTGTTGAACGACTTTCCCGGCCTCGGCTTCAAGGCCTATCTGATGCGCGAACGCGGCAGGAACGGTTCCCCCGTCAATCAGTACGCGCCGTTCTACCTCTGGAACACGGCCCAGGGCATGAACTCCTTCCTCTGGGGCCCCGGCTTCCAGGGACTCGTCGACGATTTCGGGCGCCCTGCGGTGAACCACTGGACGGTCCTCGCGTACGAGGAGGGTCGCTCGGCGGCGGGGGTGCCGAAGGCGGCGATTCGCCGTAGACAGCCGATACCCGAACGCACATCGCTTCCGGACCTGGCGGCCGACCTCGCCGTACAGGCCGCGCAGTTGGTCCAGAAGGACGGCGCCGTGAGCGCCCTGACCGCCGTGGACCCCCGCACCTGGGAGTCCGTGCACTTCTCGCTCTGGGACCATGCGGCGCCCGAGGACCTAGGTGACGTCTTCGAGGTGCTGCATCTCTCCACCCCCGAGCGGGAGCAGCTGCCGCAGGGACGGCACTGGTGAGCGGGGCGGCAGGGTACGCGGTCCGTACCGTTCTCGGGGACATCGATCCGACGGCCCTCGGCGTCTGCGACGCCCACGACCACCTGTTCCTCCGCAGTCCTCAACTGCCGGGCCAGGAACTTGACTCGGCCGCGTCCGCGGCCGACGAGCTGGTCGCGTTCCGTACGGCGGGCGGGCAGAGCGTCGTGCAGTGGACGCCGCACGGAATGGGCCGGCATGCCGGGCGGCTGCCGGGGCTCTCCAGGGCGACCGGCATGCACCTCGTGGCCGCGACCGGGCTGCACCAAGCAGTCCATTACGCACCGGAGTTCATCGACCGGCTCCGTTCGCAGGGCCTCGCGGACCTGTTCGTCCATGAACTCACCGAGGGCATCGGCGATTCCGGCGTACGGGCCGGGCTGATCAAGGTCGCGGGCGGCTTCCACGGTATCGACGCCCACGCGCGCTGGACGATGACGGCGGCGGCCGAGGCGCACCACGCGACGGGCGCGCCGATCGCCCTGCACCTGGAGCTGGGCACCGGCGCGCCGGACGTACTCGACCTGCTCTGCGGCGAATTCGACGTGCCGCCGCACCGCGTGATCCTCGGTCACCTCAACCGCTCCCCCGACTTCACCTGCCATCTGCAAGCCGCGGGGGCGGGCGCCTATGTGGCCTTCGACGGCCCCTCGCGGGCCCACCACGCCACGGACTGGCGCATGCCGGACGCGGTGCGCGCCCTCGCGGACGCGGGCTTCGGCGACCGGATCCTTCTGGGAGGTGACACGACGACGGCGGGGGCACGCTCGGTGAACGGCGGTCCCGGCATGCCCCATCTGCTGCGCAGGGTGCGTCCCCGGCTCCAGATCGCCGTGGGGGAAGAGCTGGTGGAGCAGATCCTGACGGTGAACCCGGGGCGGGCTTTCGGCGTGGCGTGGGCCCAGGCCCCGGCGGTGGCCGGGCCCTGATCGCTTCTCACCTCGTCCTGCGGCCGGTCCACGGAGCCGTCGGGGCGTAGAGGTTCCAGAGCCGGCCCAGGAAGAACCGGCCGAAGCGGTCGAGTGCCGCCGCGCCGCGTGGCCCTGTCGTGCGGAAGGTCGTCAGCTGGTGGAGGAAGTCGGTGAGAGGGATGCTCAACCGCCCCGCGCCGAGCACCGCTGCCGACGGTTCCTCACGGCCCTGGACGTGGCCCTCCAGCAGCCGGAAGGGAAGAACCGTCGTCTCGGGCCACAGACTCAGCGGTGTCCCGCCCTTGAGGTCCTTGCGCCCGGTGAGGGTGCGCGGGCGGTCCTCGGCATCGGTGAAGTGCAGCCGGTACGTCAGCGCCCCGCCCCGGGTCTCGTCCCCCTGGGGGAACATCCGGCAGGATCCGCGCAGTACCGGCCGCCGTCCGCCGAGGGCAGGCGATTCGATCCAGCCGTCGGCCCGGGCCTCGTGGCCGGGCTCGTCCAGGAAGACGTCCAGGTCGTCGACCGTCACCGTCAGGCGCACCGAGAGCCGCTCCCGCACCATGTCACCGCTCTGCTCGGCAGCCCTCGCCGCCCGGGGGTCCGGCGCTCCGGGCGCGTAGAACCCGCGCATCCGTTCCGTGAAGGTGAGGGAGGTGCAATCGCGGTATGCGGGAGCCGTGGGCGGGAGACGCACCGGGTGCCCGGCGGAGCGGTTCTCCAGCAACCGCGTGGACATGCGGTCGGCCAGCGCCGCGATGGTGAGCGACGGATTGGTGCCCACCGGCCCTGGGACAGCCGCGCCGTCCGCCACGTACAGGCCGGGGTGGCCGTACACCTCGCCGTAGGGGTCGCACACGCCGTCGTCGGCGCGGTGGGCCATGGGCGCGCCCCCGACCGGATGGGCGGACACGACGCGCTTGCGCCACCAGAGGGGGGTGTCGACGTACGTGGCCTCCAGTACGTCGGCGACCTGCTTCATGGTCTCGCGCAGCCGCTCGAAGTACGCGGCGCTCGTGGCGGCGCTCCAGTCGGCGTCCAGCCGGCCGTCGCGCAGCCGCAGGACTCCGTCGGGAATGTCCCGGCCCATGCCGAGCAGCGGTACGGAGGTGCTGGAGAGCAGCCCCTCGCCGATCAGCCCGGACAGCGCCCGGGACAGGTGGGGATCAGGGGCGCGCGAGGCGCTCGCGAGGATCCGCCCCAGCGCGAACCGCGTGCCGCGCGAGAGCTGTTGCGGAAGATGGGTGGCTTCCGCGAGCCAGTCGACGAAGCCGGGATATCCGCCGTCCTCGATGTATCCGCCGCGACCGGTCCCGCCGAGGCCGTCGAGTTCGTCGGGCAGCCGCATCGCGGCGGTGATCACCGGTCCCCTGCTGGGCTCCAGCGGACGCGGGTGCCCCTCGCGTCCGGCCCTGATCAGGAGGGCGAGCAGGTCCCCGTTGCTGGTGAACCGGGTGCCGAGGGCCGGGCTCAGACCGGGGAGGTGCTTGCGGGAGCGCAGCAGCAGATGCGAGGTGCCGAAGGTGCCCGCCGCCAGCACCAGCCGGTCGCAGCCGATGGTCCTCGTCGGCGCCTGCCCGCGCGATGTGTGCGGACGGCCCGTACGGCTCGGGTCGTGCCGCACGTAGTCCACCGCGTAGCCGCCGCGCGGCAGCGGCCGGACGAGCCGCGCCTCGTGGTGGGTGCGCAGGTCGGCGCCGTGGTGCCGGGCAGCGGAGAGGTAGGTGTGGTCGAGGCTGTTCTTCGCACCGTCGTTGCAGCCGAGGTCGCACTCTCCGCACAGCCGGCACGTCTTGCGGCCCGTGCCGTGCAGATTGCCGTACACCGGCTCGGTGACCGGCAGCCCCGGTTCGGGGTCGGCGCCGGGCGCGGGCGCGAAACTGACGGCGAGCGGCGGCAGTTGGAAGTCCAGGCCGAGTACGGTCGCCGCCTCCCGCATCGCGTGGGTCTTGGGTGTGCGCGCGTAGGGGGGCCGGTCCAGGGGGTAGGGCGTGGCGCCGAGCATGCACTCGACCGCGTCGTAGTGCGGGTCCAGGTCGGCGCGGCTCACCGGCCAGGACTCGTACCCGCCGCCGGGCAGCGGCTGCTCGTCGACGAACCAGCGTTCGTCCTTGCGCAGCAGCACGTTGGCGTAGACGAGGGAGCCGCCTCCCAGGCCGCTGGCCACCACGGAGTCGAACCTGCGGAAGCTGCGGACGTCGAAGAGGCCGTACAGGCCGGCTTCCGGGTCCCAGAAGGCGCGCCCCAGCTCGGCGGGGGTGCGGGCGAAGGAACCCGGCGGGTAGGGGCGGCCGCGTTCCAGGAGCACCACCGACAGGCCGGCCTCGGCCAGCCGGAAGGCCGTGACGGAGCCGCCGAAGCCGGAGCCGACGACCACGGCGTCGACGTGCTCGTCGGGGAGGGGGTGGTCATGATCGGTCATTGTCAGCCCGCCCGTCGTTTCAGAAAGTCGAGCATCACCGGGAACACGTCGCGGTGCGCGTCCTTGCCCAGCAGGGGGTCGATGTAGCCGTAGCCGGGCAGTACGGCCAGTTCGTACAGGTCGGGGGCGTGCCGCGAGAGGACTCGGTGGCAGGCGACGTTGGCGTCCCCGAAGACCTTGTTGTGCGCGCCGGTCAGGAACAGCACCGGTGTGCTCTGCCGCGCGGCGTTCACCAGGTAGTCGTCCGGCAGTCCGGCGTGGCGCCGGTCGCCGGCGTCGTACTTCACGGCGCGCCCGGCCCGGGCCATCTTCCGGATGTGCCGGTAGTAGTGCATCCCGACGGGGCCCAGGAGGTCGGCGATGCGGTCGTGGGTGGCCGGTGCCAGATTGCCGTGGCTGTAGAGGGCGGGCCAGCCGGTGCCCCACATGAAACTCACCAGGTGACAGGCCGGGTTGTCGCACTCCTGGTGGGCCAGCGACACCAGGCGGGACAGCATCCATCCCCGGCTGAATCGCGCGGCCTCGGCCATCCGCGGGTCGATGGCGGCAAGCCCCAGTCCTTGCTCGAGCACGCGCGGGGCGTACTCGAGCTTCCAGCGCGACCACTTCGGCACCCGCATGATCAGCCCCACGCTCTGGGAGATCAGGCTGGCGACACCGGAAACGGCACCGCCGAACAGGCTCATCATGAACGAGGTCGAGCCCATGCAGTGCGCGATGACATGGACCCGCCGCCGCCCCACATGCCGGCGCAGTTCCGCGAGCGCGGCCGGGTGGTCGTAGTGGGCGACGTCGTCAAGGGTGTACTGGGTGGACTCCGTGTTGTACGGGAAGCGGTTGCTCATCCGCAGGTCGAGGGTCCATACGTCCCCGAACCCGTGGTCGAGGAGGTAGCGGGTCAGGTTGTAGTGCTCGGGCATGATGAACATGTCGCTCGACCCGGTCAGCCCGTGCACCAGCAGGACCACGTCATCGCACTCCTGCCGCCTGAACCGGGTCAGCTCCAGCCTCAGGCCGTCCTCTGTCGTGACCGGGTACGACGTGACCTCGGCGTCCGCCACGCCCTGGTGTGTGTATCGCGGAATGCTGCGTTCCATCCGAACTCCGATGGGGTCGGCCTCCGCGCGGGAGGCGGGACACGGGTGAGCCGACGCGGGGCGGTTGCGGCCGGTGGCTTGTGAGGACGAGTTCACCGGCGTACGCGTTGTTCAGCACCCCGCCGACGTGCCGCTGAACAAAAGCGTGTCGCGTTCGCGGCGGGCGCGGATTGGCCTGCGGGCGGCTTCCGTCCACCGGCCGTGCCATGTTGGGTGAACGCGTTGATCAACGGGGAGGTCGTCGTGGGGCGTCGTGAGAAACCGGTGGACCCGGGTGAGGGTCCGGTGGCGCGATTCGCCTACGCGTTGCGGAAGTTGCGTCAGGAGGCGGGGGCACCGACCTACCGGGCGATGGCGCGGCAGGCAGGCTACTCCCTGACCACACTGGCCACGGCTGCTTCAGGAGAGAAGCTGCCGTCCCTGCCGGTCGTGTTGGCGTACGTGGAGGCCTGTGGCGGGGACGCGACGGAATGGGAAGGGCGGTGGCGAGAGACCAAGCGGGAGGAGGACGCGCAGGAGTCCGGTCCGCCGGAGGAATCGGCGACCGCGCCCTACCGCGGGATGCTGCGCTTCGAGGCCGCCGACAGCGACGTGTTCTTCGGCCGTGCCCGGCTGACCGACGACCTGGTCCAGCTGGTCGGGGCCCACCGTGTGACGGCCGTGTTCGGGCCCTCGGGCAGCGGCAAGTCCTCGCTGCTGCGTGCCGGGCTGATTCCCCGCCTGCGGGACGGCCGTGACGGGCTGCCGCGCCCGGCGGCGATACGCATCCTCACTCCCGGCGCCCGCCCGTTGCGGGACAAGTCGCGGGAGAATCTGTTCGTACCGGCCGAGGGCTCCGGGGAGACCTGGCTGATCGTGGACCAGTTCGAGGAGCTGTTCACCCTCCATCCCGATCCGCAGGAGCAGAAGGCCTTCATCACCTCGCTGTTGTCCGCCCGCGACGCCGACAGCCGGCTCCGGGTCGTGCTGGGGGTGCGGGCCGATTTCTACGGCCGCTGCCTGGAACACGAGGGCCTGGCCGCCGTCGTCCGGCAGGCGAGCCTGCCCGTCGGACCCATGACGGACGGCGAGTTGCGCGAGGTGATCGTCAAACCCGCCGCCGCGGCGGGGCTGATCGTCGAGCGGGTCCTGACCGACCGTCTCATCGCCGAGGTGCGCGAGGAACCGGGCGGCCTGCCGCTCCTCTCCCACGCCCTGCTGGAGACGTGGCGGCGCCGCCGCGGACGCACCCTGACCCTGGACGCCTACGAGGCCGTCGGCGGAATCCACGGCTCCATCTCCCGGACGGCCGAGGACCTGTACACCCGGCTCACCGAACCCCAGACCGATGCGGCCCGCCGTATCCTGCTGCGCCTGATCACCCCGGGCGACGGCGTCCCCGACACCCGCCGACCCGTCGACCGGGCCGAGCTGGACACCACGGGGCCCGCCCACCGCGACACAGAAGCCGCGTTGGCCGCGCTGGCCCGCGCCCGGCTGATCACCCTGGACGAGACCTCCATCGACCTCGCCCACGAGGCACTGATCACCGCATGGCCCCGGCTGCACCACTGGATAGAGGACTCCCGGGCACGACTGCGCCGCCACCGCCGCCTCACCCAGGCGGCACGCCACTGGCACGACCGCGGACGTGACAGCGGATCCCTGCTGAGAGGCACCGAGCTCGCCGAAGCCGAGGAAACCTTCCAGGGTCCCGAGCACCACGGCGACCTGACGGCTTTGGAAGGCGACTTCCTCCGGGCAGGAGCGGCGGCCAGGGCTCGCGGACGGCGGCGCCGGCACAGCGTGATCGCCACGGTGTCCCTGCTCGTGGTTCTCGCCCTGGTGGCGGGTGCCGTCGCCTGGCAGCAAAGCCGGACCAGCGATCAACGGCGTCGCGAGGCGGTGTCCAGGCGGCTGGCCGCCGTGGCCGAGAGCATGCGCTTTTCCGACCCGGTCACGGCGATGCGGCTGAGCACGGCGGCCTGGTCGCTGAGCGAGACGACCGAGACCCGCGCGGCACTGCTGGGCGCCCTGTCCCAACGGGAGCAGGAGGCCTACAAGGTTCCTGATGCGGGGCCGATGGCCGTGGCACATTTGAGCGCCGATGGCCGCACTGTCGTCACGGCGGGCGAGAACACCGCACGAGCATGGGATGCCGTCGGCCACCGGCCGGTCGGCCCGGCCCTTCGACTTCGCAGCGAGTCCACGGACGCCGTCAGTCCCGATGGACGCACCCTGGTGCAGGGTTCAGGCAACCGGATGCGGCTGTGGGACCTGCAAACGGGGAAACCGCTCGGCGCCCCCTTCGGAGAGTTCGGCGCTTTCCACACGTACACGTTCGGGCCTAGCGGCCGCACTGTGCTCGGGGAGGGCGATGCAGGTGGGGACATCACACTCTGGGATGTGAAACGCCGACGGCTGCTCTTTGAGCAGCACGGCGTATCTCAGTGGGCCGTGAGCCCTGACGACCGTCTCCTGGCACTGTGCACGGGTGGAAAGGATCCCATTCAGGTCTGGAACATATCCGAACACCGCCAGTTGTCCCGGCCCTGGGCCGGCTCCCCCGGGCCGGGCCGGTGCGGTGAGAAGGCCCTTGAGTTCACCCCGGACAGCCGCGGACTGATGGCCGAATCCCCGGATGAGCTGCGACTGTGGGACCTGGACACACGCCAGGAGCGGACCCGTATCCGGTACAAGGGGCTGGAGGAGACGGTGTTCAGCCCGGACGGGGAGTTCATCGCTGCCAGTGACGGCCATGAAATTCTGCTGTGGCGAACGGCGGGGCCCAAGACTCCGGTCTTCCGTACGCCGCTGAACAACGAGGCCGCCAGCGAGCTGAGATTCGATGTCAAGTCCGGAGCGATCCGCTACCTCAGCGAAGTGGGCAGCACCGATGTCTTCGTGCGCACCCTGTCCTACGGCGCCGCGTTGACCGACAGCTGGAACAAACAACCTGCGACCCAAGGGGGATTCAGCCGGAGCGGCCGGGTGGTGGCACTGGAGCGACGCATCGGGGACACGTCACGGTTCGAGGTGCGCCGCACCGCAGACGGAAAGCGGATTTCCCTCGCCCCCGGCCTGCGCTGCAACACAGAGTCTCGCCTCACCGACGACATCTGCTACACCGCGCTCGCGCTCAGCCCGGACGGCCAGACCCTCGCCTATGGCAAGACCGTGATCAACACCGATGGCAGACCCAAGCACGGCCCCATCACACTGTGGAAGGTACGCGAGAACGCGAAAGCCCGCTCGCTCACCAGGCCCACTTCCTCCGGTCTTGAGGGCGCTGCGATGGCCGGCCTCACTTTCACCCCGGACGGCCGGTCCCTGCTGGTCCCCCGATGGGATGTAAGCCCCATGGAGATCTGGGACATATCGCGTGGCACACGGAGGAAACAGGGCCCCGCCCACCCGCTACCCCCGAAATCCAAGAACCCAGGGGGCGGTGGCTGGAGTGCAGAGGCATGGGCAGGATTTTCAGGCCGGTCCCCCCTCGCCGTGCGCCCCGATGGGCGGCGAGTTGCCATCCTGGACCAGACCATCGCCCTTCCCTCCGGCCAGGCCACCACCAATAGGCTCCAAGCAAGCACTGCCCTGGCGTTCAGCCCGGACGGCAAGCACCTCGCGGCCGGTGCGGACAACGGACGGGTCGCGTTCTGGGACGGCAAGGGCGAGCAGGCCCTTGGGACGCTCGCCGGGACGTACAACTCTGCCCGCCCCGGCACCGCGGGCATCGAAGCGGTGACCGCGCTGGCCTACTCACCCGACGGCAAGACCCTGGCCGTCGCGGGCGATCACGGCTCGCTGCAGTTGTGGGACGCCGCCTCCCGCCGACCGCTGGGAGGACCGCTGCCAACACCGGGTGATGCTGTCGTCGCGCTGACCTTCTCCACGGACGGCCGCACGCTCCACTACGCAGGCGAGCGCAGCGCGCCGGGCTCCCTTCCCGTGGATCCCAAACGCCTCACCGCGTCCATCTGCCGACGAGCGAACGGCGGGCTGTCCCGCGCGGAGTGGCGCAGGTACATCCCCGAAGTGCCCTACCGGAAGGTGTGCTGACCGACTCCTTCGCGCTGCCTCGCCGCGCGATGCGCGTACCCGCCGCCCCGGGTGCCGCCCCGGACCCGGACGGCGCGACCAGCTCAGCCGCAGCCCGCGATCTCCGGGTGGTCTCCCGTGGCTCCGTCGATCAGCTCCCGCACGATGTCCATGTGCCCCGCGTGCCTGGCCGTCTCCTCCAGCATGTGAATGAGCACCCACCGCATCGTCACCCGGCGTCCGTCCCACGCCGTGCCGACGTCGTCGAGCCCGGTCCCGGCGATCGCACGGTCGGCCGCGGCGCGCGCACGGCCGTAGAACGCGGTGATCCGCTCGGCCGTCTCGTCGTCGGCCGCCGCCATGTCCTCCGTTTCCGGGTCGAACCACAGCGGCTCGGTCCCGAGCCCGAACGTCTCGCAGAACCAGCCGTACTCCACGGCCGCCAGATGCTTCACCAGACCCAGCAGACTCGTCCCCGAGGGCGTCATCGGCCGCCGCATCTGCTCCTCGGTCAGCCCTTCCAGCTTCCACAGGACCACGTCCCGGTGCCGGTCGAGGGCGACGTGCAGGCTCTCCTTCTCGCCTCCTCGGTGAGGGACGTGCCGGGTCCTCGTGCCCGTCGTGTTCGCCGTGCTGGTCTCCGCGTCGTCCATTTTCCGCGCCTTCCCGTCGCCGTCACGCCCGTGTCCCGCGGAACGTAGCAGCCGCCATCGACAGCACCGGGTCAACATATTGCACTGATCGTTCCAGAACGCTACGGTACCGATATGGCCCGGCCGCGGAGTTTCGACGAGGAGCGGGCCCTGGACGCGGCGATGCGCGCCTTCTGGGTGAACGGCTACGAGGCCACTTCGACCCAGGACCTGTGTGAAGCCACCGGCCTGGGCCGCAGCAGCATCTACAACACGTTCACCAGCAAGCACGACCTTTTCCGACGCGCCCTCGCGCGGTACATGGACACGATGAACGCGGCCCAGCTCGACATCCTGGAGGACGTCGAGCGGCCGGCCACGGACCGCGTGCGCGGGCTGCTCGACCGGATCATCGACGGGGAGTTCGAGCAGCGCGAGAACGGCCACAGCGTCGGCTGTCTCACCGTCAATACGACCGTCGAGCTCGCCGGGCGCGACCCCGAGGCCGCCGGCATGCTGGAGCGCGACCTCGCCACACGGCTCACCGCCCTGCGCGCCACGATCCGCTCCGGTCAGCGCGCCGGCGACATCACGACCGAGCGGGACGCGGACACGCTCGCCCGTTACGTCAACGCCGTCATCGGCGGCATGCGGGTCTCCGCGCAGGCCGGCGCCGACCGGGCCGCGCTGGAGGGCATCGCCGAGACCGCCCTTGATGCTTTGACGGCTCGATAGCGGACCCGGCCGACCCGGCTGACCCGACCAGCCCGGCCGCCCCGGGGCACCTCACCCACCCGCCAAGCGCTCTCCGCCCCTCCCCCGGCGCCCCTTCGCGCCCTTTTTCTGTACTGATCTATCCAAAACCTGCCGACAGGAGTACCCCGCCATGCCCCGCGCCGTATACGTACTGGCCCTCGGCATCTTCGCCATGGTGACCAGTGAATTCGTGGTCGCAGGACTGATGCCGCAGATGGCCGACGGGCTCGACGCCACGATCCCGGAGATCGGGTACCTCATCACCGCCTTCGCCGCGGCGATGGCACTCGGCGGCCCCCTCCTCACCGTCGCCGTACTGAGGATGCGTCAGAAGTCCGCGCTCATGCTGCTTTTCGGGATCTTCCTCGCCGGTAACGTCCTCGCCGCCCTCGCACCCGACTACCGCACCATGCTGGTGGCCCGCGTGCTCACCGGCATCGCGTCGCAGGCCTTCTTCGGCGTCTCCATCTCCCTCGCCTCCCGCATCACCCGGCCCGAAGTGCGCGGCCGTGCCGTCGCGGTGGCCCTGAACGGACTGATGCTCGGCACGTTGCTCGGGCTCCCGTTCGCCACGGTCGTCGGTGAACACCTGGGCTGGCGCGCCGCGTTCTGGGCGATCACCGTGCTGACCGCGCTGGCCGCCGCGGCCACGTTCGTCGGCGTACCGAGCGCCGAGGGTGAGAGCGAGGAGAGCGGTGGCCTGCGGCAGGAGCTCGGCGCCTTCCGCAACCCCCGACTGTGGCTCACCCTCACCACCAGCACCTTCGTGATCGGCGCGACCTTCTCCGCCTTCAGCTACCTCAACCCGATCCTCACCGAGCTCACCGGCTTCTCCACCGGGACGGTGCCGCTGCTCCTCGTCGCGTACGGCGCCGCCACCGTCATCGGCAACACCGTCGTCGGCCGCTTCGCCGACCGTCGTACCGTTCCCGTCCTGGTGATCGGTCTCGCGCTCAACCTGACCTTCCTCACCGGTTTCGCGCTCTTCGCCGAACTGACCGCCCCCGCACTCGTGTTCATGCTCGGCATCGGCCTGGTCGGCGTCACCATGAACCCGGCCCTGGTGACCCGAGTCCAGCGCGTCGGCAACGCGCGGCCGCTGGTGAACACCGTCCACTCGTCCTTCATCACCCTCGGCATCATCATCGCCACGTCCGTCGGCGGCCCCGCCATCGACGCCTTCGGGCTGCGGGCACCGCTGTGGATCGGCGCCGGTCTGGCCGCGCTCGGCCTCGTCTCCCTGATACCCGACCTGCTGCGCCGCCGGGCCGCGGCCACGGCGGCCGGACAGGCCGTACCCACCGAGACCACCGAGACCACCGAGACCACCGAGACCACGCGCAAGAGTGTGGACGACGTGCGTCAGCCCGCGTAGAACCTGAGGTGCGCCACAGGCCGAGCCGGCGTGGCCGCCCCTAGCCCAACGCCCCCAGGGGGTCGTCGAGCACCGGCTGCCACGCCAGCTCGGCGGCCCCCACCAGGCTGTTGTGGTCCAGCGTGCACGCCAGGATCGGCACGCCACCGCTGCGCCCCCACAAACTCCGGTCGGCGACGACGGCCCGCAGTCGCTCCGGGTCCGCCTCCAGGAGCGCGCGGTGCAGCCCGCCCAGAATGATTCGGTCGGGGTTGAGGATGTTCACGAGCCCCGCCAGTCCCAGGCCGAGCCGGTCGATCAGGGCCTCGGCCGCGGAACGTACGGACGGGTCGCCGTACGCGTCGCGGAGCAGCTCGCGGGCCTGCACCAGCAACCCCTCCGGGCCCGGCTCGCGGCCCGCCTCCGTGAGGAAGGCGAGGGGGTCCGTCTCGACGTCCAGGCAGCCCCGGCTGCCGCAGTAGCAGGGGCGGCCCTCGGAGTTGACGGCGAGGTGGCCCACCTCCAGGGCGAGGCCCGAACTCCCGGTGTGCAGGCGGCCGTCGAGGACGAGGGCGCCGCCGACGCCCCGGTGGCCGGTCGCCACGCACAGCAGATCCCGCGCGCCGCGACCCGCGCCGTGCCGGTGCTCGGCCAGCGCCGCGAGGTTCACGTCGTTGCCCGCGAAGGCCGGTCCCGCGATGCCCGCGTCACGTACGCAGTCGGCGAAGATCTGGCGGACCTGCGCCCCCGCGGCCCACGCCACATGCAGCGGGTTGAGGGCGGTGCCCTCCGGTTCGGCCACGGCGGACGGGACGGCGAGCCCCGCGCCCACGCACCGCCTGCCGGTCTCCCGCAGAAGCTGCGCGCCCGCCTCGACGACCGCCCCGATGACCTGCGCGGGGTCGGCGCCGACGGTCTCGCAGCCCGGCGTGGTGGCCACGATGCGACCACCGAGCCCGACCAGTGCCGCCCGGAAACCGTCGGCGTGCACCTGCGCGGCCAGCGCCACCGGCCCCTCCGCCGCGACCGCGAGCCGGTGCGAGGGCCTGCCCTGCGAGCCCGCGGCGGCGCTGGGCCTCGCGTCGATCCGGATCAGGCCGAGCGCCTCCAGCTCGGCGGCGACGGCGCCCGCCGTGGCACGGGTGACGCCAAGCTCGGCGGTGAGCACGGCACGGGTGGGAGCGCGCCCGGTGTGGACCAGTTCGAGCGCGGGACCGAGCGCGCCGCGCCCTCGCTCCAGGCGGGTACGCGTGGTCACTTCCCCCTCGGCACGGGGATCAGCCTTGCCGTTCATGAGGGCGAGTCTCCCATGATCCGTGCATGGCCCGGCCGTTCCGCCGTCATCCGCCCGTTCCTCTCCGTAACCGTTCGGTGTCGTCCTTCGGAATCGCCCTGTGCGCCGTCCTTAATCGCCTTGAACGCCACCCGCGCCCGCCCCTACCCTGACTTTGTGCCGCTACTAAACAAACTAGGGACCGCAGCGTCGCGGCCCATCGACCATGACCTCCGCCGCCTGCGCATCGCACTGACCGTCTTCTTCGCCCTCGACGGCTTCGTCTTCGCCGGCTGGGTCGTCCGCATCCCCGCCATCAAGCAGCAGACCGGGGCGTCGGCCGGCGAACTGGGGCTCGCGCTGCTCGCCGTCTCCGCCGGGGCCGTGGTCACCATGACACTCACCGGGCACCTCTGCCGGCGCTACGGCAGCATCCCGATGACCGTGGCCTGCGGGGTGGCGCTGCCGCTCAGCGTCGCACTGCCGCCGCTGACGGGCTCGGTCCTCGTGCTCGGCCTCGTGCTGCTGTTCTTCGGAGCCGCGTACGGCGGGATCAGCGTCGCGATGAACAGCGCGGCCGTGGATCTCGTACGCGCGTTGCAGCGCCCGGTGATGCCCAGTTTCCACGCCGCGTTCAGCCTCGGCGGCATGCTCGGCTCCGGCCTCGGCGGCCTCGTCGCGGGACACCTCTCCCCGACCCGCCACCTGCTCGGCATCACCGTCGTCGGCCTGGCGATCACCGCGGCGGCGGCGCCCGCCCTGCTGCGGTACGGGACGCCGGACCGGCTACGGAAGGCCGACGATGCCCCTGCCCGTGACCAGGCCGCCGCCCCGGTGGAGCCGGCCGGTGGTGCACGCCGGATGGACCGCCGCACGCGCGGGCTCGTGATGGTCTTCGGGTTCATCGCACTGTGCACGGCGTACGGCGAGGGCGCCATCGCGGACTGGGGCCCCCTCCACCTGGAGGACGACCTGCACGCGCACCCGGGCGTCGCCGCCGCGGGCTACGCCTGCTTCGCCTTCGCCATGACCATCGGCAGACTCTCCGGCACCGCGCTCCTCGAACGGCTCGGCAGGACCCGCACGGTGGTCGCCGGCGGCGCGACGGCGTGCGCCGGAATGCTGCTCGGCGCGCTCGCCCCTTCGACCGGACTCGCCCTCGCGGGGTTCGCCGTCACCGGGCTCGGGCTGGCCAACATCTTCCCGGTGGCCGTCGAACGGGCGGGCGCCCTCGCCGGTCCCGGCGGGGTCGCCGCCGCGTCGACGCTGGGCTACGGCGGCATGCTGATCGGGCCGCCGCTGATCGGCTTCATGGCGGACTGGTACTCGCTGCCCACGGCGCTCACGAGCGTCGCACTGCTCGCCGCCGTCGCGTCGGTCATCGGCTTCGCGACACGTCATACGGAGCGTACGGAACGGACCGAACGGACGGAACGGGCGAAGGCCCCGGAAACCGCGCGGGCCGCGGAACGCGGGGAACGTACGGCGCCTACGGAAACGGTCTGACATCAACCGGAGGTTCCGGTTCGAGCCCGCTCCATCCGACACACTTCGCCCTATGGATATTTCCGAGCACATCCAAGTGGTGGACAGGGAAGGCCAGTTGCTGGCCAAGGCCGCCGCCGAGGCGGGGCCCGACATCAAGGTTCCCACCTGCCCCGACTGGCAGGTGCGGGACCTGCTGCAGCACACGGGGATGGTCCACCGCTGGGCCGCGGCCTTCGTCGCCGAACGGCGCACGTCGTACCGGCTCGGCGGTGAACTCCCCGACCTCGACGGCGAGGCGCTCGTCGAGTGGTTCCGCGAGGGGCACGCCGCGCTCGTCGCGACGCTCACCGCTGCGCCGCCCGACGTCGAGTGCTGGGCGTTCCTGCCCGCCGCTTCCCCCCTGGCCTTCTGGACCCGGCGGCAGGCGAACGAGACGACCATCCACCGGGTGGACGCCGAGTCCGCGCGCGGCGGCACACCGTCACCGATCGGCGCCGAGTTCGCCGTGAACGGCATCGAGGAGTTGCTGCTCGGCTTCCACGCGCGGCAGAAGAGCCGGGTCCGCAGCGCGAAACCGCGCGTACTGCGGGTGCGGGCCACGGACGCGCCGGACGAGCGGACTTGGACCGTACGCCTCTCCGAGGGACCACCGGTCACCGAGCGCGGCGCGACGGCGCCCGCGGACTGCGAGGTGTCGGGGCCGGCGGCCCGCCTCTACCTGGCGCTGTGGAACCGGCTGCCGTTCCCGGAGGTCACGGGCGACCGCTCGCTGGCGGCGCTGTGGCGGGAGAGGTCCGCGATCATCATGGGCTGACGGCACCGGCCCGCGGATCGGTCGCGGGGCGCGCCGCCGCTCAGCTCATGGAGCCGTCGAGCATCCGCTTCAGGACCGCCCGCTGCAGGGGCCGCACCTCGGCGTGGAGGGCGCGTCCCTTGCCGGTGAGGGAGACGCGCACGCCGCGACGGTCCTCGCTGCACATTCCGCGCTCGACGAGGCCGTCCTTCTCCAGACGCCCGATGAGGCGGGAGAGCGCGCTCTGGCTCAGGTGGACCTGCGCGGAGATCTCCTGCACTCGGAACGAACAGCCGCCGTCGTCCGACGACCCCTCGGCCAGTACGTCGAGGACCTCGAAGTCACTCGCCCCGAGGCCGTGCGGGTGGAGCTCACGGTCGAGTTCGCACAGTGTGCGCGCATGCACCGCGAGAATGTCGCGCCATTGGTCCACGAGCCCCTGCTCGGCTGTTTTCGCCGCCATGGCATCGCACGGTAGCAGAATCGCGCGGGTTTGTTGCACCGGCATTAAATGCATATGCAATTACATGCGTCCCTGCTCCTGCGCGCACCTGCGCAGTCAGCCCAGCCAGCCCGGCCGGACCAGGCCCGACTCATAGGCAAGGACGACGAGTTGGACGCGGTCGCGGGCGCCCAGCTTCACCATGGCCCTGCTCACGTGCGTCTTGACGCACCTAGGCTTGGACTGACGAGGATACCGGGCCTTCGGCCAGCTCAGCGCGGGTACTACTCGTGGCGTAGTACGGCGGCACGGGGACGCCCACGGGGGAGGGCTACAGGCCACGCCGCCGCGCCGTGTCAACGCTTGCGGACGAGCCGCCGCGTGATCTCGTCAGGGTCCGCGTTCGACCCCCAGGTCTGGAACGTCCGGCCGTTCGCGAGGTTCACGACCCACCACCCGTCAGGCTCCGCGTAGAACGTCCCCAGGGGCCGACCGTTGCCCTTCGCGTAGACGAGAAAGATCCCGTCCGGCTCGCGCCACAGCAGTACGTCAGCCACAGCCCTACGCGCTCCGTCGCTCGCGGACGGGCGGCCCCTCGGGCAGCTCGGCCACCTCCGAGCGGTGCTCGCGAAGCGGCTCGCGGAAGTCCACGAACTCATCCATCCCCACCGTCAGCAGTTCGGCCGCATGGACCGTCAGCGGCAGGTGTCCGGGCTCCTCCCACGAGATCCGCACGCGGGGCGTCCCGGTGACGCCGTGAGTGTCGGTCGTGTGGGCCACGGTCAGCCACTCGCCCTCGTGCTGGACGCGGTGTCCGGGCAGCAGCCGAAGCGCTCGAAGACTGTTCACGAACTTCCCTGCCTTCTCGGTCACTTCGCGTCCTTCTCGTCCTCACGGACCACGAACGCATCCGACCCCCGGAGCCGCCGGAACGCGCGGTGACCGGACCGGCCCGCGTGCTCCAGACACGCCACGTCCACGGGGGCCGCGTCGGGCTCCGGGCCCGTGCTCCAGCCGCACGCCTTGCACGTCGCGGAGTAGGCGGCGGGTACGTCCGGGTGCTCGGTGATTCGGTGGGTCACGAACCGCAGCACGCCCCGCACGCTCACCGCGTCCCCTCCTCGCGGCGGCGGTGCTGCGGGCACGTGCACTTTGGCCAGCGGGCCGACACGTCGGGTAGCCCGTCGGCCGGGTCCGGCTTCACCTCCACCACGTCGTGCGGCTCGGTGCGCGTCCCGTCAGGCTTGATCTCGTACACCGCGATTCTCAGCACGGCCCGCCCCCGTCCGTCGTCCGGACGTGATCGGCGTCGCGGGTGGACACGGTCCGGAGACTTTCGGGCGGCGCGTCCCACGGCTCGCCGCCGTCCTCGGGGACGACGTGGACGAGCCCCTTCGCGATGTGCTCGACCTTGCCGACGCTGGACGTACGCAGGTCCACCACCCGGGAGCCGGTAGGCGGGTACAGGTCGGGGTTGTCGTCAGTCTCCTCGTCGGGGACCGTGGGCTTCGGCAGGCCCGCGAGGATCGCAGCCGTCAGCGCCTCGGCCGTCTCGATGTTGCAGCGCGCGAGATCCACCAGGATCGGCCCGCTCTCGAAACTCGTCGTATCAAGTCGCAACGAGGGGAGGGTGATTCCCGCGCGAGCGAGCGCGGCGTGAAGTCCGCCTAGCGCGGCCTCGCCCCGCTTGAGTCGCTGCGCGGGACTCTCCTTCGCCCGCCCGGTCGTCCTAGTCGCTCGCGTCGTCATTCGACGACCGTAAGCGGGAGGTGACCCTACGTGGGGGCCGAACTGTCCCCGTGCCTTGCCTGCCCCCCCTACGCGGCGGCCAGTACCCCTACCTCGTCGGCGAGTTGCTGTGCGTCGGAGCGGAGCGGCCCCCGACTGTCCTTCGCGAGGTCGTACGCGAGCCCGCGCGCCGAAGGGGTGTAGCGGACCGTCTCCGGCGACGCCTCTTGCGCCCGCTTCAGCCAGTGCACCGCGCCCGCGAGGTCCTTCCGTTGGCGCTGCGCGCGGGCCAGCTCCACGAGCACGCGGGAGCGGCGTTCCACGCTCGGCATGGCGGCCAGGTCGATGGACTCGGCGCGCGTCATCGCGAGCCCCGGAGTCCGGAGGTCCACGCCGACACTCACGCCGTGGAAGTCGGTGTTCGCCCGCCCGAACACGGTCCACGGGTGGACGTACCCGTTGGGCAGCCGGTCGGCGGTGCGGTCGGCCTCGTCCCAGTGCCGCCACGCGTCGCCCTCGCGGCCCTCACGGGCGCACGTCACGGCCGCGTGAAGGTGCAGAGCCCCGAACATGCCCCGGAGGTCGTCGGAGCCGTCTTCGAGCCTCGGCCGGAGCGCGTCGGCGGCCTCGGCCACGACCTGTACGGCCTCCTCGGCGTACCCGTTCTCGCGGAGCCCGTTCCCGAACGTCCAGGCGGCTCCGGCGAGGCTCAGCGGGTTGTCCGCGTCCTGCGCGGCGGTACGGCCCCGGTCCGCGATGATCCAGTACAGCTCGGCCTCGACGCTGTACGCGGTCACCTGCTGCGCCAGGTGGTAGACCTCGGCGAGAGCCGCGTACGCCTCGCGCCTTGCCTGGCCTTCTAGTTGGCGGGGGAGAACCTGGGCGTCGCGGATGAGCGCGGGCAGCAGCGCGCTTACCTCGGTGCGCTGGAAGCGGGACGCGTGCCACAGGGCCCACGCCTCAGCGACGCGGCCCTTCAGCACGTCCACAGACGTACCGAGCACCTGCGGCCCGGACTGGAACAACGAGCCCCGTACGGCGTCACGTACGCCGCTCGCGGCCGTAAGCATCAGCTTCCCGCCAGGAGCCACACGGCGGGGCGACGGGTCGCCCGTCAGAACCGACAGGTCCGAGAGCTTGAGCGCGCTCGCGAGACGGACGAGTAGCCCATGGTTGTGGAGTTGCCGCTTCCCGGTCTCAATCTTCTTCAGCCAGTCCGGCCCACGGCCACAGAGCCCCGCGAGTACAGGGCGGCTCATACCTGCCCGCTCGCGGTGGTACTTGATCCGCTCGCCGGTCGTTGCGTCCTCGGGAAGTGCGTCCGTCATGGGGTAGCTCCCTGGTGTCAAGCCCTTGTGGCCAGCGTACGGCGCGAAGCCGTCCAGCGGCAGGGGATCACGGGCCAGGCCCCGGAAAACAGAACAAGGCCCCGGAGCCAACCACGTCCAACGTGGTCCGACTCCGGGGCCTCGCTCCCGAGAGGGTCACATGACGACGTCACCCCCAGTGCATCGCCACGCGCTGCGTTCTGCGCCCGCTCGTTCGCGGTCAGCCGTGCCGTGCTCGTGCGGCTCGCAGAGCCTTCGTGTGCGGGTCCAGGTGTCCGCGCTCGGCCGTCGTCACCTTGGCCAACTCCTCGGCCTCGGTGGGAAGTTTGAGGGCCCGCGTCAGCGCTCCGTAGGTCGTCCGGTGTGCGCGGATCTCGGCGAACAGCGGGTTCGCGACCGGTTGTCCCTTCGAGCCCGGCACGGTCGCGGGAGCGTCGGCCGCCGCGTCCTCCAGGGCGGCCAGCTCGTCCAGCGTGTCCGCTGCGCGGCGGAGCGTCGCCCACTCGCCAGGCCCGGACACGTTCTTGTCCACGAAGGTTCCGACCACGCGCCACCCGTTGCGGTCGCAGTGGTCTTGGCACTCTCGCACCTGCGTCTCGGCCGACACAGACGCCTGGTCGGCATGGCTTACGCGGACTTAGATGATGACGGACTTCACGGGTGGTGCTCCTAGGTCTGTTGCCTAGGCAGCGTTGTGCGCCCCGTGATCCGGGTTGTTCGCGCGACCTGGGCAGCGGTCTCCCTAGGTGCGCCGGGGGCGGGCCCTGTCAGCCCAACCAGCCGGGCCGCACAAGGCCCGACTCGTACGCGAGCACGACCATCTGAGCGCGGTCGCGTACCCCCAGCTTCGTCATCGCACGTGAGACGTGCGTCTTCGCGGTGAGCGGGCTGACCACGAGGCGGCGGGCGATCTCCTCGTTGGAGAGACCGATGCCGACCAGGGCCATCACCTCGCGTTCCCGCTCTGTCAGTTCACCGAGGGCACCGACGGCCGCCGGTTCCTTGGAGCGCGCCGCGAACTCGGCGATGAGGCGGCGCGTCACGCCCGGCGAGAGCAGCGCGTCCCCGTCGACCACCGCCCGCACCGCCCGCAGGAGCTCGTCCGGCTCGGTGTCCTTCACCAGGAAGCCGGAGGCCCCGGAACGGATCGCCTCGAAGACGTACTCGTCCAGTTCGAAGGTGGTGAGCATGACCACCTTCACGTCGTCGAGGCCAGGCTCGCCGGTGATCCGGCGGGTGGCGGCGAGACCGTCGAGCAACGGCATGCGGATGTCCATCAGAACGACGTCGGGACGCAGTTCGCGCACCATCCGCACGGCCTGTTCGCCGTCGGCGGCCTCACCCGTGACCCCGATGTCCGGCTGCGCGCCGAGTAGCGCCTTGAAGCCTGCCCTGACCAGGGACTGGTCGTCGGCGAGCAGTACCCGGATCACTGGTCCTCCCGAGGTGCGGTGCGGGCCCTTGGTTCACGGCCCGCCGCCAAGGGAAGCACGGCGGTCACGCGGAAGCCGCCGTCGGGCCGCGGGCCCGCCTCGATCGTGCCGTCGAGGGCGGCGGCACGCTCCCGCATCCCGGCGAGTCCGTTGCCGCTGCCGCCCGCGTCGGCGCCGGTGGACGGTCCTTCGTCGTCGATGCGCAGGGTGAGCGAGGCCGCCTCCTGGTGCACCAGCACGCGCGCGTGGCGTGAACCGGAGTGGCGTACGACGTTCGTCAGCGCCTCCTGGACGATGCGGAACGCGGCGAGGTCCGCACCGGGCGGCAGCTTCCCGGTGGCGCCTTCGGTGGTGACGTCGACGGTGAGGCCCGCGCTTGCCGCCTGCTCGACGAGTTCGGGCAGCCGGTCCAGACCGGGCGCCGGGGCGCGGGGCGCGTCCCCCGGCGCGCGCAGGGTGTCGAGGACCTGGCGCACCTCGCCCAGCGCCTCCTTGCTCGCGGCCTTGATGGTGGTCAGTGCGGTGCGGGCCGCTTCCGGGTCGGAGTCGAGCAGGGCCAGGCCGACGCCCGCCTGGACGTTGATGACGGAGATGCTGTGCGCGAGGACGTCGTGCAGCTCCCGCGCCATCCGCAGCCGCTCCTCGTCCGCGCGCCGCCCGGCGGCCCGAGCACGCTCGGCGCGCTCCTTGACCCACTGCTCACGGCGTACGCGGCCGAGCTCGGACACGGCGATGATCGCGACGACCCAGACGGCGCCCGCGATCTCCTCTGCCCACGGGCGGGCACCGTCGTGGCCGGGCGGCAGCCAGCGGTACAGCCAGTGCGCGATCAGCAGATGCCCGGCCCAGAGCCCGCCGACGGCCCCCCAGCCCGCGCGCCGGTGCCCCGCGACGAGCGCGGTGAAGCAAGCCACCGCGACCGCCAGGAGGACGGGGCCGTACGGGAACCCGGCGCCGACGTAGACCAGCGTGAGCCCGGCGGTGGCGAACACGACGGGCACGGGGTGGCGGTGGCGCAGCAGGAGGACCGCGGTGGCCAGGAAGAGCAGCACCCTCGCGTAGGGGTTGAGCGGTTCGCGGCCGGGCTGGCCGTGCTCGGCGAAGCCGGAACCGATCTGCACGAACGCGGTGAGCAGGAAGGTCGTCAGCCAGGGCAGCCGCCGCCGCACTGTCCGCTCCCCGGTCGCGGAATCCCATGGGTTCCGTGGGTTCCACCAAGGCGGGCCTTGTCGCCACATCGGTGGCCCGCCCCACGCCGGGGCCGGGCCGCCGGTCCTGCGTTCGCGCTGGTCGTCCATGACGGCAACGCTAGACCGGGAGGGCTCGGACGGGCGTCCGACGGGCGTGGTGATCACGCGTACTCCCGCGGGAGTAGCTGTGGGCGTACGGCGCCATCGGGATGTCACGGCTGGCGGGCGACCCCGGCCGACAAGTGGACGCGGACATCCGTCGTCGCCACGCGGGCACTCCTGGCTCGTCCATGACCTCGGCCAGTCCCGAGCCGCACCTCAACTCTGCGGCAACAGGCCCACACCATGGCCGAGTTGCGTCACCGCGTGTGCGAAGAACGGCGAGCGGTCCTCGACTAGGCGGTTGTACTGCCCGAACACCTCGAAGCTCACCAGCCCGAACAGCTGCGCCCACGCCGCGACCAGCGCCGTGATCGCAGCCGGTGGCAGATCGGGCGCGACATCCGCCGCGATCCGCTCCCCCTCGGTGCGCAGCACGCCCCGCACCGGCTGAACGGCGAGTCCCCGGCCTTGATGGGCGTCGCGCACGACGCCGATGAGCAACTGCCCCACGCGCGCGGCAGCCCGAACGGTCGAGTCGGGCGCGCTGTATCCGGGGACGGGCGAGCCGTAGACGAGCGCGTACTCATGCGGATGCTCCAGCGCCCAGGCCCGCACCGCCTCACAGATCACGGTCCACCGGCGAAGGGGTTCCTGCCCGGAGGCGTCCGCGTGCGCGGCCTCGGCGGCGGCGCCGAGGGAGTCGTACGCGTCGATGATGAGTGCGGTCAGGAGGTCGTCGCGGCTCGGGAAGTAGCGGTAGAGCGCGGACGACGCCATGCCGAGCTCTCGGGCTACGGCGCGCAGGGAGAGCTTGGCCGCGCCGCCGGCGGCCAGCTGTCTGCGTGCCTCGTCCTTGATCGCGGCGGTCACTTCTTCGCGGGCACGGGCCCGGGCGCCCTTGGTGGCGCCGACGCTGCTGGTCATGCGGGTCAGTGTGTCATGGGGTGGGAGCGGTGCACGCGGTTGCGTGCGGCGCACACAATAGAGAGCACTGCTCTTGCTTTGGAGCGGCGAACTGGTGCACACTGCTCTCAAGCGAGAGCAGCGCTCTCGACAATGAGCACTGATCCGAGAGCACTGATCCGATAGCACTGCTCCGAAAGCCGCCCGCCCCACCAATCCACGGGAGAGCACCATGTCGTCGACAGCCACCACCTCCTCCGCTTCGACCCGGCCCACGCACCCCCCGTACTACCTGGAAGGCAGCCGCCTCAACGTCCGACTCAACGGCGTGATCGGCTGGCTGGCACGGCACGGCGTCAGCCTGGCGGGCAGCGCCGAGCTCTCCGTCCGGGGCCGCAAGAGCGGCAAGATGCAGCGCGTGCCGGTCAACCCGTACACGCACGACGGCGACCGGTGCCAGTACCTCGTATCGGCGCGCGGGCACTCGCAGTGGGTGCGCAATATGCGTGCGGCCGGCGGCGGAGAGTTGCGGGTGGGGCGCAAAATGCGGGTGTTCAGTGCCGCGGAGGTGCCCGACGCGGAGAAGCTGCCGGTTCTGCGCGGCTATCTGGAGCGCTGGGGCTGGCAGGTCAACGAGTACTTCCAGGGCGTGACCTCCGACTCCTCCGACGAGGAGATCCTGGCGGTCGCACCGGACCACCCCGTCTTCCGGATCACCGTGCGCAAGTAGCGCCAGAGCGAGACCGGGGTCGACGGCCCGGCCCAGACCCTGCCAGCCGCCCGCCAGAGACCATGCCCGCTCAGCACACGATCCGACGTGGCGGACGCCCCGGCCCGGCCTCTACGCCATGACGCGCGGTGCCAAGCCGTCCACGATGAGGCGGAGTCCCGCCTCGAACGCCGATTCGGGATCGACGCGTGGCATGTCGTCCGGCAGTTCCGGGCCGGCGGCGGGACCGGAGTCCGCCTGCTCTTCCAGGACGCTGCCGACCGTGAAGCGGCCGGCCGCCAGCATCGCCATCTGCGCGTCGCGCTCGGGCACTCCGGAGTCGACCAGGAAAGCCAGCTTGTGGCGGATCCGGTCGAGGTCCGCGGTGGGCGTGGAGCCGGCGTGGAGGCGCGCGCCGTCGCGACGCATCAGCAGGGTGCGCCGGAAACTGCGGGTGTTCGCCAGGAACCATTCGCGCCAGTCGTCCCCGGGCATCGGCAGCGGCGCGTTCGCATGGGGCGCCATCGCGGCCTGCGCCATGGCGGCCAGGAGGTCCTTCTTGGTGCGGAAGTACCAGTACAGCGAGGGCTGTTCGACGCCCAGACGCTTCGCCAGTCGCCGCGTACTGACGGCATCCAGGCCCACCTCGTCGAGCAGGTCGAGTGCCTCGGAGACCACGGTCTCACGGTTCATCTTCGTCACGTTGACAATCTATCGCCGATAGAGAACTCTGAGAGGAATCATTCACTGATAGATTTTGGGGTGAGCGCACATGAGACGGGGTTCAAGGACGCGGCCCTTGCGCATCCTCATCGCCGGCGGCGGAGTCGCGGGGCAGGCGCTGGCCTTCTGGCTGACGAGGGGCGGCCACCGCGTGACCGTCGTCGAACGCTTCCCCGCACTGCGGGCCACCGGCGCCCAGGTCGACCTGCGGGGCCAGGGCATCGAGGCCGTCCGCCGCATGGGGCTTCTCGACGACGTCCGGGACAGGCTCGTGGACGAGAAGGGCGTCGCCTTCGTCGACGCCCGCGGCAGGGCCCGGGCGACGATCATGGCCAACACCTCCGGGCGGGGCCGCCAGACACTGACGTCCGAGTACGAGATCATGCGTGGCGACCTGGTACGCATCCTCCACGACGCGACCAAGCACGACGTCGAGTACGTCTTCGGCAACAGCGTGAGCGGTTTCGAGCAGGACGAGCACCACGTCGTCGCGCACTTCTCCGACGGGTCGTCCGGCGCGTTCGACCTCCTGGTCGGCGCGGACGGACAGGGATCACGCATCCGTCAAGGAATGCTCCCGGAGGGCTTCGACCCGTATTGGCGGGTCGGCATCCACATGGCGTACTGGTTCGTCCCGCGCATCGATTCCGACAGCGACATCCGGGACACCTATATGGCCCCCGGCGGCCGTCAGATCATGCGCCGCAGCCACAACCCGACCGAGACGCAGGTCTACTTCGTGCTACGAGAGGCATCGGAGGAAGCCTCGGCGATCCATCGGGCATCCGTCGAACGTCAGCGGGAGTTCTGGGCGAACAGGTTCCGCGACGCCGGGTGGCAGACCGGGCGCTTCATCGAGGGCATGGGGACCAGTCCCTTCTTCTACTCCCAGGAGATCGCGCAGGTGCGCACCGGCACCTGGTCCAAGGGCCGCGTGGTCCTGGCCGGGGACGCCGCGCACTGCGCTTCCCCCTATAGCGGCATGGGAGTCTCCGGCGGCCTGGTCGGCGCGTGCGTCCTGGCCGACGAGATCAACCGGCACCCGGACGATCTGCCTACGGCACTGGCGAACTACGACACCGTGCTGCGGCCCTTCGTCAACGAGATCCAGGCCGAGGTCAATCCGCGGCTCCTGCGCCTGGGCATGCCGATGACCCGGGGCGCCATAGAGGCCTTCCAGACGATCACCGCCCTGGCCTGCTTCCTGCACATCCCCGACCTCGCCGCGCGCTGGTCGAAGGAGGACCGCGGCGGCGACTGGCAGCTTCCCCCAAGCAGGGTGCGGCCGGGCTGCTAAGTTCGGCGGCATGGCTGAACTCGGACCCGTCACCTGGCCACCCGCCCCGATACGGACCGAACGGCTCATGCTCCGCGAGTCCGAGGGCGGGGATCGGACGGCGTTCGTCGAGTTGCTCGCGTCGCCGGAGGTGGGCACCTACATCGGTGGCCCTCGGCCGCGTGCGGAGCTCGAGCGCGCGATGCCCGCGGTCCCCGGGCGGCGCCCCGGCCTCTTCGTGATCGAACACGACGGAGCGATGATCGGCACCATCGAGTTCAAACGGCGCGACGCGGAGCCCCGGACCCCTGCACGTCCGGAAGCCGGAGAGGCCGAACTGGGCTATCTGCTCCTGCCGCGCGCGTGGGGACACGGATACGCCGCGGAGGCGTGCGCGGCCGCGCTCGACTGGTGCGCCCGCGCGCTGCCCGGCGAACCGGTGGTCCTCTGCACCCAGACCGCCAACGACCGCTCGATGCGTCTCGCGGCGAAGCTGGGTTTCACCGAGGTGCAACGGTACGAGGCGTGGGGCGCCGAACAGTGGATGGGCATCCGGTTCCCCGTCCCGTAGCCCGCTTGAGCCACCGCTTCTCCTGCCCTGCGCGCAAGAAGCCGCTCACCGAATCAGCCGGCTAGCTCGCCCACTCCCGCAGCAGCCTCTCCCGCTCCGCGCCGCGAGGCGTTCCGCCCTCCCGCGCGCGGCCCCACTCCGACATGGCCGCCAGCGTCGTCTCCATCGTCGCGGCGCCCTCCGTGAGGCGGGACAGGAGGGCGCGGGAGAGGTCGACCTCGGTCTGGGGGTAGCCGATGGCCGCGGCCACGTAGGCGCTCAGCTCGTACTCGCCGCGTGCCGTTGCCACGCGTACCGTCATCATCGCCGCGGCCTCGTCCACCCGGCCGGGGCTCATGGGCAGGGCAAGCTCCTTGACCGTTCCCAGAGCCACGGACGTGACCGCGCCGACCCGCCGCATCAGGGACTTCACCGGGACGTCCGCCACCGTCAGGGCGTGCACGTCCTCCCACGGGTGGAGACCGGACTGACCGTCGCCGAGGGCCACCACCCCCTGCGGGGTCAGGCGTACCCCGGGAGCCAGACCGGACGGCTTCGCGCCCACGTACACGTCGCCCTCGGCGATCCAGAACAGGCCGATCATGGCCATGTGTTGCTCACTTCTCCCGATATCCCGACGACAGCTGCGCCGCCGTCATCACCTCGTGCGCGGGGGGCCCGCGTCGTCTAGCGTTCCCGTGCCTGCAAGACACGGCCCACCATGGGGTGGGTGCGGACCAGCTCGGCCAGCGTCGTCGAGCCGCGCGTGATCCTCGCGAACGCGTTCCACGCGGGGCGGAAGGTCGTGATCGCCGTGTGCACCATGCCGGGGCGGCGCTCGAAGGCCTTGAGCAGGCGGCGCCCGACGCTCATCTCCACGCCGAGGCCCGCCTTGACGGCGAAGGCGTAGTTCAACGCCTGGCGGCGGGCGTCCACCGCGTCGTGCGCCTCCGCGATCCGCACGGCCCACTCCCCCGCGAGCCGGCCGGAGCGCAGCGCGAAGGAGATGCCCTCGCGGGTCCACGGCTCCAGGAGTCCCGCGGCGTCACCGCAGACCAGGACCCGGCCGCGCGAGAGCGGCGAGTCGTCACTGCGGCAGCGCGTCAGGTGCCCCGAGGAGATGCTCGGCTCGAAGCCCGCGAGGCCGAGCCGGGCGATGAAGTCCTCCAAGTACCTCTTGGTGGCCGCGCCTTCGCCGCGCGCGGAGATCACGCCGACGGTGAGGGTGTCGCCCTTGGGGAAGACCCAGCCGTAACTGCCCGGCATCGGCCCCCAGTCGATGAGCGCCCGTCCTGCCCAGTCCTCCGCGACGGTCTCCGGCACCGGGATCTCGGCCTCCAGGCCGAGGTCGACCTGGTCGACCTTCACGCCGACATGTGCCCCTATGCGGCTGGCGCTGCCGTCGGCACCGACGACGGCGCGCGCGAGGACCCTCTCGCCGCCCTGCAGCACGACGGCCACGGTGCGCCGGTCGGGCACCTCGGGGCCGTGCTGCTCCACGCGCGCGACGGTGGCACCGGTGCGCAGCTCGGCGCCCGCCTTCTGGGCGTGCTCGACGAGCTGCTGGTCGAACTCCGGGCGGTTGACGAGCCCGAAGAGCATCTGGCGGGAGCGGCGGGTGCGCGTGTACTTGCCGTCGAGGGAGAACGTCACCGCGTGCACGCGGTCCCGCAGAGGCAGTTCGAAGCCGGGCGGCAGCGAGTCGCGCGAGGGGCCGATGATGCCGCCGCCGCACGTCTTGTAGCGCGGGATGTCGGCTTTCTCCAGAAGGAGCACCGTGCGTCCCGCGACGGCTGCCGCATAGGCCGCGGAGGCCCCGGCGGGGCCGGCTCCGACCACGACGACGTCCCACACGTGCCGGGTGTCGTCCGCTGAGTTCTCGCTGCTCACGTTGGTCTACCGCTCCTGATCCCGCTGTTGGCCGCGCTTTCCTCAGGCATCCTACGGCCGAGGCCCGCGGGCCCCTCCTGTGGGAGGATCACATCTACCCACATGTACAACGTCGCACCTATGAGGAGCGTGCCCATGTCGCCGGATCCGATCGCCGAGACCGTCGCCTCACTGATGCCGAGGGCGAAGGCGGAGCTCACCGAACTGGTGGCCTTCAAGTCGGTGGCGGACTTCGACCAGTTCCCGAAGAGCGAGAGCGAGGCCGCGGCCGGGTGGGTCGCGGACGCGCTGCGCGCCGAGGGCTTCCAGGACGTCGCACTGCTCGACACCCCGGACGGCACGCAGTCGGTGTACGGCTTCCTGCCGGGCCCCGAGGGCGCGCCGACGGTCCTCCTCTACGCGCACTACGACGTGCAGCCGCCGCTCGACGAGGCCGCGTGGGCCACGCCACCCTTCGAGCTGACCGAGCGCGACGGCCGCTGGTACGGACGGGGCAGCGCCGACTGCAAGGGCGGCGTCATCATGCACCTGCTCGCGCTGCGCGCCCTGAAGGCGAACGGCGGCGTCCCCGTGCACGTGAAGGTGATCGCGGAGGGCTCGGAGGAGCAGGGCACGGGCGGCCTCGAGCGGTACGCGGAGGAACACCCCGAGCTGCTCGCCGCCGACACGATCATCATCGGTGACGCGGGCAACTTCCGGGTCGGTCTGCCGACGGTGACGTCGACGCTCCGCGGCATGACGCTCGTCCGCGTCAGCGTCGACACCCTCGAAGGGAACCTGCACTCCGGGCAGTTCGGCGGCGCCGCCCCGGACGCGCTCGGCGCACTGGTGCGCACGCTGGACTCGCTGCGCGCCGAGGACGGTTCGACGACGGTCGACGGTCTGACGAGCGACGCCGCCTGGGACGGACTGCAGTACGAGGAGGCCGCGTTCCGCAAGGACGCGAAGGTCCTCGACGGCGTCGAGCTCATCGGTGCGGGCACCGTCGCCGACCGCATCTGGGCCCGCCCCGCCGTCACGGTCCTCGGCATCGACTGCCCGCCGGTGGTCGGTGCGACGCCGTCGGTGCAGGCGGCCGCGCGGGCGCTGATCAGCCTGCGGGTGCCGCCGGGCGTGGACGCCGCCGAGGCGACGAAGCTGCTGAGGGCGCACCTGGAGGCGCACACTCCGTGGGGCGCGCGGGTGCGCACGGAGCAGATCGGTCAGGGCCAGCCGTTCCGCGCGGACACGACGAGCCCGGCGTACGCGGCGATGGCCGAGGCGATGAGCGAGGCGTACCCGGGCGAGGAGATGCAGTACGCGGGCCAGGGCGGCTCGATCCCGCTCTGCAACACCCTCTCGGCGCTCTACCCGCGGGCCGAGATCCTGCTGATCGGCCTGAGCGAGCCGGAGGCGCAGATCCATGCGGTGAACGAGAGCGTGTCGCCGCAGGAGCTCGAGCGGCTCTCGGTGGCCGAGGCGCTGTTCCTGCGGAAGTACGCGGCGAGCTGACCGGCTCCGACCGGGACGGGCGCACGGCCGGCAGCCGAGCGCCCGTCCCGGCCCCGCGCGGTACGTCAGGTGTCGAAGCGGCGGCGGGCGGCCTCGATGTGGCCGAGGTACTGGTGCGTCCAGCCGCACATTCCGTCGACCGTGGCGCGCAGGGCCCGGCCCGGCTCGGTGAGGGTGTACTCGACCCGGGGCGGCACCGTGGGGTGGACGGTCCGCTCGACCAGGCCGTAGCGCTCCAGCATGCGCAGGTTCTGGGTGAGCATCTTGTGGCTGACGCCCTCGACCTCGTTCCGCAACTCGCTGAAGCGCAGCGTCCGTTCGCCGAGGGCCTCGATGATCAGGAACGCCCACTTGTTGGCGACGTCCGAGAAGATCTCCCGCGCCAGGGAGTCCGCGCGCCTCAGGTCCGCGTCTTCGGGCGAGCCCGTGTACTGCTTGGTCACCATGGCGTTCCTCGGTCGCTTGAACGTGCGTTCTGCCGGATACGCGCCCACTCTCCTATGGTTCCCGGGTAACCACAAGAGAGTATGCGGGCGTCGCTCCGGAGCGCATGGCTAACCGCTGACGGGGACGCCCGCCTCCAGGTAGAGCGCGGCGCCGCGTTCGCGTGCGCGCAGCGCCCAGCGCAGTCGTTCGTAGCGCACGGCGGGCAGGAGTTCGGCGGCCTCCTGCTCGGTGACGAAGCGCCAGCCGCGCAGTTCCGGGCCGGGAAGCAGCATGCGGCGGGCATCCTCGCCCTGGAGCCTGCCGCCGTCGAAGAGGAGGCGCATGCCTCCGTAGCCGGGCGGCTGCGGCGGTTCCCAGTCGGCCACCAGCAGGCGCGGGGTGCGGTCGAGCCGGATGCCGGTCTCCTCCGCCACTTCGCGTACGCCCGCGCGCGTGGGAGCCTCGCCGGGCTCGACGACTCCGCCCGGGAACTCCCAGCCCGCCTTGTACGTCGGGTCGACGAGCAGCACGCGGTCCTGCTCGTCGAAGAGCAGTACGCCCGCGGCGAGGGTCTCCGAGGTGGGCTCCGGGGTCTGCACGATGTCGCACACGGAGGCGCTCTCGGTGCGGACGGCTTCGGCGACGCGTTCGGCGGTCTCGTACGGGGTGAGGGAGCTGGTGTCGATGCGGTGGGCGTCGGCGTCCAGCCAGGCGGCGCGGGCGGCGAGGTACGGCTCGATGTGGTCGAAGGACCACTGGCGCACGCGCAGGTCCCCGTCGGGCTGGTCCGGGGGCACGTCGCGGCCCGATATTCGCTCGCGCAGGATCGTTTCGTCCGGGGCGAGCAGTACGTGGCGCACGGGGATCCTGCGCGCGGCGAGACCGCCGAAGATCTCGTCGCGGTACTCCTGGCGCAGCAGCGTCATCGGCACCACGAGGGTGCCGCCCACCTCGGCGTGCAGGGCGGCGGCGGTGTCGATGACGAGGCGGCGCCAGATCGGCAGGTCCTGACAGTCGCTCACCTCGTCGAGGCGCTTGGGCGGCAGCAGGTACGGCAGTGCGCCGCCGATGACCTCGGGGTCGAAGAGTGTGCTGTTCGGGATCAGCTCGATCAGTTCCCGCGCGGCGCTGGTCTTGCCCGCACCGAACGTGCCGTTGATCCAGACGATCACGGTTCCCCCTCTTCTGTTGGCCCCCTGTGGCTTGCCCGTAACACCCTGCCATGGAAACCCGGCGCTGATGGGAGCGGAGTGGTCCGCGGCATACGGGTGTCAGGCCACCCCCACACTTCCCCCCTGCCTCAATAGCAGGCATTCCGTCAAGGCGCTTCCGTAATCTTCACCCCAACGCGTGGCGAACTCCTTGCATGAAACGTTCCGGCACTCCGAACCGCTCCGGACCCCGCTAGCGTTTCACCACAGGCACCCCGGCCCCCGGTGACTCGCACAGCGGACACTTCGGCTTGGCCGCGCTTTTCGGAGCACTTCGGCCCGGCGCTGGGGGGTACATGCGACAGGACACACTGAGCGAATTCACCTGCGAGGACTCGGATCGACCGCCTCGGGTGTACGGCCTCGACCACGCGGTCGTGGTCGAACTGCACGGCGAGATCGACGTCGTCACTTTTCGCGGATCGGCGCCGCTCCTCGACGCCGTGGCGGCGGGACCGGAGCCGCTCGTCATCATCGACCTCACACAGGTCGACTTCCTCGACTGCTCCGGCCTCGCCCTGCTGATGCGGGTCCGTCGTCGGGTGACCGACAGAGGCGGCCGCCTTCGCCTCGTCTGCACCCATCCGCTGACGCTGCGCGTCATGCGGGTCACGGGCCTCACGTCACTCCTGGCCCCGGCACCGACGCTCGGCGCGGCGCTGCTCGAACCGCCGGAGTCCCTGGAGTCCCCGGAGTCCGCGGAGGACGGGGAGAGCTGACGCACCGACGGGATCCGGCGTGGGATCCGCGCGGGATCCGGCGGACGCCGCGTACGCCATCGGCCGGTCCCCGGCAGGGCGCACCGGATTGCGAGGGGGCTGCGAACATAATGCTGCCCATGAGCGACTCCGCACCGCCCGGCGGCACCGGTAAGGACACGGGCAGGGGCAGTACCAGGACCAGCGGCAGAGGCCGGCTCGCGCACAGTCTGGTGCCCATGACCGGGCGTGATCCTGAAGAGCACGAGCGGGCCTCCTCGCCGTTGGAGCTCCTGTTCGACCTGACCTTCGTGGTAGCGGTCGGCACGGCCGCCTCGCACTTCGCCGAGATGGCCGCCGAGGGGCATCCGGGGCAGGCGGTCACCGCGTTCGTCCTGGCGATGTTCGCGATCAGTGTCGCCTGGATCAGCTTCAGCTGGTTCGCCTCCGCCTTCGGCACCGACGACTGGCTGTACCGGGCCCTGACGATGGTGCAGATGGTCGGCGTCGTCGTGTTCTCCCTGGGACTGCCGGCGATGTTCCACTCCGTCGAGGAAGGGGGCCATCTCGAACTGCGCGTCATGGTGATCGGCTACATCGTCATGCGTGTCGCGATGGTCCTGCAGTGGTGGCGCGCCGCCCGCGAGTCCGCCGCGTTCCACGACGTCGGCAGGGCGAACATCCGCTGGACCGTGATCGCCCAGCTCGGCTGGGTCGTGGTCGCCTTCACCCCGCTGCCGCTCGCGGCCGTCTTCATCGCCTTCGTCCTGCTCGGCGCGCTGGAACTGGGCCTGCCGGTGCTCACGCAAGGCAGCGCGGGCGGGACGCCGTGGCACCCCCACCATGTCGCCGAACGCTACGGCCTGTTCGCCATCATCGTGCTCGGCGAGGGCGTCGTCGGCACCGTCGCCTCCTCGGGCGACCTCCTCGGCGGCGCGGACGGGATGGACTGGAGCGGGAACGCCATCGCCGTCGTCATCGCCGGCGTCGGACTGACCTTCGGCATGTGGTGGGTGTACTTCGCCACGCCCTTCGGTGACATCCTCGTGCACCGCCGCGGGCGCGGGTACCTCTTCGGCTACGGTCACATTCCGCTGTTCATCGGGATCGCCGGCGCGGGCGCCGGACTGCACGTGGCGGGCCTGAAGCTGGAGCACCACTCCGAACTCGGCCATGTCGCGGTCGTCCTGTCCCTGGCGCTCCCGGTCGGCCTCTTCCTGCTCATGGTCTACCTGCTGCACACCTTGCTGATGTCCACCGCGGACCGCTTCCACCTGCTCCTGATCTCCCTGACCCTCGCCGTCCTGGTCCTGGCCGTCGTGCTGGCCGCGGCGGGAGTCGCGATCGCCGTGTGCCTGCTGATCGTCATGGTCGCCCCCTTCGTCACCGTCGTCGGCTACGAAACGGTCGGCCACCGCCACCAGCAGCGGATGCTGGAAGAGCTCCGTACGCGGGACAGTTGACTGGGGCTCGGCGTCCACACCAGCGCAGGCACCAAGACCGGCAACCCCGCCGTCGACCAGAACACGTTGGGCAGACAGGGCGAGGTCGTCACGTCGGACGGCGGTCGCCGGGTCGTCGCGAAGGAGATGAAGGACGGCAGCCGCGCCGTCGCCCCCTTCAACGAGACCGCCGGCCCGCAGTCCGTCTCCACGACGGCGCGGGCGGTCGGCCTGCCCGGCGCCGACGCGTACACGATGCGCGACCTGTGGCAGCACAAGAGCTACAACACGGCGGGCCGGATCGCGGCCACCGCCCCGGCGCACGGCACAGTGCTCCTGCGCGGGAGCGCCGACGGGCAGTGGGCGCGCCACCCGGCGACCGTCGAACTCGGCCTGGAAGGTGACCTGCTGGTGGAGGAGGGCAAGCCCTCCGAGGTCACCTCCGCGGTCACCGACCTGGTCCGGTCGCCCGCCCAGATCTCGAAGGCGACGGTGCCGCTCTCGGCCTCCTCGTCGTCGACGCCGACCTGCGCGGTGACCTGACGTAAGAGCCTGTCTTTGAACCCCCGTCGCCCGCGCTTCGCGCGGGCGACGGGGGTTCAAAGACAGGCTCTGAGCGGGCGCCCGGATCGTACGCCTCTTCGCCACGGACGGCGCGGACGGTATCGACTCGGACCACGGCGACTGGGCGGAGCCCACGCTCAGTTACTGAGAGGCAAAAGAGAACCCTCAGCAAGGGCCGTAGGAGCTGGGTGAGTCGGCTGAGGCGGGAGGGGCGGGGCAGAGGCGTCGCCCCCTCACCTCACCCGCCCACCGCGGACCGCAGGTCCACCGCCGCGCTCGGCTCGATGTCGAGCGCGGCCGCCGCCGCTCCCACCAGCCCCGCGTCCGTGCCCATCAGTGCGGGCGCCACGGTCAGCCGTTGCACGAAGGAGAGCGCGGCGTAGTCCCGCAGGGCCCCGCGCAGCGGCGCGAAGAGGACCTCGCCCGCCTTCGCCACTCCCCCGCCGATCACCGCGATGTCGATCTCGACGAGCGTGGCCGTGGCGGCGATGCCCGCGGCCAGGGCCTGTGCCGCCCGCTCGAAGGAAGCGACGGCGACCGGGTCCCCGGCGCGCGCGGCGGTTGCCACCGCGGCCGCCGAGGTGTCACCGTCGGGGCCAGGGAGCCAGCCGTTCCGCACGGCGCGGCCTGCGATGTTCGGGCCGCTGGCGATCCGCTCGACACAGCCGCGCGCACCGCACGGGCAGGGGTCACCGTCGAGGTCCACGCTGATGTGGCCGATGTGACCCGCGTTGCCGGTGGGGCCCGGGTGCAGCTTGCCGCCGAGGACGAGGCCACCGCCGACGCCCGTCGACACGACCATGCACAGCGCGTTGTCGTGGCCGCGGGCCGCGCCCTGCCAGTGCTCGGCCGCGGTCATCGCCACGCCGTCGCCGACCAGGGCGACGGGGAGGCCACCGGTGGCCGCGCGGACCCGGTCGACCAGCGGGTAGCCGCGCCAACCGGGGACGTTGACGGGGCTGACCGTGCCGGCCGACGCGTCGACGGGTCCCGCGCTGCCGATGCCCACGGCCGACGCCCTGCCCCACAGCTCGCCGGAGGTCAGCTCGCCGAGGACCCCCTCGACCGCCCGCATCACCGTGTCGCCGTCCTCACGCGCGGGTGTCGGCCGCTGCGCGCGCTGGAGGATCCGGCCGCGGCCGTCCACCAGGGCTCCGGCGATCTTGGTGCCGCCGATGTCGAGGGCGGCGACGAGGTCCATGTGCATCTGTGTCGGGTCTCCTGGTGTATCGGCAGGCCGGAGAGTGCGAAGGTCAGTCTCCCCCGCATCTGACAACGTTGTCCAGGCCCTATGCTCGACGCCACATGCTCATGGACAGCCCCCGTGGAAGAAGCGTGGATGTCCCATGGGGAGCTCGTGGACGACTCCGTGGACGACTTCGTACGACAGGACAGGACAGCGCACCGTGGCCGAGACCGCCGCCCGACGACCCGAGAACCGTTACGGCAACCGGCCGACCATGAAGGACGTCGCCGCGCGCGCGGGAGTCGGCCTGAAGACCGTCTCCCGCGTGGTCAACGGCGAGCCGGGCGTCACGCCCGACACCGAACGCCGCGTCCAGGAGGCCATCGAAGCCCTGGGCTTTCGCCGCAACGACAGCGCGCGCGTGCTGCGCAAGGGCCGCACCGCGAGCATCGGCCTCGTCCTCGAGGACCTCGCCGACCCCTTCTACGGCCCGCTGAGCCGCGCCGTGGAAGAGGTCGCCCGGGCGCACGGCGCGCTGCTCATCAACGGATCGAGCGCCGAGGACCCCGAGCGCGAGCAGGAACTGGTGCTCGCGCTGTGCGCCCGGCGCGTGGACGGGCTCGTGGTGATTCCGGCCGGTGACGACCACCGCTATCTGGAGCCGGAGATCGCCGCCGGCGTCGCCACCGTCTTCGTCGACCGGCCCGCCGGCCGCATCGACGCCGATGTGGTGCTCTCCGACAGCTTCGGCGGCGCGCGGGACGGTGTCGCGCACCTCATCGCCCACGGCCACCGCCGCATCGGCTTCATCGGCGACCAGCCGCGCATCCACACCGCCATAGAACGGCTGCGCGGTTACCGTGCGGCGATGGAGGACGCGGGCATCCCGGTGGACGAGGAGTGGGTCTCGCTCGGCGTCACCGATCCGGAGCGGGTGCGTACGGCGGCCGAGACGATGCTGAGCGGCCCCGGCGCGGTCACGGCGATCTTCGCGGGCAACAACCGTGTGACGGTGACGGTCGTACGTGTCCTGGCCGCGCTCGACCGCCCGGTGGCGCTGGTCGGCTTCGACGACATCGAGCTCGCGGATCTGCTGAGTCCGGGCGTGACCGTCGTCGCGCAGGACGCGGCGCAGCTGGGCAGGACGGCGGCGGAGCGGCTGTTCCGGCAGCTCGACGGTGTCGCGGAGGCGCCGGAGCGGGTCGAGCTGCCGACGCGGCTCATCACTCGCGGCTCGGGCGAGCTGCCGCCGGCCGGCTGAAGGACGGGCTCTGGGCGTTCGACCGCTCCAAGGCACGCGTCTCAGAGCCTGTGTCATATCCCCGGTCGGATCAGTGGGCGTCGTCTGGTGCGTGCGATCGCAAGGCGCCGGGAAGTCCTCGTAGCGGAGCTACTAGGACTTTTCGGCAACGCGGCGAGCGTGCGTGCCAGACGGCGACCACCCGGCCGGGGATATGACACAGGCTCTCAGAGCCAGAAGACGACCGCGAGAGCGATCAGCGTGCCGACGGCCACAAGGCCGCCCACGGCGCCGGCGACGAGGGCGGCCTTCTGACTCGTCGGCTTGACTTCCTCCCAGGCCAGTTCCGTGGCCGCGCCGCGGATCAGCCGGTGGCCGTCGGCCGAGGAGAAGGAGTGCCGCTCGCTGCCGTCCAGCGAGCGGCTCCACGTGCGGTAGCGGGCCCGGCCGGTCTCCGTCTTGCTCGCCGTTCCGAACAGGCCGCGCTCCACGGTGCGCACGACATCCGTCATGACGAACGTCTTCTCGTGCGGGCGCAGTTCGACACGGTAGGTGTGCAGTTGCGTGACGCGGCGGCCCACTTGAGGGACGTCCACGTACATGTCGAATCCCCGCTCCGTCCGCCGCAACCGGTACGGCGTGCCCTCCACGGCGGCCACGACTCGGGTGTACAGCGCCTCCGTCAGCACGTGGGCAGGCCCGGCAGCGGCTTGTCGTTGTCGCCGCCCTTGAGGTAGACGTCGCTGACGAAGACATTGGTGTTGCCGCTGTCGTCGTCCGTCTTCGCCCACCAGACGTTCGTCCACCGGCCGTACGTCTCGCGGCGGCCCAGGTTCTGCTGACAGTAGAAGTAGTTGGTGCCCGCGTTGAGGGTGCCCGCCCTGGCGCCGGCCGCGGTGTACGACTGGGCGGAGCGCCACACCTGGCAGTCGTACTTGCCGCCGCCCGCCGGGTGGCAGGCGGGGGCCGACGCCGGGCCGTCGTCGGTCGGCTTGGTGGTGGGGTCGGAGCGCGAGGGGGTCTTGGCGCCGCCCCTGCCCTTGTCCCCGCCCCTGCCCTTGTCCCCGCCCCTGTCCCCGCCTCTGTCCCTGTCCTTGCCGTCGTCCGAACGGTCCTTGCCGCCGCCGTCGGCCTTGTCGTTCTCGTCGGCGCTGTCGTCCGCTTTCCTGCCCGGTTCGCGGGACTTCTCCTCGCCCTGCCCCGACGGCTTGGGGCGCTTCTTCGACTCGCCGCCGAGGGGGCCGTTGCTGCCGTCGTCCTGCGTCGAACCCGCGCGGTCCGGGGCGGCTTCCTGCCGGGCCTGGGCGCCGCTGTCGTCCTTGCCGTCGAGGAAGGCCACGGTGGCGCCCGTCGCCGCGAGGACGACACCCACCGCCACGGCGGCGGGCCAGGCACGGCGGCGGCGCGGGCGCCGGGTGGAGCGCGTCTCGGCGCGGCTCGCGGGGGCGGCGGGCTCCTGCCGCGCCACGGCGGGCGGCGGTCCGAAGCCCGGCGGGGGCGCGCTGGGGATGCTGCGCTCCGTCGTGCCGTACGGCCCCGGTGCGGTCTGCGGCGCGGGCTGCGGCACAGTCTGCGGCGCACCGTTGGCCACGGCTTTGGCGCCGGTGCCGTGCGTCGCCGCCGCCACGTCGGTGAGCAGGCGCCGCGCCGTGTCCGCATCGGGGCGTGCTTGCGGGTCCTTGTCCATGAGTTGGCGCAGTACGGGGGTCAGGGGCCCCGAACGCCGCGGCTCGGGCAGCGGGTCGACGACGATCGCGGTGAGCGTGGACCACGTCGACGTACGGCGGAAGGGGGAGGAACCCTCGACCGCGGCGTAAAGCGTGGCGCCGAGGGCCCAGACGTCGGAGGCGGGCCCCGGGTCGTGGCCCTGGGCGCGCTCGGGCGCCAGGTAGTCGAGCGAGCCGACCAGTTCGCCGCTGCGGGTGAGGTGCGTCGCCGAGCCGTCGTTCGGGTCGTCCATCGTGGCGATGCCGAAGTCGGTGAGGACGACGCGGCCACCGGCTTCCAGGAGGATGTTGCCGGGCTTCACGTCACGGTGCAGAACGCCCGCGCGGTGGGCGGCGGCCAGGGCCTCCATCACCTTGGCGCCGATGCCTGCGGCCTCCCGGGGGTCGAGGGTGCCGCGCTCGCGCAGCACGTCGTCCAGGGAGGGGCCGTCGACGAGTTCCATGACGATGAGGGGCCGTCCTTCGACCTCCGCGACGTCGTGCACGGCGACCACTCCGGGGTGGCGCACCCGGGCGGCGGCCCGTGCCTCGCGCTGCATCCGCAGCCGCAGGTCGTTCAGCTCGGGGCCGGCCGCGTCCGTATACGTGCGCAGTTCCTTGACCGCGACCTCGCGGTGCAGCACCTCGTCGACGGCGCGCCACACGACTCCCATGCCGCCGCGCCCGAGCTGTGCCACGACGCGGTAGCGCCCGGCGAGGAGTCTGCCGACCCCGTCCGTCTGTTCCTGGTCCCCCGAATGCACCGCTGCCCCGTTCCTGCGACACGACTTTCCGTGGCGTACAGACTACGGGGCAGCTGTGACAGGCGGTCGCCGGTGTTACTTGCCCGAGACCGTGAGATCGCCACGGCGCGGGCCGGAGAAGCCCTGCAGGCGGGCCAGGGTGAGGCCGGTGAGGCGGGTGACCTCGCCCGCGTCGAGGGCGCCGCAGTCCAGACCGCGCAGCAGGTATCCGGCGAGGGCCTTGGCGGTGGCGGGCTCGTCGGCCACGGCGCCGCCCTCGTGGTGGCCCGCGTAGGCGGCGAGGCGGGCGGCGGCCGACTCGAAACCCTCGCGGTAGAACGCGAACACGGCGGCGTAGCGGGTGGGGATGTGGCCGGGGTGCATGTCCCAGCCCTGGTAGTAGGCGCGGGCCAGGGCGCGGCGGGTGAGGCCGTAGTGCAGTCGCCAGGCGTCGTGGACCTGCGCGGTGGTGCCGACGGGCAGGACGTTGGTGGAGCCGTCGGAGACGCGGACGCCGGTGCCGGCGGCGGCGACCTGCATGACGGCCTTGGCGTGGTCGGCGGCCGGGTGGTCGCTGGCCTGGTAGGCGGCGCTGACGCCGAGGCAGGCGCTGTAGTCGAAGGTGCCGTAGTGCAGCCCCGTCGCGCGGCCATCGGCGGCCTGGATCATGCGGGCGACGGCGGCGGTGCCGTCGGTGGCGAGAATCGACTGGCTCGTCTCGATCTGGATCTCGAAGCCGATGCGGCCGGGCTCGAGACCGCGCGCCTTCTCGAACTCCTCAAGGAGCCGCACCATCGCGGTGACCTGCTCGGGATACGTCACCTTGGGCAGCGTCAGGACGAGGCCGTCGGGGAGGCCGCCCGCCTCCATGAGCCCTGACAGGAAGATGTCGAGGGTGCGGATGCCGCGGTCGCGTACCGCCTCCTCCATGCACTTCATGCGGATGCCCATGTACGGGGCGGCGGTGCCGTTCCTGTATGCCTCGGCGACGAGCCGGGCCGCGCGGGCGGCGTCCTGGTCCTCGTCGGCGCCCTTGTAGCCGTCCTCGAAGTCGATGCGCAGGTCTTCAATCGGCTCGCGCTCCAGTTTGGTGCGCACGCGCGTGTAGACGGCGTCGGCGAGGTCGTCGGTCAGGCCGAGGACGGCGGCGAAGGAGGCGGCGTCCGGTGCGTGCTCGTCGAGCATCGCGAGGGCCTTGTCGCCCCACGTGCGCAGCGAGTCCGCGGTGAACTGCTCGCCGGGGACGTACACGGTGTGGACGGGCTGGCGGGTACCTGGGTCTCCCGGGTAGAGGCGCTCCAGCTTCGCGTCCACCGGGGCGAGGGAAGCGCTGATGCCCTCGCTGACCGCGCCGGCGAGGCTCGTTGCCACCTTCTCTTGCTGACCCATTCCCGCATCCTCCACACGCTCGGTGCCGCGCCCGACATTTCCGCTCCGCGGAATCAACAATCCGTATATCGAAGTTATCCGTGACTTTCCTGCTGGTCAACACCTTGCCGTGTCCTGCATCCGTAGGGGACCGCGCGCGTTGACGCGTGTCCCGGAGCCCGGCGGGGACCGGCGCGGCCAGTCTGTGGCCCACAGCCTCCAGCGTGCCCTCGGTGCCGACCGTGCGGGCCGAACTCAAGGAGCCCCCGTGGCCATCGACTCCCCCTTCACGCGCCGTTCCGTCCTGCGGACCGCGCTCGCCGCCGCCGTGGCGCTGCCCCTGTCCGGCACGGCGGTGTCCGGCGGCCCGGCCCACGCCGCCGCGGCGCCGGAAGCGCGCCTGGAGGTCATGTCGTACAACGTCCGCTACGCGAGCAACCGGCCCCCGCACACCTGGGCCGAGCGCCGCCCGGCCATGAAGGAGATGCTCCTGCGCGCCCAGCCGCACGTCATCGGCACCCAGGAGGGCCTCTACTACCAGTTGCAGGACATCGAGACGGATCTCGGCGCGAACTACGACTGGGTCGGCACGGGCGTCGGGGGCGGCAGTCGCGACGAGTTCATGGCCGTCTTCTACGACAACCGCAGGCTGTTCCCGCTCGAATACGACCACTTCTGGCTCTCGGACACGCCCTACACCATCGCTTCGAACACCTGGGGTGCCAACTCGCCCCGCATGGCCTCCTGGGTGCGCTTCCTCGACCTGGTCACCAACGCCCAGCTGTACGTCCTCAACACGCACTTCGACCACGTCAGCCAGAACGCACGCGAGCGTTCGGCGAGCCTCATGGTCGAACGCATCGCCCAGCTGAACACGGCCACGCCACTCATCGTGACGGGCGACTTCAACGCGACGGCCCACGACAACGCCGCCTACACCACGATGCTGGGCGCCGGTCTCGTCGACACCTGGGACGTCGCCGAGAAGCGCGGCCCGGCATACGGCACGTACGGCGGTTACAAGCCGCCCGCCCTGGGCGGCGGTCGCATCGACTGGGTCCTGACGAGGCCCTCGGCGACGGTGCACGCGGCGTCGGTGAACACCTTCGCGCTCGGCGGGCAGTACCCGAGCGACCACTGGGCCGTCCAGGTCACGATGACGCTGTGACACGGCGAGGCCCCCGCTCCGCGCACGGCGGAGCGGGGGCCTCGTACCGGCAGCGGGCTCAGCCCTTGCGGGACTTGACCTCTTCGGTGAGGGCGGGGACGACCTCGAAGAGGTCGCCGACCACGCCGTAGTCGACCAGGTCGAAGATCGGGGCCTCGGCGTCCTTGTTGATGGCCACGATGGTCTTCGAGGTCTGCATGCCGGCCCGGTGCTGGATCGCGCCGGAGATGCCCGAGGCGATGTACAGCTGCGGGGAGACCGACTTGCCGGTCTGGCCCACCTGGTTGGCGTGCGGGTACCAGCCGGCGTCGACCGCGGCACGCGAGGCGCCGACGGCGGCACCGAGCGAGTCGGCGAGCGCCTCGATGACCGAGAAGTTCTCGGCACCGTTCACGCCGCGGCCGCCGGAGACCACGATCGCGGCCTCGGTCAGCTCGGGGCGGCCGGTCGACTCGCGCGGGGTGCGCGAGACGACCTTGGTGCCGGTGGCCTTCTCGGAGAAGGAGACCTCAAGGGCCTCGACGGTGCCCGCGGCCGGGGCGGCCTCCACGGCGGCCGAGTTCGGCTTGACCGTGATGACCGGGGTGCCCTGGGAGACACGGGACTTGGTGCTGTACGAGGCGGCGAACACCGACTGCGTGGCCACCGGGCCCTCGTCGCCGGCCTCCAGGTCGACGGCGTCCGTGATGATGCCGGACTTGATGCGGACCGCGAGGCGGGCCGCGATCTCCTTGGCCTCGGCGGAGGACGGGACGAGCACGGCGGCCGGGGAGACGGCCTCGTACGCGGCCTGCAGCGCGTCCACCTTCGGCACGACGAGGTAGTCGGCGAACTCGGGAGCGTCGGCGGTCAGGACCTTGACCGCGCCGTGCTCGGCGAGCGTGGCGGCGGTGGCCTCGGCGCCGGAGCCGAGGGCGACGGCGACGGGCTCGCCGATCCGGCGGGCCAGGGTCAGCAGCTCAAGGGTGGGCTTGCGGACGGCACCGTCCACGTGGTCGACGTAGACGAGAACTTCAGCCATGGGACTTCAATCTCCTGCGGTAACGAAGAAGTTGGGCGGTTGAGGGGTGACTGAAGCTCAGATGAACTTCTGGCCCGCGAGGAACTCGGCGAGCTGCTTGCCGCCCTCGCCCTCGTCCTTGACGATCGTGCCGGCCGTGCGGGCCGGACGCTCGGCGGCCGAGTCGACCTTGGTCCAGGCACCCTCGAGGCCGACCTCTTCGGCCTCCAGGTCCAGGTCACCGAGGTCGAGCGCCTCCACCGGCTTCTTCTTGGCGGCCATGATGCCCTTGAAGGACGGGTAGCGGGCCTCGCCCGACTGGTCCGTCACGGACACGACGGCCGGCAGGGACGCCTCCAGCTGCTCGCTGGCGGAGTCGCCGTCACGGCGGCCCTTCACGGTGCCGTCCTGGACGGAGACCTCGGAGAGCAGCGTGACCTGCGGGACGCCGAGGCGCTCCGCGAGGATCGCGGGCAGCACGCCCATGGTGCCGTCGGTCGAAGCCATGCCCGCGATGACCAGGTCGTAGCCGGTCTTCTCGATGGCCTTGGCGAGCACCAGCGAGGTGCCCATGACATCGGTGCCGTGCAGATCGTCGTCCTCGACGTGGACGGCCTTGTCGGCGCCCATCGAGAGCGCCTTGCGCAGCGCGTCCTTGGCGTCCTCGGGGCCGACGGTCAGAACGGTGACCTCCGCGTCGTCCGCCTCGTCGGCGATCTGCAGCGCCTGCTCGACCGCGTACTCGTCGAGCTCCGAAAGGAGGCCGTCGACGTCGTCGCGGTCGACGGTCAGGTCATCGGCGAAGTGCCGGTCGCCGGTGGCGTCGGGCACGTACTTCACACAGACAACGATCCTCAAGCTCACGCCGGCTCTCCTACTGCATCGTCTTTACTGGGCTGCTGCCTCGGCTCATGGCCACTGCCCCATTGCAGGCAGCATAGGCGCCTGAAGCGGCGGATCCCGGTCGGGGCGGCCCGCGCTCCGACCGAAATATTACTCATGAGTACACCCAGTTCATTCCCCCTGAGCAAGCGCTTTGAACTGTGACCTTCCCAACGCTGCGTAATCGGGCGTGAGCCACGCCCACCGGGAACTCTCAGTCGCGCAAGGCGTTGAAGCGCCCCTGGTGGTACAGGAGCGGGCGGCCCTCGTCGGCGTGGTCGCCGACCACGGCCTGGGCAAGCACGATGCGGTGGTCGCCGGTCGGCACCCGCGCCACGATCCGGCACACCAGCCAGGCGAGCACCCCGTCGAGCACGGGCACCCCCTCGGGCCCCTCGCGCCAGCTCGTCGGCGCGCCGAAGCGGTCGGCTCCGCTGCGCGCGAACGTGGCCGCGAGATCCTGCTGGTGCTCGCCGAGTATGTGGACGCCGACGTACTCGGCCTCGGAGACCGTGGGCCAGCTGGAGGAGCCGGTGCCGATGCCGAACGACACCACCGGGGGTTCGGCGGAGACCGATGTGAGCGAGGTGGCGGTGAAGCCGACCGGTCGGGAGCCCCGGGCCGCGGTGATCACGGCGACGCCCGCCGCGTGCCGCCGGAAGACCGAGCGCAGCAGGTCGGGGGTGGCGTGCCGCAGGGCGCCGAGGGCCGGCGTTGCCGTCATGGGGTTGTCCTTCTGCCGGAGGTACGGGCGACGACGTCGGTGTTCAGGACCGAGGACAGCGCGCGCCCGCATCGCGGACGAGATCCGCGTGGGCGCGCGTGCTGCGGAGAAGGCGGAGAAGGGGGTCCCGGGGCATGGCAGCAGGCTCGCGAGAGATGACGTACGCAGTCAAGCCCTTTCCGCGAGATGAAAGATGCGTCACGGTCGCGACCCCTGCGACCCTTGTGACCTGCGGGGCAGCGGGTCACACGGCCTCCCCGAGAGCGGCGATCACATCGGCCTTGCGGGGCTGTCCCGCGGCGCGCCGCACCACGCGCCCGGCCGCGTCCAGGACGAGGACGGTGGGTGTCTTCAGTACGCGCAGCTCCCGTACGAGATCGAGCCGGGCCTCGGCGTCGATCTCCACGTGGGACACCCCGGGGACCAGCGCGGCCACGTCCGCGAGGACTCTGCGCGTCGCACGGCAGGGCTGGCAGAACGCGCTGGAGAACTGCACCAGCGTCGCCCGCTCCCCCAGCCGCTCCCCGATGTCCGCCGCGCCGAGCCGCCGCCCGGTGTCACGTCCTGGCACTTCCGCCTCACTCCTACCGCCTGCCCCAAGGGCCTTGATCCGCATCTCTCCCGGTACAGCGCTCGCGCGCCCGCGGAGATTCCTACGTGACGAGAATCTCGCGGATCGGCGGCACCAAGGCTGGTCACTCGTCCGTTCTTGGGGCACGATCTGCGCAACGCCGAAAAACCTACGGCTGCGTAACCTCCCGCCGGGAGCCCCCTCCCCAGGCAGAAACGAAGGGCCCTCCCCACCCATGGCAGAGCTTGTCTACCGTCCGGTCATCGGTGCCGCGAAAACCCTGTTCAAGGCATGGGACCTGAAGATCGACTGCAAAGGCTCGGAGAACATCCCACGCTCCGGCGGCGCGGTCCTCGTCAGCAATCACATCAGCTATCTCGACTTCATCTTCGACGGTCTCGCCGCCCTGCCGCAGAAGCGCCTGGTGCGCTTCATGGCGAAGGACTCGGTGTTCCGGCACAAGATCTCCGGGCCGCTGATGCGTGGGATGAAGCACATCCCCGTCGACCGCAAGCAGGGCGAGGCGGCTTACGCGCACGCCCTCGACTCACTGCGCTCCGGGGAGATCATCGGCGTCTTCCCCGAGGCGACGATCTCGCAGTCCTTCACGCTGAAGACGTTCAAGTCCGGCGCCGCGCGGCTGGCCCAGGAGGCCGGGGTCCCGCTGATCCCGATGGCTCTGTGGGGCACGCAGCGGCTGTGGACCAAGGGGCACCCCCGCAACTTCCGGCGCAGCCACCTGCCCGTGACGATCCGGGTCGGGGAGCCGGTGGAAGCCCCCAAGGACCAGTACGCGGGTGCGATCACGCGGCGCCTGCGCGAGCGCTGCCAGGAGCTCCTCGAGGCCGCGCAGCGCGCCTATCCGGTGCGCCCCAAGGGCCCGGACGACACGTGGTGGATGCCTGCGCACCTGGGCGGTACGGCGCCGACCCCCGCCGAGGTGAAGGCCGCCGAGGCCACCTGACCGTCCCGGTCCGTCCGGCGCGTCGTCCGTCCGGCGCGTCTCACAGCTGTGCGGGGTAGATCTGCCAGAGGTGCGGCCGGTCGCGGGCTTCCTTGAGCGGGCGGAGCGCCACTGGACTCGGTTCGGCGTAGAGGACCGGGTAGTCCACCTCACCGGCCCCGGGGTCCACCGGCCAGGCCAGCCGCTCCGCACCGAGACGGAACTGCGCGTCGACGCCGTCCGGGACGTTGCCGCGCGGGTCCTGCCGGTGCCAGGCGCCGTCGAGGCGTACGGCGACCAGGCCGTGCAGGGAGTAGCCGCTTGTGTGGTCGTCCCGCAGCCGCTGGTAGCAGAACGCCGTCGGGATGTCCTCGGCGCGCAGCAGGGCGGCCAGGGCGTGGGACTTGGCGGTGCAGATGCCGGTGCGCTCCCGCAGGACGTCGGAGGCGCGCCAGGTGACTTCCATGCGGCCCGAGTCCTGCGAGTGCGGGATCTCGTCGCGGACGAACTCGAAGGCCGCGCGCGCGTACGCGTACGTGTCGGCGGATGACTTCGCCAGGCTCGCGGCGGTCTCGCGGACCAGCGGGTGATGGTGGTCGACAACCTCGTCGGCGGCCAAGTACGCCGACAGGTCAGGGTTTTCCTGGATCAGCTGCATGGCACGGGAGCATAGGAATACGGTCGCCCGTACGTCAATGACTTTACGGTCGACCGTATACCTATGCAGAAGAACCTATGCAGGAGTCCTGCGCCTCAGAGACGCCGGTTCAGCGCGCCATCTCTTCCTTCAGCGCCGCCAGGAACCCGTCGACGTCCTCCTCGCGGGTGTCGTACGCGCACATCCAGCGGACGTCGCCCGCCGCCTCGTCCCAGAAGTAGAAGCGGTAGCGCTTCTGCAGCCGCTCGCTCACGTCGTGCGGCAGCCGGGCGAAGACCGCGTTGGCCTGCACGGGGTAGAGGATCTCCACGCCGTGCACGGACCGGACGCCCTCCGCGAGGCGCTGCGCCATCTCATTGGCGTGCCGGGCGTTGCGCAGCCACAGATCTTTGGCGAGCAGGGCCTCCAACTGCACCGAGACGAAGCGCATCTTGGAGGCGAGCTGCATGGACATCTTGCGCAGGTGCTTCATGTGGCGCACGGCGTCCTGGTTGATGACCACGACCGCCTCGCCGAACATCGCACCGTTCTTGGTGCCGCCCAGCGACAGGATGTCGACGCCCACCGCGTTCGTGAACGTCCTCATGGGGACGTCAAGTGCGGCGGCGGCGTTGGCTATCCGGGAGCCGTCGAGGTGCACCTTCATGCCGAGCTGGTGCGCGTGGTCGCAGATCGCGCGGATCTCGTCGGGCGTGTACAGCGTGCCCAGTTCGGTGTTCTGCGCGATCGAGACGACCTGCGGCATGGCGCGGTGCTCGTCGTCCCAGCCGAACGCCTGCCGGTCGATCAGCTCCGGGGTGAGCTTGCCGTCGGGCGTGGGCACGGTCAGCAGCTTGAGGCCCGCCATGCGCTCGGGGGCGCCGCCCTCGTCCACGTTGATGTGCGCGGACTCGGCGCAGATCACCGCGCCCCAGCGGTCGGCGAGCGCCTGCAGCGCGACGACATTGGCGCCCGTGCCGTTGAACACCGGGAACGCCTCGGCGGTGGGTCCGAAGTGTCCCCGGATCACCTGCTGGAGACCGGCTGTGTAGTCGTCCTCGCCGTACGCGATCTGGTGGCCGCCGTTGGCGAGCGCGAGGGCCGCCATGACCTCCGGGTGGGCGCCCGCGTAGTTGTCGCTCGCGAAGCCGCGGACGTCCGGGTCGTGGTGGCGTCGGGCGTCGGTCTTCGGAGGGTTCACGGGCTCTCTGCCAGGGATGGTCGCGTCACGAGCGGTCGCGTCACGACCGGTCACGGCTTCTCGGTCAGCCACAGGCGGTTTCCGTTCACTTCACCGGCGGGCTTCTCCCAGACACCGGCGATGGCCTCGGCCAGCTCCTTGACGTCCGTGAAGCCCGCGAACTTCGCGTTGGGCCGCTCCGCGCGCATCGCGTCGTGCACCAGCGCCTTGACCACCAGGATCGCAGCCGCCGCGCGCGGCCCGTCCTCGCCCCCCGCCTTGCGGAAGGCGTCCGCGAGGGCCAGCGTCCAGGCCTCGGCCGCCGCCTTGGAGGCGGAGTACGCCGCGTTGCCCGCCGTCGGCTTGCTCGCGCCCGCCGCGCTGATCAGCAGGTAGCGCCCCCGGTCGCTGCGGCGCAGGCCGTCCTCGAAGGCGAGGGAGGTGTGCTGCACGGTGCGGATCAGGAGCTTTTCGAGGAGGTCCCAGTCGGCGAGGTCGGTCTCGGCGAAGCTCTTGCCGCCGCGCCAGCCGCCGACGAGGTGGACGAGCCCGTCGATCCGTCCGAACTCCTTCTCGGTGCGCCTCGCCCACTCGCGGGTCGCGTCCAGGTCGAGGAGATCGACCGTGTCTCCTATGACGGTCGCCCCGCCGTGCGCGTACCGCGCGGCGTCCACCGCTTCGGCCAGGCGCGCCGGGTCGGCGTCAGAGGCCACGACCGTGGCTCCCGCCTCGGCCAGCCTGAGCAGGGTGGCACGCCCCGCGGGGCCGGCCGCTCCGGCCACCGCGACCACGGCTCCATCGAGTGCGGACATGGTCCTCGCCTCCTCCTGGCGGCCGCTCACGCGGCGGCCTTCTCGGCGTCCGACGAAGCAGTGATGCCCTTGGTGGAGGCGATCACGTTCTTCAGCTTCTTGGAGAGCGCCTCATAGAACATGCTGAGCGGAAACTCGTCGGGAAGCACCTCATCGACAAGTTTGCGCGGCGGCAGCGAGGTGTCCAGGGCGTCCGGGCCCTTGGCCCAGCGCGATCCGGGGTGCGGGGCGAGGTAGCTGGAGACCAGGTCGTACGCGGCGAACCAGTGGACCAGCTTCGGGCGGTCGATGCCGGCCCGGTAGAGGTCCTCGATCTCGCCGCACAGCTGGTTGGTGACCTGCGGCGCGCGCTCCCAGTCGATGCTGAGCCGGTTGTCGGTCCAACGGACCACGTCATGCTTGTGGAGGTAGGCGAAGAGGAGCTGGCCGCCGAGCCCGTCGTAGTTCTTGACGCGGTCACCGGTGACCGGGAAGCGGAACATCCGGTCGAACAGGACGGCGTACTGCACGTCGCGCGCCTGCGGGACGCCCTCGGCCTCCAGCTTCACGGCCTCCTTGAAGGCGGTGAGGTCGCAGCGCAGCTCCTCCAGGCCGTACATCCAGAACGGCTGGCGCTGCTTGATCATGAACGGGTCGAACGGCAGGTCGCCGTGGCTGTGGGTGCGGTCGTGGACCATGTCCCACAGGACGAACGCCTGCTGGCAGCGGTCCTGGTCGCCGACCATCTCGCGGATGTCGTCGGGCAGTTCGAGCCCGAGCAGGTCCACGGCGGCCTCGGTGACACGGCGGAAGCGGGCCGCCTCGCGGTCGCAGAAGATGCCGCCCCAGGAGAAGCGCTCGGGGGCCTCGCGCACGGCGATGGTCTCGGGGAAGAGGACGGCCGAGTTCGTGTCGTACCCGGCGGTGAAGTCCTCGAAGGTGATGCCGCAGAAGAGCGGGTTGTCGTAGCGCGTGCGCTCCAGTTCGGCCAGCCAGTCGGGCCAGACCATGCGCAGCACGACCGCTTCGAGGTTGCGGTCGGGGTTGCCGTTCTGCGTGTACATCGGGAAGACGACCAGGTGCTGCAGGCCGTCCTCGCGGTGCGCGGCGGGCTGGAAGGCGAGGAGGGAGTCGAGGAAGTCCGGCACCCGGAAGCCGTCCTCGGCCCAGCGGCGCAGGTCCGTGACGAGCGCCCGGTGGTACGCGGCGTCGTGCGGCAGGAGCGGGGAGAGCTCCTCCACCGCGGCTATGACGCGGTCCACGGCGAGTTCGGCGATGCTCCGCGCCGGGGCGCCGTCCGCCTCGAAGTCGATGGAGCCGTCCGCCGACTGCCAGGGCCGGATGTCCTCCACGGCATCCTTGAGCACCGGCCACGCCGGGTGGTCCACCACCCGCCCCTCAGCGGTAGGAACCGCACCCTCCGTACCCGACCGCACAAGAATTTCCGTCATAACCCATCCTCCACGGGAGAACCTCGCGTCAGAACACCGTATGCGTGCGAGGTTCTCCGCGACAAGGGGGGTATCGGGAAATTATCCTGTGCCACCCCCTGCCCCACCGCTGTTTTTCCTGTGCGTCGCGGTCGACCCGATCGCTTCCGCCACATCCGTCAACGCTTTCCCCGCATCGGGCAGTGCATCGGGGAAGGCGAGGAAGCCGTGGAACATCCCGGGGAAGTGGGCCGAGACGACATCCACTCCGGCCGCGCGCAGGCGCTCCGCGTAGTGCAGTCCCTCGTCGCGCAGCGGGTCGCAGCCCGCGGTGACGAGGTGGGCGGGCGGCAGCCCGGAGAGGTCCGCGGCGCGCAGCGGCGAGGCGAGGGCGTGCCTGCCGTCCCCGTCGGACCCGAGGTACTGCTGCCAGAACCAGCGCAGGTGCGCGGCGGTGAGGAAGCAGCCCCGGGCGTTCTCGCGGTAGGAGGCGGTGTCCTGGGCCGCGTCCAGGAGGGGGTAGAGCAGCACTTGCAGCGCGAGCGCGGGGCCGCCCTCGTCCCGCGCCCTGAGCGCCGCGGCGGCGGCGAGCCCTCCGCCGCTGCTGTCCCCGGCGGCGACGAGGGCGCCGGGATCGCCGCCGAGCGCGGCGCTCTCGCCGGCGGCCCAGCACAGCGCCGCGTACGCGTCGTCGACGGCCGCCGGGAAGCGGTGCTCGGGCGCCAGGCGGTAGCCGACGGAGACCACGGCGGCGCCGGACCGGGCGGTCAGGCCGCGGGCCGTGGCGTCGTGGGAGTCGAGGCCGCAGAGGGTGTAGCCGCCGCCGTGGAAGAAGACGACGGTCGGGCGGGGGCCCGGATGCCGTGCCGGGTCCGGGAGGTAGACGCGGACGGGGACCTCGGGTGCGCCCGGCGGCCCCGGGACCGTCCGGTCCGCGACCGGGCCGACGGGGAGCGGCGCCCTTCCGCAGGCGGGTGCGGCGGCGAGGATCCGGCGGGCCTCGACGGCGTCGGTGACGGCGCCGCCGAGGTCGGGGAAGGCGGCGGTCAGGGCGTCCACGAGGGGGCGGGCACGGGGGTCGAGGCGGTCCGGGGCGAGGGCGGCGCCCTGGTCGTCGCGCCGCATCATGCGGTGTCCGCTTCCTGGGCGCGGAAGTAGGGGATGACCTTCTCGCCCCACTGCCGCAGGGTCTCCAGACAGGCCTCCTGGGGCACGGTGCCCATCTGGACGAGGCACATGATCTCGTCGGCCCCCGCGTCGCGCAGGCGCTCGACATGGGCGATGGCGTCGTCCGCGGTGCCGTACGCGTGGTCGGCGTTGAACGTGGCGGTCGAGGTCGGACGTACCGGGATGTCGTGCTCGTGCAGGCGCGCGACGACCTGCTCGGCCGCCCTGCGCATCTCGGCGGCCTCGTCACGGCCCTCGACGACCGCCTCGTCGGGGACGCCGGTGCCGCCGTACCAGTGCCCGATGGACTGCGCGAAGAACCGCTGCCCGCGGATGCCCACGCGCCGTGCCGTCTCCCGGTCGTCGAGCACGATCGTCGGACAGAGCACCGAGAAGTGGTCGTTGACGGCGCTCGACACGAAGCGCGCGCCGGTGCGGGCCGCGAGCGCGGCGTCGTACGCCCGGCGCATCCCGGCGATCGACTCGGGGCCCGCGAACCCCATCACCAGGGCGCCGATGCCCAGTTCGGCCGCCTGTGTCAGGGTCTCGGTCCTGCTGCAGGCGAGGAAGAGCGGCGGGTGGGGGGTCTGCGCGGGGCGGGGCAGGATCGGGTGCGGGCCGATGTCGAGGAGCTCGCCGTGGTGCTCCAGCTCCTCCTTCTCCCAGGCCTTTCCGATGATCCGCAGCGCTTCCTCGACCTCTTGCGCCGTACGTTCCCTGTCGACCCCGCACAGCGACGTCTCCTGGGCCGTGCCGCCCCGGCCCGCACCCAGGTCGAGCCGCCCGCCGGAGAGCAGGTCGAGCATGGCGGCGCGCTCGGCGACCCGCGCCGGGTGGTTGAAGTTGAACGGCATGCAGACGACGCCGTGCCCGATCCTGATGGTGCTCGTGCGCGCGGCGACCCAGGTGAGGAAGATCTCGGGCGCGCTCATGTGCGCGTACCACTTGAGCGAATGGTGCTCCACCGCCCAGATGCGGTCGAACCCCATCTTTTCGGCGAGCACGGCTTGTTCGACACTGTCGCGGATGACCTGGTGCTCACGTTCGACGGTCGGATCGGCGAGCTGTGCCTCGAAGATGACGGAGAACTTCATGTGCCCTCCAGGGGGTGATGCCCTCAGCGCCTGTGCGGCATGGCTTTTGTTTCGATCAGCCATATGACTAGTCGTCACATCGCAACATCACAAGGGCTGTCGCACGGGCTTTTCGCGCCGGCGCCCGGGTGCGGTCGGCTCCGGCCGCGGGGCGGGCCGGGCCGCGGGCCCGGCCGGGAATCACCTTCACCGGTGACTGGTTCAGGGGCCGAGCATGACATCGTGAACCGGTCGCGTTACGGTCACGGACGTATGAAGGAACAGGCCCCTCCACTGGTGGAGCCGGGCATGGCCGATGTCCGTGACGGAACCGCCGCTGTTCACAGAATGACGAGAGGCCGGGAAGCAAGGGTGCCGCCGTGGGAGACAGCTTGTCCATTTCGTCCGTGCCCTCGCCCGACGGTCGGCGCCCGTCCCGGCACGTCCCCTCGCCCAGCGACGAGACGGAACTGCTGAGGGTCGCCAACGAGCGGCTGCGTGATCAGGTCTCGGAGCTCCAGGTCCAGGCGCGGGCGCGCTCCAGGGTCGCGCTGGCCGAGGGCATCCTGGTCGAGCGCTACCGCCTCGCGGACGCGCAGGCGGCGTTCGCGCTGCTGCGCCAGGCGTCCCAGCGGGCCAACATCAAGCTGCACCAGCTGGCCGCCGCGGTCGTCAGGACCCCGGGGCCCGTGCCGGGCGCCGAGGTGTGGAACATCAGACGGGCGCAGCAGCCGACGCCGAACCTGGCCACGCTCCACTCCGGCGCGATCGACGCGACCAACCAGGGCGAGGTCCTGGGCGCCGCGCTGCGCCGCGTCATGACCGTCACCGACACCGACATGGGGAACGTGCAGCTGGTCGAGGACGACATCCTGCGCATGGCGAAGCACGCGGGACTGCCCCGGCAGTTCACCGACTACTTCGCGTTCGTGGACGGAAACACCTCATGCGCCCGTGCGGCCGCCGCGAGCCACCAGGTCACCGTCAAGGAGGTGGCCTCGTCGGCCGGTTTCGACGAGGACACCCGCCGGGTGATCCTCGCCTCGGGAAGCCGCGCCTGCCACAGCATTCCCCTCGTCGACGAGCAGAACACCGTCCGCGGCGTGATCTCCTCGCACCACGCCCGCCCCCTCATCGGCTTCACACAGGCGCAGTTGCGGGCGCTGGACGGCACGAGCCGCGCCCTCGGCACCTGGATCAAGTGGCACCAGCACACCGTGCTCGTCGACGCGTTGCAGGACCTCCATCGGATCGCGCTGGCCTTCCGCGGCTAGCGGGCGGGCGCGGCGTTGGTGAAGGCGCCGTCCTTGAAGACGCGTTCGGCGAAGCGTTCGCCGATGAGGCGGTGCGTGGCCGCGTCCGGGTGGAGCTGGTCGGGCAGCGGCAGTCGGGCGGCGTCCGCGGTGCCGTAGAGCTCGCGGCCGTCGAGGTAGTACAGGTTCGGGTCGTCGGCCGCGCGCCGCTCGACGATCCGGGCCAGCTCCTCGCGGATGACGTTCAGCGTGAGCTTCCCGGCCGCCCGTTCCGCCGGGTCGCCCATGGCCTTGAAGCGAAGCAGCCCCTCCCCGATGTCGCTGAGGTCCGGCGCGCTGGGGCCCGGGGTGTCCTCGTGCATGGGGCACAGGATGGGCGAGACGACCAGCAGCGGGGTGTCGGGGTGCCCTTCGCGGACGGTGTCGAGGAAACCGTGCATCGCCGGGGTGAAGGCGCGCAGCCGCATCACGTCGGCGTTGACCAGGTTGATTCCCATCTTGATGCTGATCAGGTCCGCGGGGGTGTCCCGCAGGGCGCGGGCGGTGAACGGGTCGAGCAGGGCGCTGCCGGCAAGGCCGAGGTTGATCAGCTCGACACCGCCGAGCGAGGCGGCGAGGGCGGGCCAGATGGTGGTGGGGCTCGCCGCGTCGGAGCCGTGGCTGATCGAACTGCCGTGGTGCAGCCACACCTTGCGGCCCGGGTCCCGGGCGGGCTCCACGGGTGCGTCGGTACGCAGCGCGAGGAGCTCGGTGGTCTCGTTGTGCGGCAGCCAGATCTCGATGTCCTTCATGCCGTCCGGCAGGTCGTCGAAGCGCACGGTGCCGGGGTCGCCGGTGGTGTGCTCGAAGGTCCCGGCCGCCATGTCGATGGTCAGCGTGTGACCGCCCTTGACGCTGCCCCGGTCGGCGAGGACACCGTCGACGACCAGGTCGTAGACCCCGTCGGGGCGGGGCGGCACGCCGACGTAGGACCGCTTGGTGGGCAGGGTGTCCAGCTCGACCGCGGTGGCGCGGGTGCGGAACGCCAGGCGTACGCCGGAGGGCTGGGCCTCGGCCATGGCCAGCTGTCCGTCGGTGTTCTGCCTGCGGGCGCGGGCGGGCAGCCGGTGCGGGAGTATGCCGTGCGCGGTCTCTTCGACGTCGAGGGCGCCGCGCAGGAGGTCAGCGGTGACGGGCGTGGTGGTCCAGTGCCGGTCGCTGTTCGGCGCGTTGTCCGGTGTGTTGTCCGGTGTGTTGTCCATTGCTCTGTTTCCTTGCCGGGATCATCGTCACGTTGATCCGCTCATTGATTGCGTCAGCATGTTGATCGGGCATCAGGCATCAGGCTGACGGGGCGGGCCAGTTGCGCAGCAGGGCGTCCAGGGCGTCGATGACGCGCGTCCAGGTCTCCTGCGAGTCGGGCGCGCTGTGGCTGAAGCCACCGGCCAGCTCCAGGCTGACGTAGCCGTGGAAGACGCTTCCGAGGAGGCGGACCGCGTGGGTCTGATCCGGCTCCCCCAGGTCGTATCCGCGCAGGATCGCCCGCGTCATCTCCGCGTGCCTGCCGCCCGCGCCGGCGGCGGCCGCCTCGGGGCTGAGCCGCAGCTGGGCCGCGGCGTAACGTCCGGGGTGCTCCCTGGCGTAGTCGCGGTAGACGTTCGCGAGGGCGGCCAGGGCGTCCTTTCCCGCGCGTCCTGCGAGCGCGTCGGCGCCCCGGTCGGCGAGTTCGGCCAGGGCCAGCAGGGCGATCCCCGTCTTGAGGTCCTGGGAGTTCTTCACGTGCGAGTACAGGCTCGCGGTCTTGACGTCGAAGTGCCGGGCCAGCGCCGAGACGGTCACCTGGTCGAAGCCGACCTCGTCGGCCAGCTCCGCACCGGCCCGGATCAGCCGTTCCGTGGTCAGCCCTACGCGGACCATGACACTCCCCTCGTTCGCCTTGCCTTGAACGAGTATGCATTTACCTAAACCCTTTAGGCAAATTGGCATGCGCTTTAGGGCTGTTCCGAGGCCAGTCGGAGTACGGCTGCCGGGACCGGTGGACCGTGGGTCAGAGCACGGTGATGTGGCCGGGGGCGGGCAGGCGCGGGGCGGTGGCGGGCTCGTGGATGTCCGCGAGGGCCATGAAGAGCAGGGCCACCGCGAGGGCGCCGGGGTCGGGAACGCCGAGGGCGTGGTCCCCGACGTAGCTGGCGCGGCCACGCCGGGGGCGCAGGGAGGCGGTGGCCAGGGCGCCGCGGATGGCGGCCTGGGCGGCCTCGGTGAGCGGCGCCTCGGGGGCGGCCTCCCGTGCCGCGGCCAGGGACTCGGCGGCGGGCGCGAGGGCGTCGACCAGCGTGCAGTCGCCGGGGCTCGCGCCGCCCACCCGGTGGATGGCGGCGTGACCGGCCGCGGCGGCCTCGGCGAGCGCGGCGACCGACGGAGCGCCGCCGTCCGGCGGCGAGGCCGCGGCCAGGTGCTGGAAGAGGAGGCCGAACAACGGGCCGCTGGTGCCCCCGACGCCGTTGAGGAAGGCGTCGGCGAGAGCGGCCGTGCCGTCGGCGCCCGTCTCGTCGGCCAGCTTCACCGCGCGCCGGACGCCACCGGCGAGGTTGTCCCCGAAGTCGCCGTCACCGACGAGCTGGTCGAGCTTGGTGAGGTTGTCACGCACCTGCGTGACAACGAGCGCGTAGCGGTCGAGCAGGGCGCGGTCGCCGCCCGTGCGCGGGGCGCGTACGGGGGAGCTCTCCTTCGACGGCGTCTCCTGCGCGGGCCCGCTCGGGGCGAGCGAGGGGCGCGGCAGGACCAGCGGGGTCCGGGTGGGGGCGGTCCACAGGTCGGCCCACCCCGCGTCGAGCCGGGTGAGGGTGAGCGAGAAGCCGGCCATGTCCAGGGCGGCGGTGAAGGTGCCGGGGACGACCAGCACGGGCCGGACGCCGCGGGCGGTGAGTTCGTCGCTCAGCAGCACGGCGATGGCGCCCAGCTCCAGTTCGGTGGTGGCGCCCAGGCCGTTGACGAGGGCGAGCACCTCGTCGGGCCCGTCGGGCAGCGCGTCGAGGAGGTCGTCGGTCATGCGCCGGACGAGGTCACCGGTCGCGGGCCGCGCGATGGTGCGGGTGCCGCGCTCGCCGTGGATGCCGACGCCGTAGTCGAGCGTCCCCTCGTCCAGCGTGAACGCGGGGCTCAGCGTGGTGGGCGAGGTCTGGGCGCGGGCGGCGACCGCGATACTGCGGGAGCGGGCCACGATCCGCCGCCCCAGCTCGGCGAGCTCCTCCAGGGTCGCGCCCCGATCGGCCGCGGCGCCCAGGAGCTTCTCGACCACGACGGTGGCGGCGGTGCCGCGGCGGCCCGTCGCGCTGTCCGCGCTGTCGGTGGCCAGGTCGTCGTCGACCAGGACCGTGGCGACGGGGATGCCGTCGTGCCGCAGGCGTTCCGCCGCGATCTGGAAGTTGATGACGTCACCGGTGTAGTTCTTCACGATGTGCAGCACGCCGCCACTTTTGGCGGCCGCCGCGCTCGCCTCGTAGATCTGCCGGTTGTGCGGGGAGGCGAAGATCTCGCCGGGGCAGACGGCGTCCAGGCCGCCCCGCCCCAGGAGCCCGGTGTGCAGCGGCTCGTGTCCGGACCCGCCGCCGGAGACCAGGGCGACCGTGCGCGCCGGGTCGGCGTCGCGCGCCCGCAGATACAGGGGGCTGCTGTTCACCTCGATCAGCCCGGCGTGCGCCAGGGCAAGACCTCGGGCGGCGGTCAGGACCGCGTCGTTCTCCGGCAGGAAGTAGCTCATCTGGATCTCCGTAGGTGGGCGGTGAGAGGGGTCGGTGCGGTCGGCGTACGGGTGGTCGCCTGCCCGGGTCGTGTCGCCGCCCGGTACCACGGGGTTCCGCCGGCGCCGGACGACGTGGTGCTCACCCTGTCCGCCCCGCGCTCTCCAAGGTCGGCACCCGCGCCTACCGGCACTCCCGCGTTCCGGTCCCGCGACCCGTGTGCCACGCTGACACCGTGCACCGGCCCGGGCGGCGATACGCAGAGGGCGCGCGGCACCCTTCGTACGACAGCCCATCTTTGCGAGGTCTTGACAGTTGCCCGACGCGCGACGCGAGGATCTGGGACGGATGCTGCGCGCCTGGCGGATGGCGCGGGACCCCGCGCTGCTGCCCGGCCCGGTGCCCTTCCGCGGCCACCGCCGCTACCTCACCCAGCTCGACATGGCCCTACTGCTCGGGGTCTCCGAACGCTGGTACCGCGCCCTGGAGCGGGGCGAGGACCGCGGGTACGCGCGCGAGATGATCACCGGTGTCGTCCGGATCCTGGACCTCTCCCCGCGCCGGGCGAGGGCCCTGTACCGGGGCACCGGGCACCAGCCCCCGAGGCGGCGGGCCGAGGGCGCCCGGCCGGACGACGCACTCCTCGACCTGTTGCACCAGCAGCGCCGGATGAGCTGGATCTGCGACCAGGCCTGGGACGTGGTCGCCGTCAACGCCGTGGCCGCGCGGCACTGCCCCTGGCTGGCCCGCCCGGCCGCGAACGCCATGACCTGGGCGTTCTCCCCGGAGGCCCGCTATCAGCTGCGTGACTGGGAGACGAAGTGGGCCGCGCCGCTCCTCGGCCGGCTGCGCCTCGCCTGGCAGCGCTGGCCGGACAACGAGCGTCTTGACGACGTGGTGCGCACCGTGCGGCGCGAGCCGGGCGTCTCCGACCTCTGGGACCGCGCGGCAGAGGATCAGAACCCCTCCGACGAGGCGCCACGTCCCATGTACTTCCCGCTGGTGGCGCCCGATCCGGTCGATGTGCACATCAGAACGTACGGCCGCTTCGGCGACACGGCGCTGCGTTGGCTGATCCTGACCCCGGCGGACCCGTCCGTCAGCTTTCCCTGACCTACGTCGGCATACGCGGACGTCTACCGGCATCCGCCCGGCGGGGCCCGCTCAGTCCCGTTCGCCGCGCGCCCGGTGCCGGGCGCGCAGAATCAGCAGCACGATCCCCGCGACGGCGCCCGCTCCCGCGTACCCGAGGACCATGTCCTTCTCGGCGGGCGACTCGCTGATGTGCGCCTCCCCGCCCCGCGAGACCCAGACGCGGTCGCCGGTGATGCTGCTCGTCCCCGTCGGTGACCGTCGCCCAGTACCCGGAGACGTAGGTATGCGTGGCGAGGAGCGCGTGGCGCAGCGGTACGGCGAAGGCGACCATCGCCGCGAGCCACAGCCCGACCGCTATCGCCCGGCCGACAGCGCGCCGCTTCCCCTTGGTACGCCGGGCCCCGGTCACACCGCCCCCTCACCATGGCTGCCGAGCCGTCACCCTACGACGGTCGGCCGGGCAGGGCGGCGAGCCAGTCGGTCAGGAGCCGGTTGACCTCGGTGGGGCGTTCCTGCTGGACCCAGTGGCCGCAGCCGTCGAGGATGTGCGAGGAGGACAGGCCCGGCAGGGTGTCGGGGAACGCCTTGATCGCGTCGGCGAGCCAGGTGGTGGAGGCGTCCAGGGCGCCGCCGATGAACAGGGACGGCTGGGTGACCGGGGCGCCCGTGTGCCCGGGGTTGAGGTCCGCCCAGTCGCGGTCCATGGCGCGGTAGCGGTTGAGCGCGCCGGTCAGGCCGGTCCGCTCGAACTCCCCGGCATAGACGTCGAGATCCCGCTCGTCGAGCCAGCCGGGCAGCCGGCCCTCGGGGAACCGGTCGCGCAGCCGCCCGCCGCGGCTCACGAAGTGCGGGTCGGGCGCGTCGGGACCGGGCATGGTGTCGGCGGAGAGAGCCGCGTAGAAACCGGCGAGCCAGCCCCGGACGTCGGGTTCGATCTCGGCCTCGGCGCGGCCGGCCTCCTGGAAGTACGAGACGTAGAACTCCTCGTCACCGCCCATGCCCGCGAACACCTCGCCGGGGCGCGGGCCGCCCGGCGGCGTGTACGGGACGCTCAGCAGGCCGACCGCGCTGAAGACGTCGGGCCGCAGGAGGGCGGAGTGCGCGGCGACGGTCGCGCCCCAGTCGTGTCCGACGATCACCGCGGTCTCCTCGCCGAGCGCGCGCACCACGGCGGCGTTGTCCTCGACGAGTTCGAGCATCCGGTACGCGGAGGCGTCCCGCGGCCTCGACGAGCGGCCGTAGCCGCGTACGTCGACGGCGACCGCGCGGTAGCCGGCCGCGGCCAGGGCCGGCAACTGATGGCGCCAGGAGTACCAGGACTCCGGGAAGCCGTGCACGAGCAGGACGAGGGGCCCGGTGCCCTGCTCCACCAGATGGGTCCGGCCCGCGGGTGAGGCGACCAGGCGGTGCGTGCGGTCCGCGGCGGACGAAGGCTGAGACATGGATCCTCCTGTGCGCTCATGCCGTCGGCGGCGGGGTCCGCCGACCGTGCGACTGAGATGGGCGTGGTCACGAGCTTGCTGCGGCGCGGGCGGTGTCGCGATCTTCGTTGCCGATTCGGCAAATCGCCGGTTGGCGTGGAGCCGCCGCCGGGGCCGGAATCCGGATCGGCTTCGGGGCCGGTCGCGCCGCGGGGAATCGGACCATGCCTCAAGTCCGGTACGTACGCCGGGGGTTGACACCGCCGTTGGCCGGAATACGTTACATGCAATATGGAACATGCCGTCGAACAGATGGGACTTCCGTGACAGAGACAAGCCATCAACGACCGCGCCCGTGCGATCTCCTGCTCTCCCACGCCCGTGTCGTCACCGTCGACGACCGGCGCGCCGTGTACGAACCGGGGTCGGTCGCCGTCGTGGGCGGGTACGTCGCCGCCGTGGGGCCCGCGGCGGAGGTCGACGCGGCGTGGCGGGCGGCCAGGACGGTGGACTGCCGGGGCCGTGCCGTGCTGCCGGGGTTCACCGACGGACACACCCACCTGTTCCAGTCGCTCGCGCGGGGCCTCGGCGAGGGGCTGCCCATCTGGCCGTGGCTGTGCGAGTTCATGTGGCCGTACTCGATCGCCATGGAACCGGCCGACGCGCGGATCGCGGCCACGCTCGGCGCGGTGGAGGCGCTGCGCTCGGGCATCACGACCGTCGTCGACAACCACTACGCGCCCACGGACGTCGAGACCGTGCTCGCGGTGGCCGACGCCGTCGAGTCGGCCGGTCTGCGCGGCGCGGTCGCCCGGGGCATGCTCGGCGACCGTACGGCCGTCGCGGCGGCCCGGGGCCTTCCCGAAGAGCTGTTCCGCCACTCCACCGCGGAGGAGCTGGAGATCACCCGCGAGTGCCTGGTGCGCCGTGGGCCGAGGGCGCGGGTCGGCGTGTGGCCCGCGCCGCTGAACCTCAGCTACGTGGACCAGAAGCTGGTCACCGGCGCGGTCGCGCTGGCCGAGGAGTTCGACGTCCGCTGGCACGCGCACTGCTGCGAGGGCGCCAAGGACCCGGAGAGCTATGTGGAGGCGTACGGCGTGCGGCCCGTGGAGTGGCTCGAACGCGCGGGGCTGCTCGACTCGCGGGCGACGCTCGCCCACGCCGTGTGGCTGGCCGACGACGAGATCTCCGCGCTCGGCGAGCGCCGCGCGGGCGTCGCGCACAACCCGGCGTCCAACGCCTATCTGGCCTCCGGGGTCATGCGGCTGCGCGCGCTGCGGGAGGCCGGGGCCGTGGTGTCCCTCGGCACGGACGGGCCCAGCGCGGGGCACCGCCAGGACATGTTCGAGGTGATGAAGCAGACCCTGTTCGGACAGCGCCAGCAGACGCTGGATCCGGCGGCGCTGCGGGCCGAGGACGCCCTGGAGCTCGCCACCCGCGAGGGCGGCAGGTACGCCGCCGCGGGCGCGGGCGCCGTGTGCGCCGGGGCCCCGGCCGACCTCGTCGTGGTCGGCCTCGACCGGCCGCATCTGCGCCCGCTGCACCGGACCGTGGCGGCGCTGGTCTACTCGGCGCGCGGCTCGGACGTCGACATGACGATCGTCGACGGCAGAGTCGTCTTCGAGGACGGCCGCTGCCCACTGGTCGACGAGGATGCGCTGCTCACCGAGGCCCAGGAACGGGCCGAACGCCTCGTGGCGCGGGCCGGGTTCGCCGGACTGCGCACCCCTTGGCGGCACTGAGACCGCCGCACGCACCCTCTGGCACCGCACCGCACCGCACCGCACTGCACCACACCGCATCGCTGTCCCTCGGCTGCCCGTCCGCGGCCCCGCACGTGCGCCACAAGTCACGCCCCGTCGGCTCACGCCCAGACGGGTGGAGGGAGAACGCACATGCACCACCGGAAAGCACACGGCAAGGACGCCCGCACAGCCGCTGAACGCAACCCCCCTGACAAGGCCCCCGCCGGCAGAGACCCCGTCGAGGCCGTGCCGTCGCTCTGGCGGCTCGCCGTCTACGGGCTCCAGCACGTCCTCGCCTTCTACGCCGGCGCCGTGGTCATGCCGCTGCTCGTCGCCGAGGGCATCGGCCTGTCCGGCGACGACATCGGTCTGCTGGTCAACGCCTCGCTCCTGACCTGCGGTCTCGCGACGCTGCTCCAGTCCGTCGGGCTGCCCGGCATCGGCATCCGGCTGCCGGTCGTGCAGGGCACGTCGACGACCGCCGTCCCCTCGCTCGTCTCCGTGGGCCTCGCGGCGGGCGGCGCGCGGGCGGGGCTGCCGACGGTGTTCGGCGCGGTGATCGCCGCGGGTCTCGCACTGTTCGTCATCGCGCCGGTCTTCAGCAGGCTGGTGCGGTTCTTCCCGCCGCTGGTCACCGGCACCATCGTCACGATCGTCGGCATCACGCTGCTCGCGGTGGCCGCGCGTCAGGTCGGCGGCGGCGACCCGGCGGACCGCTCGTTCGGTTCGCCCGCCCATCTCGGCCTGGCCGCCGTCACGCTGGTCGCCATCCTGCTCTTCAACAAGCTCTCCCGGGGCTTCCTCGCCACCGTCGCCGTCCTGGCCGGGCTCGTCATCGGGACCGGGGTCGCCGCGCTCACCGGGCGTACGGACTTCTCCGGGATCGGGGACTCCGCCTGGCTGGGCATGGCCGCGCCGCTGCACTTCGGCGCGCCCCGGTTCGACACCGTGGCCCTCCTGTCCGTCTTCCTCGTGATGGTCATCATCGCGGTGGAGTCCATCGGGCAGTTCTTCGCCGTCGGCCGGATCGTGGGCCGGGAGGTGTCGGGCCTGCACGTCACGCGCGCCCTGCGGGCGGACGGCCTGGCGACAGCAGCCGCCGGGGCACTCAACTCCTTTCCCAGCACGGTGTATTCGCAGAACATCGGGCTGATCCAGCTGACCCGCGTGAAGTCGCGCTGGATCGTCGCGGCGAGCGGCGTGATCATGATGCTGCTCGGCCTGGTGCCGAAGGTGGGTGCCGTGGTGGCGTCGATGCCGACGTCGGTGCTGGGCGGGGCGACGATCGTGCTGTTCTCGACCATCGCGGTGGTCGGCGTGCAGATACTCGGCCAGGCCGATCTGGCCGACCAGCGCAACACGATCCTCGTCGCGGCCAGCGTGGGGATCGGCTTCCTGCCGACGGCGTTCCCGCAGTTCGCCGAGCAGATGCCGGGGCGGCAGCTGCATGCGTTGTTCGAGAGCGGCATCATCCTCGGCACCCTCACGGCGGTGCTCCTCAACCTCTTCTTCCACCATCTGCGACTGCCGGGACAGAAGAAGAACGACGCGCGTTCCGAGAAGAGTGACGCGCACTCCATTGACCGGTCCGAACATTACATGCAACATGAAGACCTACCTGACGGACCCGAAGTCGTCGCCAAGGACGCGCCATGACAAGGGAGTTGGAGATGCAGACGCAGAGGGCGGTGAATCCGGTGGCGGCGGGGACCCTGCTGGCGGACCGCGCGTACGACGAGCTGAAGAGCGCCGTGCTCGCCGGGCGGCTGCGTCCCGGCGACGCCCTTTCGGTCCCCGCTCTCGCCGTGCAGATGGGCATCAGCCGCAGCCCCGTCCGTGAGGCCGTGCAGCGGCTCATCCACGACGGCCTCGCCACCCATGCCGCCCATCGGGGTGCGGTCGTCTCCACGGTCGACATCGAGGACGTGCGCCAGCTCTACGCCGTGCGCGAGGTGATGGAGGGCCTCGCGGCCCGCCTGGCCACGGAGCGGCTCGACGCCGGCACGGTCGGCGAGCTGCGCCGCCTCCTCGAACGCCACGAGGCGCTGGTGACCTCCGAGTTCGACGAGCAGGCACACATCGAGATGGACGTCGCCTACCACCGGCTGATCCGCGAGGCGGCGGGCAACGACCACCTGACCGCCGCCCTCGACACCATCCAGGGCAAGGCGCACCTGGCGCTGCACTCGCTGTGGCGCAGCCCGCAGGCCCCGCGGCTCGCCGTGGACGAGCACCGGCGCGTCTTCGAGGCGATGACGGCGGGCGATCCGGACGCCGCGGAGCAGGCGGCCCGCGACCACATCAGGCGGCTGCGGACCCGGCTCTCCCAGGCCGTATCGGCGGACGCCGCCCCGGACGCCGCCCACCGGCCGGTGCGCCCCACCGCGTGAAGGCTCGGCCCCGCCCCCCGCTCCACGGAAGGGATGTGACCCCATCGTGAGCACCACCACCAGCGAGCGCGACGGCGTCGGCGTACGCAACGGCATCGGCGAGAGCGTCCCGCGCCCCGACGGCAGGCTGAAGGTCCGCGGCGACTTCGCCTACGCCTCCGATCTGCGCTGGGAGGGCATGGTGTGGGGCGCGACCCTGCGCAGCCCGCACCCGTCGGCCCGCATCCTGCGCCTGGACACCTCCCGCGCCCGCCGCCTCCCGGGGGTGGTGACGGTGCTCACCCACGAGGACGTGCCGGGGAGGAAGCTGTACGGCATGAAGGTCGCCGACCAGCCGGTGCTCGCCATCGACCGGGTGCGCTACCAGGGCGAGCCGGTCGCCCTGGTGGCCGCCGACCATCCCGAGACGGCCCGCCGCGCGCTGCGCCTGATCGAGGTGGAGTACGTGGAGCTGCCCGCGCTCACCGATCCGGAGGAGGCGCTCGTGGCCGCCGGGCCGCTGGTCCACGAGCGGCGCGTGGACGGCGGGGAGGGCAACGTCGTACGGCACGTCCGCATCCGGCACGGCGACCTGTCCGCCGCGCGGGGGACGGCGGACGTGGTCGTGTCGGGAACGTACGAGGTCGGCATGCAGGACCAGGCGTTCCTCGGCCCGGAGGCGGGCCTCGCGATCCCGGCCGACGACGGCGGCGTGGACGTCTACGTGTCCACGCAGTGGCTGCACGACGACCGGCACCAGATGTGCTCGGCTCTCGGACTGCCCCCGGAGAAGGTGCGGTTGACGCTCTCCGGGGTGGGCGGCGCGTTCGGCGGCCGCGAGGACGTGTCGGTGCAGATCCACGCCGCGCTCCTCGCGCTGCGCACCGGCCGTCCCGTGAAGATGAGCTACCACCGCGAGGAGTCGTTCTTCGGACACGTGCACCGGCACCCGGCGAAGATGTGGTTCGAGCACGGCGCCACCCGCGAGGGGAAGCTCGTCTTCGTCAAGGCGCGGCTCCTCCTCGACGGCGGCGCGTACACCTCCACGTCACAGGTCGTCATCGCGAACGGCTCGTACTTCGCGGCGGGCGCGTACGAGGTGCCGCACGCCGAGATCGACGGGTTCTCCGTCTTCACCAACAACCCCCCGTGCGGGGCGATGCGCGGCTTCGGCGCCGTGCAGTCCTGTTACGGAGTGGAGTCCAACCTCGACAAGCTGGCACGCGAACTCGGTCTGGAGCCGGTCGAGTTGCGGCTGCGCAACGCCATGAAGACCGGGACCGTACTGCCGACAGGGCAGGCCGTGGACGGCCCCGCACCCGCCGCCGAACTCCTGCGGCGGCTGCGCGCCCGCCCGCTTCCTTCCGCCCCCGACGGCGCCTTCGGCCTGCCCGGCGGCCTCAACAACACCACGCACGGCGAAGGCGTCAGACGGGGCGTCGGGTACGCGATCGGGGTCAAGGCGATCGGCTTCTCCGGTGGCGTCGACGACCGTTCGGTGGCACGCGTGCGGCTCTCGCTGGTGAACGGCGAGCCGGTCGCCGAGGTGCACACGGCGGCGGCCGAGTGCGGGCAGGGCATCGTCACCGTGCAGGCGCAGATCGTCCGCACCGAGCTGGGGTTGGACCGCGTGGTGGTGCTCCCCGCCGACACCCTGGTGGGGGACGCCGGGTCGGCGTCGGCGTCCCGGATCACCTGGATGAGCGGGGGCGCGGTGCGGGGCGCGTGCGAGGCACTGCGCGATCGGCTGGCCGGCCTCGGCGACGGGGACTTGACCGACCTCCTGGCCGCGCACGGGCCACTGGAGAGCGAGTACGAGTTCGCGCACCGCCGCACCCACCCGGTCGACCCGGAGCGCGGGCAGGGCGACGCGCACATCGCCTTCGCTTTCGCGGCGCACCGGGCCGTGGTGGACGTGGACACCGAGCTCGGCCTGGTGAAGGTGGTCGAGCTCGCCACCGCGCAGGATGTCGGCAAGGCGATGAATCCCCTCGCGGTGACGGGCCAGATCGAGGGCGGCAGCGCACAGGGGCTCGGGCTCGCCCTCATGGAGGAGCTGCGCGTGGAGGGCGGCCGGGTGCGCAACCCGTCGTTCACCGACTACCTCATCCCCACCGTGGCGGACATGCCCTCCGTCCCCGTCGACCTCCTCGAACTGCCGCACCCCGACGCGCCGTACGGCCTGAACGGGGTCGGCGAGCCGCCGACCCTGTCGTCCACCCCGGCGATCGTCAACGCGCTGCGCGACGCGACGGGCCTGGAGCTCTCCAGGGTGCCGGTGCGGCCCACCGACTTCCTGACCGCGGAAGGGAGGTGAGGCGGGCCCTGCCCTGGGTCCCCAAACGGTCCACCACGTGAGACATGGTCGGTACCAGCTGGGAAGGAACGAGCACCTTGATCATCGACACCCATATGCACCCCACGAACATCGTGGACCAGGCCTGGCGGCACGACGGGTCGCCCTTCACGGGCGAGCGCACCATCGAGATGATGGACGGCCCGTACATGATCAACGGCAAGCCGCGCCGGATCGACTACGGCTGCATCATGCCGCCGCCCGGCAACAGCGTCTGGCAGGACGGGATGCGGACCGGGCGCGAGGGCATCCGCGACTACATGGCGTACATCACCGAACTGGTCCAGCGCTACCCCGACCGGTTCATCGGGAACTTCATGTACAACCCGCGCTTCGGGCCCGAGAACGGCGCGAAGGAGCTGGAGTTCCACGTCAAGGAGTACGGCTACAAGATGGTCAAGCTGCATGCCAACATGCATGCCTACCGTCCCGACCGGGCGCTCGACTGGCTCCGTCCCGTGCTGCGCGTCTGCGACGAACTGGGCCTCGTCGTGCTGATCCACACCGGGGACGGGCCGTACTCGATCCCGACGCAGTTCTACCCGGTCATCCGGGAGTTCAAGGACGTCAACTTCATCCTGGCGCACTTCGGGGTGCAGACGGGCGGCGTCTACTGCTTCGAGGCGCTGTACATGATCCTCGACTCACCCAATGTGTACGGGGAGTCGGGCTGGCTGCTCCAGTCGCGGATCGTGGAGTTCGCGCAGCAGATGGAGCGCCACCAGCTGGTGTTCGGCACGGACTCGCCGCCGAACGAGCCGGGCATGTGGGCGAGGGAGTTGGAGGTGCTGTGCGGGCCGCCGCCGCAGGGCATGCACCTGTCCGAGGAGGACCTGGAGGGCTACCTCGGCAACAACATGGCCAAGCTGCTCGGGCTGAAGCCCTCTCCCCCGCCGCGTGACCAGGCGGAGGCGCAGCTGCGCCTGAAGGACACCTACGCCTCGCTGGACACGGCGTCCCGGGCGTGACTCCCGCGCGCGGGGCCGCCCTTGTGCTTCGGGCGGCCCCGCGCCTGCTTCCCGTCAGCCGGGCCGACCCGGCGTCCACTTCCCGCCGGTCCGGCAGGCACGGCACAGCACGGCGTCGAGAAACGGATCCCTCATGCAGCGCATCGGTCACATCCTTCCCTCCACCACACTCGGCGCCGACCGCTGGGCGGTGCGGATCTGCGCCCCCGTAGCGGTGGAGACCGCGCACCCCACGGCCCGCGCCGCACTGGCCGAGCAGCTGTGCGGGCCTGCGCTCACCGAAAGCCAGACGGCTGAACTGGACCGCGCCGCCCAGCAGTTGGCCCACGCGGGCGCGGACGCCGTCGTATGGAACGGCGAATCGTGCGGGCTGCACGGGGTGGCACACGCGCGGGCCGTGGTCCGCGCCATCGAGGCGAAAGCCGGCGTGCCCGCGTCCACGATCACCCTGGGCCAGCTCGACCTGCTCGCCCGGCGCGGGCTGCCGTCGCTGGCCCTGATCGTCCCGGGTTCGCGCGAGCGCGCGGGGCGTATCGCCGACACCTACCTCGCCGCGGGCCTGCGGGTCTCCTCGGTCACCGCACTGGGCCTCGCGACGGCGCGGGAGGCCGCGGAGCTGCCCGTGGCGCGGCTGCGGCGGCTGCTGCTCGACGCGGACACTGACGACGCGCGCTGCGTGGTGGTGGCGGGCACCGAGCTGCCGGTGGCGCCGGTCGCCGCCCTGGTGGAGCGGGAGCTCGGCAAGCCCGTCTTCGACGGTGCGCGGGTCGCGGTGCACACCGGCCTGGAACTCCTGGGGCTGCGCGTCAACTCCCCCGAGTGGGGGCTGCTGTTCACCGGCGACGAGCACGCGGGGGTCTGCTGTGACAGCCACTGAGAGCGGGGCGCAGGACCTGCGGGGGTTCCTCGACGCGCAGTCGGGCGCCGACGACGTCCTGACCGTGGCGGAGGAGATCGAGGGGGAGGACGTGGCCGCGCTGGTCCAGGAGCTGGCGGCGCGCGGCCGGCACGACATGCTGGTGTGCCCGCGCGTCAAGGGCCTCGGCACGACGCTGGTCACCAACGTCTTCGCCTCGCGCCACCGGGTGGCCCGCCTCCTCGGCACCGACCGGGCCGGCCTGCACCGCGCCTACCAGGCGGCATCGGCACGGCGCCGCGAACCACGTGTGGTGGCCGGCGGGCCCGTGCAGGAGGTGGTGGAGGAGGGCGGCGCCGTCGACCTGACCGCCCTGCCGCTGATCCGGCACTTCGCGTCCGACCGTGCCCCGTACATCACCAGCGGCGTCGTCACGGTAGAGGCGCCGGACGACGCGCCGGGCCGCGCCGGCAACCTCAGCTACCACCGGGCCATGGTCCACTCCCGCGACGAACTCGCCACCAGCCTGCACTCGCGCGGGCATCTGTGGCAGCTCCTGCACCTCGCCGAGGAGCGGGGCCGGGTCCTGCCGGTGGCGATGGTGATCGGCGCCCATCCGCTGTTCCTGCTCGCCGCGTCCGCCCGGGTCGGCCCCGGCGATGACGAACGCGCCATCGCGGGCGGTCTTTTCGGCGCGCCGCTCGACGTGGTCGAGACGCCGCGGCACGGCATCCGGGTGCCCGCGGGGGCCGAGCTGGTCCTTGAGGGGTTCATCGATCCCCGGCGGCGGGCGGAGGAAGGGCCGTTCGGGGAGTTCTCCGGGTACTCGTCGGACCGCTCCACCCACAACGTCCTGACCGTGCAGACGGTCCTGCGCCGCCACGACGCCCTGCTCCTCGACGTGGTCGGCGGCAACAGCGCCGAGCACCTCACCCTGGCCAGGCTGCCCCGCGAGGCGGAGATGGCCGAGCAGCTGACGCGCCGCTTCCCCGAGGTCACCGCCCTGCACTACCCCACGTCGGGCACGCACTTCCACGCCTACGCGGCGCTGCGGCAGTCCCGTCCCGGCCAGGCCCGCCAGATCATGCTGGCGCTGCTCGGCTGGGACCCGTACCTCAAGACGGTGGTGGCGGTCGACGAGGACGTCGACGTGACTCGGGACGCGGACGTGCTGTGGGCCGTCGCCACGCACCTCCAACCGCACCGTGACGTGTTCCTCGTCGACGGCCTGCCGGGCAGCCCGCTCGACCCGTCGTCGACGGCGGACGGCACGACGTCCCGGATGGCGCTCGACGCGACGCGGGGCGCCGATTTCCACGGCGTACGCATCCACGTGGAGCCGCACCGCGTGGAAACGGCGCGCCGCATCATCGACGGGCCCGCGCCATGCGGTTGATCGTCGGCATCACGGGCGCGACCGGGGCGATCCTCGGCGTCCGGCTCCTCGAAGCGCTGCGGCAGCTCGACGATGTCGAGACGCATCTGGTCCTCAGCCGCTGGGCGCGCGCCACGATCGAACTGGAGACGCCCTGGACGGTCCGCGACGTCGGCAAGCTCGCGGACGTGGTGCACCGCCCCGGCGACCAGGCGGCGCCCCTCTCCTCGGGGTCCTTCGCCACCGACGGCATGGTGGTGGTGCCGTGCAGCATGAAGACGCTCGCCGGGATACGGGCGGGCTACGCGGACGGTCTGATCGGCCGCGCCGCGGACGTCGTGCTCAAGGAGCGGCGCCGTCTGGTGCTCGTCCCGCGGGAGACGCCGCTGCACGAGATCCACCTGGAGAACATGCTGGCGCTGGCCCGGATGGGCGTCACGCTGGTCCCGCCGATGCCCGCCTTCTACAACCACCCGGCGACGGTCGCCGACATCGTCGACCACGTCGTGGCGCGCGTGCTGGACCAGCTCGGTCTCCCGGGGCCGGGGACGGGGCGGTGGAACGGCGTTCCGGGGCGCTGATGCGCCGTTTCAGCGCGTGGCGCCCTCGGTGAGGACGGCGGAAAGGACGCGCACATGGCCGTGCGGGAGGTCCTTGGTCGCCGTGAGCAGGGTGAGGCGACCGGTGCGGGCGAGGGCGCGGAGCCGGTCGAGTCCGGCGGCGCGGCCGGCGTCGGCGAGCTCCTGGCGGTAACGCCCGGCGAACTCCTCGAAGCGGTCGGGGTCGTGGGCGTACCAGCGGCGCAGCTCGTCGGAAGGCGCCAGCTCCTTCTCCCAGACGTCTAGGTGGGCCCGCTCCCTGGAGATTCCGCGCGGCCACAGCCGGTCGACGAGGACGCGGCTGCCGTCACCGGGGTCCGAGGGGTCGTAGACGCGCTTGACCTGGATGTCGAGGTGGCGACTTGTCGTCATGTCCGCATTTTCCCTCCGCGGGAAGGGGCTCGGGCACCGCGCGCATGACCCGTTCGGGCGAGCAGTACGGGCCGCGGCTCCCGGGCCCTGATCCAGTGTGCCCATGACGGGACGCATCGGCAGCATCGACCGGCGGTGGTTCGAACGGGTGGCGTCGGCGCGGCTGCCGGGCGCCGAGCAGCTGCTGCCGCCGCTCAGCAGGGCGGCGAACCACGGGCGCCTCTGGTTCGGCTCGGCGGCGGTGCTCGCCGCCGTGGGCGGCCCCGCGGCCCGGCGTGCCGCGCGGCGCGGGGTGGGCGCTCTCGCGCTTGCCTCGCTGACCACGAACTCCGTCGCCAAGTACGCCGTACGCCGGCGCAGGCCCGTCATGGCCGGGGTCCCCGCGGTGCGGCACCTGGGCAAGAGACCCTGGACGTCGTCGTTCCCGTCCGGGCACTCCGCGTCGGCGGCGGCGTTCGCCGTCGGGGTGGCCCTGGAGGCGCCCCGGTACGGCGCGCTGCTCGCGCCGGTCGCCGCGGCCGTCGCCTTCTCCCGGGTGTACGTGGGAGTCCACTACCCCGGCGACGTGCTGGCCGGATGCGCGCTCGGCGCCGCCGCGGCCGCGCTCACCTGCTACTGGTGGCCGCCGCGTCCCTCGCCCGCCCAGCACCGGCGGACCCGGGTCGCGGCGCCCGCGCTGCCGGACGGCGAGGGGCTGATCGTCGTCCTCAACTCCGGTGCGGGCAAAGGCGTTCCGGGGCGGCTGCCCGCGCGTGAGCACCTGGAGCTGCTGCTGCCGGGGGCCGAGATCCTCGCGCGCGGCCCCGGCGACGACCTCGGCGAGGTGCTCGACAAGGCCGTGGCGCGGGCCACCGGGTCGGGCGGCGTGCTCGGGGTGTGCGGCGGCGACGGCACGGTGAACGCCGTCGCCCGGCGCGCCGCGTCCGCAGGCCTTCCGCTCGCGGTCTTCCCCGGCGGCACCCTCAACCACTTCGCCCTGGACGTCGGCACGCCCACCTTCGAGGACACCGCGCACGCGGTGCAGCGCGGCGAGGCCGTCCGCGTCGACCTGGCCCGCGTGCGCGACGGGTCGGGCGCGGCCGTCACCGGCTTCGTCAACACCTTCAGCATCGGGCTCTATCCGGAACTGGTGCGCAAGCGCGAGAAGCTGGAGGGGCGCATCGGCAAGTGGCCCGCGGCGGCCGTGTCGTTCCTCGACGTGCTGCGGACGGCGGCCCCGCTGCGGATCCGGCTCGACGGCCGGGACCGCGTCCTGTGGCTGCTCTTCGCGGGCAATGGCCAGTACGTCCCTGACGGCCTCGCGTTCACCCACCGGCCGCGCATGGACGACGGCCTCCTCGACGTCCGCACGGTCGACGCGGAGGCGACGCTGGCCCGCACCCGCGTCGCCCTCTCCGCCCTGGGCGGTGCGCTGCGGCGCTCCCGGGTCTTCCGCGCCGAGCGCGTCGAGGAGATCGCGCTCAGCGGCCTTGAGGACGTGGCGAGCCTCGCGTACGACGGGGAGACCGCTCCGGCGCCGGACGCCCTGCGCCTCGACAAGCGGCACGGCGCGCTGCTGGTCTACAGCCCGGCCGCGCCGCTGGACGAGATCGCGCAGCGGGCCCGCACCATGTCGCTCGCGGCGAACCGCCGCCCGCGCCGGGGGCCCACTGCCTGAGAGCCTGTCTTTGAACCCCCGTCGTCCGCGCGAAGCGCGGGCGCAGCGGTGGATTGGGGCCTCCCCTGCTCGAGCGGAGCCGAGAGCTTGGGGAAGCGTGCGATCGGTGTGCGGAGTTCCAGGTCATGTGGCGGAGCCACCTGTCCTGGGGCTCCGTGCGCCGAGCGTGCGTGCCGGGCGCCGGGGCGCAGACGGGGGTTCAAAGACAGGCTCTGAGTGTGCGACAGGTCCTGCGGCGTCATCCCCGCGCGCCGTCCCACCAGGGCCCCCGACCCCTTGCGCCCACACCGTGCCGTTCACTTCAATGCCGCGTATGGCAGCCCGTCGCACGACATCGCCCAGCTCATCGCGGCACGGCACACCGCGGCGGCAGGAAGACGCTTCCGGGAGCGAGCCGGCGGCGCCGCTGCCGCCGACCGCCTGGGCGGTGCTCGGGCTGCTCTCCTTCCCCGGGGAGCGGACCGGCTACGAACTCAAGAAGTGGGCCGACGCCTCGCTCCGGTTCTTCTACTGGTCACCCGCCATCAGCCAGATCTACGCCGAGCTGCGCCGCCTGGAGGGCCTCGGGTACGCCACCTCGCGGCGGTCGGGGCCCGACGAGCCCCGCGCCAAGCGGTCGTACGCCATCACCGACGAGGGGCGCGCCGCCCTTGGGGCGTGGGCGGGCGGCGGCCAGGACGCCGGGCCGCCCGTCCTGAAGCATCCGCTGCTGCTGCGGGTGTGGCTCGGGCACCTCACGGCGCCGGACCATCTGCGCGCGCTGGTCGCCGAGGACATCGCGCGGACGCAGGGCGAGCTGAAGGAGGTGCGGGACGCGCTCGCGCGGGCGGACGGGGCGGAGGCCTGGTCGCACCCCGGGGTGGCGCTGCGCTGGAGCGAGCGGCGGCTGGCGGCCGAGGTGGAGCTGGCCGAGGCGATGCTCGGCGACCTCGACGCACTGGCCGCGCCAAAGGCCCCGGCGGACGCGGCGCCGTCAGCCGTCCCCGCTCCCCGCCGCCCCCGTCAACGTACGAAGGACGCGCCCACCCCCGGGTGAAGCGACTCGCCCCGATGGCCCCGCGCCCGGTAGGACGGGCGGGGTCAGCCGTCCCCCGCCGTACGGAGCAGCGCACCCGTGAGCACCCGTGCCGTCCTTGTCGCCGCCCTCATCACCGGCCTCCTGCTCGGGATCACCGGAACCAGGGCGGACGGCTCCACCCACCCCCGTCCGCACGGTTCGCTCACCGCGTCGGGCCATTAGGCTGCGACATTGCCGCGCGGCTTCCTCCGTCCTCGTCGCGCGGTCGCCGAGCCTCCGTCGACGGAAGCGAGTGGATCTTGAACTTCCTCACCATCGGGCATCGCGGGGTCATGGGTGTCGAGCCCGAGAACACCCTGCGTTCGTTCCGCGCCGCACAAGCGGCGGGCCTCGATCTCATCGAGCTGGATCTGCATCTGAGCAAGGACGGCGCCCTCGTCGTCATGCACGACGCCGACGTGGCCCGTACGACCGACGGCAAGGGGCCGATCGCCGAGAAGACCCTCGCCGAACTGCGGGAGCTCGACGCGGGCCGCGGCGAGCGCGTCCCCACCTTCGATGAGGTCCTGGACGCCGTGAAGGCGCCGCTGCAGGCCGAGATCAAGGATGTCGCGGCGGCCCGGGCCCTCGCCGATGTGATGCTCAGCCGCGATCTGGTCGCCCGCGTGGAGGTGATCTCCTTCCACGACGAGGCGGTCGCCGAGATCGCGCGCCTGGTGCCCGGGGTACGCACCGCTCTCGTCGCCAGCCGTTACGGCACCGACGTGGTGGAGCGGGCGACGGCTGTGGGCGCCACCACCCTTGTCCTCAACATCCGGCGCCTGACCCTGGAGATCGTCGAGCGGGCGAGGAAGGCCGACCTGCGGATCATCGGCTGGGTCGTGAACACGCAGGACGACCTGCGGCTGGTGCGGGCGCTGCAGCTGGACGGGGCGACCACCGACTACCCCGAGATCAAGCGGACGGGCCGCTTCACGGCCTAGGCGCGGGCCGTGCCCGTGCAGCACTGAAGCCCCGGACCGTCGGTCCGGGGCTTCGGCGCATATCGGTTCAGCCGGTCCGGGCCGGTTCCAGGGCCGGGTCCGGGTCCGGGTCCGGTGAACGGTCGTCTTCCGGGGGCGCCGGTGCCGGGCGGTCCGGGGTGATCACGCCCTGTTCCAGGGCCATCTCGCGCGCCACCCGGGGCGCCGTCCACAGCGTCGGCAGCATGATGAAGCCCACGGGGACCGCCGTGACGACGATGAACGACTGCAACGCCGTGATGCCGCCGTCGCCGACCAGGATCAGCACCGCCGCCGCCGCGCCCATCAGCAGGGCCCAGAACGCCCGTACCGCGCGCGCCGGTTCACCGGCCTTCGTGCCCGCCACGGCGATGCTGTACGACATCGAGTCGGTGGTCGTCACCACGAACGTGATCGTCAGCAGGAGCAGCGCGACCGCGACCACCGCGCCCATCGGGAGCCGCTGTGCCATGGAGATGACCGCGGCGTCCATGCCGACCGCCTTCAGCGGTCCCGAGATCGCGCCGGGGTCGCGCTGTTCCAGGAAGATGCCGGTGCCGCCGAACACCGTGAACCAGAACATGGTGGCGAGCGGCGGGATGATCGCGGTGGAGACCACGAGGTCGCGCAGTGTGCGGCCCTTGGAGATGCGGGCGACGAAGATGGACATCAGCGGGCCGTAGCCGAGGAACCAGCCGAAGAAGAAGACCGTCCAGGAGCTGAGCCACGCGTGGTCGCCCCGGTTGAGGGCCAGCGGCACGAAGTCGTGCGCGTACTGGCCGAAGCCGCCGAGGAACGAGTCGAGCACGAAGCCGAGGGAGCCGAGGACCAGGAAGACGGCCATCAGGGCGACCGCGAGCCAGATGTTGGCCTTGCTGAAGAACTGGATGCCGCGGTCCAGGCCGCTGGCGACGGAGAGGACGGCGACGACGGTCAGCAGGACGATGACGCCGAGCTGCACCGGGTAGCCGCCGGAGATGCCGAAGACCTCGGAGAGGCCGTAGGACACCTGGAGGCCGAGGAAGCCGATCGGTCCGACGGTTCCGGCGACCACGGCGATGACGCAGACGATGTCGACCGCGGCCCCGAGGCGGGAGTGCAGGATGCGCTCGCCGAGGAGCGGGTGGAGCAGCGTCCGCGGGCGCAGCGGCATGCCGCGTTCCTGGCCGCGGATCATCACGATCGAGGCGAGCGTGCCGAGGACGGCCCAGGCGAGGAAGCCCCAGTGCGCGAAGCTCTGGGAGAGCGCCGCGTCGGCCGCCTGCTGGGTACCGCTCCTGACGCCGTCGTAGAAGGGGGGCGTGTCGACGTAGTGCTGTACGGGCTCGCCCGCCGCGAAGAAGACGCCGCCGCCCGCGAGCAGCGTCGACATGATCATCGCGATCCACTGGAACCTGCCGTACTCCGGGCGCTCTCCCGCGCCGCCGAGCCGTACCTTCCCGTACCGGGAGAAGCCCAGCCACAGCGCGACGCCGAACGTCGCGAGCAGCAGCACCTGCCACAGTGGGCCGAACCACCGCGCGACGAAGGTGAAGACGGTGTTCACGGCGTCGCCCGTGGCTGTGGGCGCGATCAGCGCGGCCAGGACGAACGCGGTGAGCAGCCCGCCGCTGACGGCGAGCACCGGTATGTCGGCGCGGCCGCGGTCTCCGGGGGCCGCGGCGGGCGCGGTATGGCCCGCCGCGTCGTCGTCCGCGGCGGGCTCCCCGTCGGTGGGTACGGCGGTGCGGGCGGGGGCAGTCGGCATGGGCTTCCTTGCTGAGGGGGCTTCGCACACGGGGCGGCGCGGGCGCGCGGTGCGGGGCGTACGCGCGCACGGCGGTCAGAGCCGCTCGGTGCGCAGGTCAGCGTGGAAGGGTGCTATCCGAAGGCCGTTTTCGTCAAATTCCGGACAATGTCCACCGCATTTCAGGCGACGTCCTTGGTCAGGAGCTCGAATTGCAGGTCGTCGCGTTGCGGGATGCCGAACCGCTCGTCGCCGTACGGGAAGGGCGTCATCTTTCCCGTACGGCGGTAGCCGCGGCGCTCGTACCAGGCGATGAGGTCCTCACGGGCGTTGATCACGGTCATGTGCATCTCGCGGACGCCCCACGTCTCGCGCGCGGCCCGCTCCGCCTCGGCGATGATCACCTTGCCGAGCCCGGTGCCCTGCTGGTCCGGGCGCACCGCGAACATCCCGAAGTAGGCGTGGTCGCCGCGGTGTTCGAGCTGGCAGCAGGCCACGAGTCCGCCGTCCCGCTCGACGGCGATGAGCCGGCTCAGGGGCGACTCGATGACCTCGGCGACGCCCTGCGGGTCGGTGCGCTGGCCCTCCAGGAGATCCGCCTCGGTGGTCCAGCCGGCCCGGCTGGTGTCCCCGCGGTACGCCGACTCGATCAGCGCGACGAGCGCGTCGACGTCGGCGGCGGTGGCGTCCCGGTAGGTGAGTTCGCCGAGTGTGGGGTGCGGGGCGGTTTCCATGGAGCTGACTCTCCGGTTTCGTGTCGCGAGGGGGCAGCGGGGCCGTCAAGTGGCTCCGCCGAGCCTAACCCCCCTCCCTCAGGCGCTAAGGTGCGGCCGCATGGTGCATGTACTGAGCGGCAGGACCCTGCTGCGCCCCACCGATCCGGACCGTTCGCGCGCCTTCTACGGCGAGGCGCTGGGTCTCGGCGTCTACCGCGAGTTCGGTACGGGGCCCGAGCGCGGCACCGTCTACTTCCTCGGCGGCGGCTTCCTCGAACTCTCCGGCCGTTCCGAGGCCCCGCCCGCGCCCGGCATGCAGCTGTGGCTCCAGGTGGCGGACGTCCGGGCGGCGCACGAGGAGCTGCTGGGGAACGGCGTCGAGGTGCTGCGGCCCCCGGTGCGGGAGCCGTGGGGGCTCGTCGAGATGTGGATCGCGGACCCGGACGGCGTCCGGATCGTCCTCGTCGAGGTCCCGCACGACCATCCGATCCGCTACCGGCCGGGCATCTGAGGGCCGCCCTCCGGCAGGCTGGGCCCGGCTCTCACGTGCCGGTCAGCGGCAGGACGGGGAAGGTGTGGTCCCGCCAGATCAGGCGGGACGGCTCCTCGGGGTAGGGCGCGACGGCCGGGTGGGTGTCGAAGAGCCGTACGAGCCGCTGTTCGTCGTACGGGGGCCAGCCGGGGTCGCCGTGGGCCGCGAACGACGTCCACGCGGCGCGCATCCCGGCGGACACCGCCTCCGCCTGCGCCATGCCCGCCGCGCCGATCAGCGCGGCGGGCTGGCCGCGGTCCGGGGTGCCGAACACCAGGGGCACGTCGAGGCCGTGGCAGGCGCCGAGTACGCCGCCCATGCCCGGGGCGGGCCAGGTCAGTTCGTAGACGTGGGCGCGGCCCCCGGCACCGGCCTGCGCTTCGGCGAGGTGGAGTGTCGGCATGCGGAACACCCAGTCGGACAGGACGAGGTCGTACAGCTCGTCCGGGCCCGCGGCCGGATGGGCGGCGCGGTAGCGGTCGGCGCCGTCCGGGTGCGGGGCGAAGGTGTGCAGGGCGGTCGCGGCCTGCGCCTCGCTCACCTGGCCGAGCAGTCCGTCGAGCGCGGTGAGCAGCCGCTGTTCGTGGCGGGTGTGCCCGGCGAGGAGGTCGATGCGGCGGCCCGCGCCGTCGGTGAGGGCCTGCCACGGGGTGGCGGCCAGCGTCTCGCCGTCGACGACCGGCGAGAAGATGACCGACCGCAGCGCGGGCCTGCCCCAGCGCGCGGCCCGCCCCGCGCACCCGGCGCCGACCGCGTCTCCGGCGGCGGACAGCCGGTGCGGCGGCACCTCGCAGAGGTCGGCCGCCGTGGGCCGCAGCCCCAGCTCGGCCGCGCACGTGGCGGCGATGTCGGCGGCGAGTTCCGGCGAGAAGAATGTGCCCTGCGCACTCTGTGCGACGGCCCGGCCGAAGAGCCCGGCCGCGCCGTCCATCGCAAGGAGCGCGGCGACCGATCCGCCGCCCGCCGACTGACCGAAGACCGTGACACGGTCCGGGTCGCCGCCGAAGGCGCGGATGTGGTCCCGCACCCACTCCAGGGCGGCGATCTGGTCGAGCAGGCCGCGGTTGGCGGGTGCCCCCTCGAACTGCCCGAAGCCTTCGAGCCCCACGCGGTAGTTGAACGTCACCACGACGACGCCGCCCTCCCGTGCCAGGCGCCCGCCGTCGTACTCGGGAAGGCCGGACATGCCGATGGTGTAGGCGCCGCCCTGGATCCACACCATCACCGGCAGTCCCGCGCCCGGCCCGGGGTCGGGCGACCAGACGTTGACCGTCAGCCAGTCGTCGCCCGCCGACTCCCGCGCAAGGGCGTCCATGCCGAAGTGGCCGCCCTGCGGGGGCGGCGGCCCGTACCCGACGGCTTCGCGCGTCCCGCTCCAGCCCCGGACCGGCCGCGGCGCGGCGAAGCGCAGCGCGCCGACGGGCGGCTCGGCGAACGGGATGCCGCGGAAGACGGCGACGCCCGCCTCACGAGCGCCGCGCAGCGCTCCGGCCCGCGTGCGGACCTCGGGCCCGGCTCCGGACGCACCGGACTCGGAAACGGTCATCACGACTCCCCCTCCGCACGGGCGGAACGCGGTCGCGGGGACGCGCGTCGCCCGGGCACCACGCAGCATCCCGCCCCTGCCGGGCCCCGCGCCAGTCATTTACGGAAGGCCCGGCCGCAAGCCGTTTCGCGCCGCCAATATTGTGAAGCACGTCACACGAGCAATCCATCCGGGATGCAGGGGTACAAGGCCACGGGTACGGTCCGCAGAAGATCATCCACGGCTCTGGCAAGACCTGACGGCCCTGAAGTCGATCTCCAACAGCTCAGGAGAGACATCACATGGCAGCTCCCCGGATCCTCATCGTCGGCGGCGGTTTCGCCGGCATGGAGTGCGCTCACAAACTGGAGAAGAAGCTTTCGCCCCACGAGGCGGAGCTGCGGCTGATCAGCCCACAGGATCACCAGCTGTATCTCCCCCTGCTGCCGCACGTCGCCTCCGGAGTGCTCACTCCGCAGTCGGTGGCCGTGCCGCTGCGCCGGATGCTGCGCCGCACCTCGATCGTGCCGGGCGGCGCCATCGGCATCGACCCCAAGGCCAAGGCCGTGATCGTACGGAAGATCAACGGCGAGGAGGTCGTGGAGCGCTACGACTACCTGGTCCTGACGCCCGGCAGCGTCACGCGGCAGTTCGACATCCCCGGCGTCGACCGGTACGCGGTGGGCGTCAAGACGCTCGCCGAGGCCGCCTGGATCCGCGACCACGTCATCTCGCAGCTGGACCTCGCCGCGGCGAGCACGAGCCGCGAGGAGCGGGAGCAGCGGCTGCAGTTCGTGGTGGTCGGCGGCGGTTACGCGGGCGTGGAGACGGCCGCGTACCTGCAGCGCCTGACCTGCGCCGCGGTCAAGCGCTACCACGGCCTCGACGTCTCGCAGATCAAGTGGCACGTGGTGGACGTCGCCCCCAAGCTGATGCCGGAGCTCGGCGAGCGGCTCGGCGACAAGGCGATGGAGATCATGCAGCGCCGGGGCGTGAACGTCTCGCTCGGTGTCTCCGTGGCCAAGGCGACCGAGGACACCGTCACCCTCACCGACGACCGGGTCCTGCCGTGCCGCACGCTGATCTGGACCGCGGGTGTCGCGCCGAGCCCGCTCATCGCGACGCTCGGCGCCGAGACGAACAGGGGGCGGCTCGTCGTCAGGCCCGATCTGACGGTCCCCGGTCTCGACGGCGTCTTCGCGCTCGGCGACGCGGCGGCCGTGCCGGACGTGGTCAAGGGCGGCGACGCGATCTGCCCGCCGACCGCGCAGCACGCCATGCGCCAGGGATGGGCCGCCGCGAAGAACGTCGTCTCGGCGCTGCGCGGCTTCCCGCTCGCCGACTACCGGCACAAGGACATGGGCCTCGTCGTCGACCTCGGCGGCGTCCAGGCGGTGTCGAAGCCGATGGGCGTCCAGCTGACGGGGCTGCCCGCCCAGGTCGTGGCGCGCGGCTACCACCTGGGCGCGCTGCGCACGGTCACCGCCCGCTTCCGCACGGCCGCCAACTGGGGCCTGAACGCGCTCGCGGGCGACGACTACGTACGCACCGGCTTCCAGGCCCAGCGGCCGGCCACGCTCAAGGACTTCGAGATGACCGACGCCTACCTGACGCGGGAGCAGATCGACGAGCGGGTCGCCGCGGCCTGAGGAGCCTCGACCGACCAGGGTCAGAGCCTGTCTTTGAACCCCCGTCGTCCGCGCGAAGCGCGGGCGCAGCGGCGGATTGGGGCCTCCCCTGCTCGAGCGGAGCCGAGAGCTTGGGGAAGCGTGCGATCGGAGTGCGGAGTTCCAGGTCATGTGGCGGAGCCACCTGTCCTGGAACTCCGTGCGCCGAGGGCGCGTGCCGGGCGTCGAGGCGCAGGCGGGGGTTCAAAGACAGGCTCTCAGCCGTGCCGCACGCCGATGCGCCCCTCCAACTGTGCGAGCAGTTCCCCGAGGAGCCCGCTCAGTTGGCCCTGGCCCGCTCCGTCGAGTACCGAAAGGACGACCGTCTCGTACGCGAGCTGCTCGGGCAGGATCGCGTCGACGAGGGCGCGGCCGGCCTCGGTCAGGCCGACGTGCGCGACGCGGCGGTCCCGCGCGTCGGCTCGCCGGTCGACCAGCTCGCGCTCCTGCAGCAGCTTGAGCCGCTTGGTGACGGCGGCCCCTGACGAGAAGGTCTCCCGGGCCAGCTCGCCGGGCGTCAGCTCGTGCCCGGTGCGGCGCAACGCGCCGAGCAGGTCGAACTCGGCGCGGGTCAGTCCTGCCCGGCGCAGCGGGGCGTCCTCGGCCTGCTGGAGGAGGGCCGCGCAGCGGTTGATGCGGCCGATCACCTCCATCGGCCCGGTGTCGATGTCGGGTCGCACCGCCTGCCACTGCCGCACCACCGCGGCCACCGTGTCCCCAGCGGGGCCGGCCACCGGGCCGTTCTCCGTCGTCATGCTCGTGCGCCCTCCCAGGCGTCGGCGTCCCTCGCGCGGGTCCGCGTCCGTTGACCGTCGTCTCCGCCCTGGCCGTTCGGTCGGCGGACCGTCGCCGCGAGCGTACGGTGTCCGGCGCGCTCGGCGGCGAGCACCCGCTGTTCGGGCAGGGCGCGCTGCCACCATTCGCCGGCCGCCGCGTCGGCGGCGGCGCGCAGGTCGACGAGGGCGGCGGTGAGCCGGCGCCGCGCCGGTTCGACGGGGCCCGCGCCCGCGAGAGCCGCCTCGGCCTGCGCCGTGGCCCGTTCGGCGGCCGCGATGGCCCGTTCGATGTGGTCTCCGGCGCGCCGGTTGGTGACGAGGACGGCCGCCGCCACGCCGAGCACGGCGCCGACAAGGGTGTCCACGACGCGGTCGAGGATGAGTTCGCCGGGCTGCTGGAACCGGGCGAACTCGGTGACGAGCAGCGCCATCGGCGTCACGCACACGGTGCCGAGCCAGTAGTTGCGGGTGATCAGCGCCTCCGCCCCGAAGGCGAGGGCGAGGCAGCACACGATGAGCTCGGCGTGGCCGAGGTGCGCGAACGGCGCGATCGCCGCGAAGGCGAGCACTCCGACGAGGTTGCCGACCACGCGCTGCACGCCCCGGTTCCAGGTGAGCGTGGTGTTGGCCTGGTAGAGGGAGGCGGCCGTGACCAGTGCCCAGTAGGGGCGGCCGATGCCGAGCGCGAGCGAGCCGTATCCGGCGAGGGCGCAGCCGACGGCGGTGCGCAGCGCGATGGGCAGCAGCGGGGAGCCCGGCCCGAGCCGCCGCCACAGCGGGACCACGGGCTCGGCGAGTTCGGCGGCCACGCCCAGGAGTTCGTCCTCCTCGCCGGGGCGGGCGGCACCGGGGCGCGGTACGGCGCCCGTGCCGCGCAGTCCGGCCGCCCAGGTGCGCAGCGCGGCCGGGTCGACCGCGGCGGGCGCCGCCAGGGCCTCCTCGGCACGGACCACGAGGCGGGCCAGGGCGTGCCGGGCGGCGGTGCGGGCGCCGGTGGCGAGCAGCGACTGCCAGGCGGCGTGCACGGCGCCGGCCGCGGCGGCGCGGGCCTGCTCGGTGCCCGGCGCGGTGGCGTCGGCGCGCGCCGCGTCCGCGTAGGCGGCGGTGGCGCGCAGGGCGCGTGCGGTGGCCCGGCGCTCGGGTCCGTGCGGGCGCACCAGGGCGGGCGCCATGCCCACGAGCCAGGCGATGGCGCCGCCCGCGAGGGTGAGCGCGAGGTGGCCGGGGACCTGGCCGAGTGTCTGCGGCGCGAAGAGGGTCGCGGAGCTGATGAAGGTGAAGATCAGGTGCCCGGGCGGCCCGACGCGGGTGGCGTCGCAGAGTGTCTTCTGTGCGGCGGCGAGCAGCGCGCCGACCGCGACGAGGACCGCGGCGGAACTCGTCAGAGACGCGGTGACCAGGGCGAGGGCGATGCTCGCGGTCATCCCGGCGACGACCAGGGCCAGGGTCCGCGCGCGGGCGGCGTAGGGGAGGTTGTGGGCGTACAGGGCGCAGAACGACCCGGCCATCGTGTACATCACCAGGTCGAGCCGGCCGAGGGCGAGCAGTGTCAGGTTCGGTATCGCGTTGGCCACGACCACGCTGGTCGCGGGCTTGAACCAGATGTCGGACGGCTTGCCGGGGCGCAGCACGCCCGCGAGGGGGAGGCGGCGGACGCGGGCGGGGCGGGGGGACGGCTGCGGGGGCGGGGGCGTACTGCTCATGACCAAAAGGTTAGCAAGTGTTTTACTCGGAAACGATTTAGGTCGACGAGGCGTCGGCCCCGTCGGACAGGCGCGCCCGCGCCCCCGTGCTCCCCATGCACCCCCGTGCGCTCGCGTACGGCCCCGGCGACCCGGGAATCGACCGGACGACACGGTCGAGACGACACCGTCGACAGGGGGAGGGTGCGGTGCACGGACCGGCACAGGCCGCCTGGCTGCTGGTCGCGCTGTGCGCGGCGACCGGGGGCTACTGCCTGCTGCGGATGCGCAGCCGGATCGAGGAACAGCGCCGCACGGCCGGCGGCGAGGCGCTCATGGGGTTCGGGATGGCGGTGATGGCCGTCCCCGCGGCCGTCCTCGCGCCGCCGCGCTGGGCCTGGCTCGTCTACGCCGCGGTGTTCGGCGGCGCCGCGCTGCACACCGGGTGGGCGGCCCGCGCGAATCGCCACCACCTCCACCACCTCATCGGCGCGTGCGCCATGGCCTACATGTCGGTGGCGATGGCCACGACTCCGGCAGCACACGCCGGGCACCACGGGGGCGCCGGAATCCCGTTGCTGACCGGCGCGCTGCTGCTCTACTTCGCCGGGTACGTGCTGTGGTCGGGCGCGCGCCTCGCTCCCCGGGCGGCCTCCTCCGCGGGGGGTGGGTCCGCCGTGCTGGGGTGGGCGGACCGCTCCGAGGTGGCGCTTGCGTGCCGGCTCTCGATGGGGATCGGGATGGTGGCGATGCTGATGACGCTGTAGGCGCCGCCCCGGCGGGTGGCGCCCTTCGTCCCGGCGCGGTGGTGGCGGTCGCCCCTGCGAGTGGTGGCCGCCGCCTCAGCGGGCGATCAGCGCGGCGAGCGAGGTGAGGCTGTCGACCCGCCAGTCCGCCGTGTCGGCGACGGCCGGATCGTCCGCCCAGTAGTACCCCCAGGGGCCGCGCCGGATGTGTGCGGCCAGCAGCCCCGCCTGCTTGGCGGGGAAGAGGTCGTGGCCGGGGTGGTCGCCGACGTAGAGCGTCTCCTGGGGCTCGGCCTGGGCCACTTCGAGCACCCGCTCGAAGAAGGCGGGGTCCGGCTTCGACACTCCCCAGTCGCCCGACGTGACGACGAGGTCGGCGGGCAGGTCGAGGTCGCGCAGCAGTTCGGCCGCCCGCGCCGTCGCGTTGCCTGCGATGACGACGCGGACACCGAGCTTCTGGAGACCGCCGAGGGCGGGGCGTACGTCCGCGTAGAGGTCGGCCTCGCCCAGGTGCTCCCCCCGGCCCGCGGTCTCGCGTGCGTGGTGGGCGGAGGCGATGTCCATGTCCGGGCTGACGAGCCGGAGCGCGTCGGCGTTCCCCCCGCCCTGCGCGACGACGGCCCCGATCAGCGCGGAGAGCGTGTGACGCGGCACCTGGAGCCAGTCCGCCCAGGCTGCCCAGTAGCGGTCGTCTTTGGTGAGGGTCTCCCCCACGTCGAACACGATGGTCTCGATCACCGTCAGCACACTACGGCGTCCCGCCGCCCCGGCCGCGGTCGTCACCCGTACGGGAAATACACCCGTGTCGGCCGTGGCGTGCGTCACTTGGGGTGACAGGCCATACCCTCCGGTAGCCCAACCCTCATAGGCTGGGCGCCATGATGGTCCCCGTCGCGCTGTTGCTGCTGGGCGTTCTCACCGCTGTCGTGGCCCCGCGGATGCTCGCGCGGGCCGACTGGCCGGAACGCGAACCCGTGGTCGCGCTGTGGGCCTGGCAGTGCGTGGTGGCGGGCGTCCTGCTCTGCTGCGCGCTCTCGATGACCCTGAGCGCCGCCGCCGCGTGGCAGGCCGTGCGCGGCCATGTCTTCGCGCCCGCGCCGCACGCCGTGGTCGAGGCGTACGCCCTCCAGGCGCCCGGCCCCTGGGCGGCGGCCACCGCGGTGGCGCTCGCCTGCGGCGGGGTGTGGACGGCGGTCATGCTGACCCGCGAGATCGCGAGGGCCCGCGCCCGGCGCTCCGACCGCAGGGCCGAACTTGTCGTACGTTCCCCGCTGTTGCCCGGCGAGGAGCCCGGAGCCAACCGCCTCGTCCTCCTGGAGGGCGAGCGGCCCGACGCCTGGTGGCTGCCGGGCCAGGCGCCCCAACTGGTCATCACCACGGCCGCGTTGCGGCGGCTGAAGGGCCGTCAGTTGGACGCCGTGCTGGCGCACGAGCAGGGTCACGCGCGGGCCAGGCACGACTGGCTGCTGCACTGCTCGGGGGCGCTGGCCGTCGGCTTTCCGCAGGTGCGGGTGTTCGCGGCGTTCCGCGACGAGATGCACCGCCTGGTGGAGCTCGCCGCCGACGACGTCGCCTCGCGCCGCTTCGGCCGCCTGACGATCGCCCTCGCCCTGGTCGAACTCAACGAGGACCGCGGCGTGTTCGGCCCCTGCCCGGCCCCGCAGGCCCACGTCCCGCAGCGTGTCCACCGGCTGCTCTCGGCCCGCCCGCGCCTGACCGCGACCCGCAGACTGCGCCTGACGGCGACGGCGGCGCTGGTGCCGGTGATCCCCGTCCTGGTCACTTTCGTACCGGGTCTTCGCGCACTGGGCTAGCCCGTATCCGAGAATTCACGGCGTCCGACGCGGCCCCGGGGCGCCTGCGCCGCACGGCAATCCCGCGTGCCGGACAGCGGGCCGCGCGGCCGGGGCGGAACCGAACCGTGCGTACCCGCGCCGCTGTCGGGTAGGCGCCACGCCCCGGGCCCCATGACGGCCGCAGCTCCGATCCGTCGGCGAGGATCACTCCATGCACCCCGCGTCCACCGACTCCCCGACCCGCCCGCCCCGCTCCCGGGCCGCGCTCACCGCCGCGGCCCTCTGCGCGCCCTCGCTCCTGCTGCTCCTCCTGGTCGGGCTGGAGTGGCGTCCGCTGCTCTCCCTGGACGGCGACATCGCGCGCACCACGCATCGCTGGGCGGTGAACGGCCCCGGCGCCACCCGGACCGTCCGGATCCTCAGCGACTGGGTGTGGGACCCCTGGACGATGCGCGCGGTCATCGCGGTGGTGATCGTCCGGTTCGCGGCCCGCGGGGCGTGGTGGCCGGCGCTCTGGCTCACCGGCGCCTGCGTGGCCGGCTCGGCGGTGCAGCAGGGACTCAAGGCGGCGGTCGACCGGCCGCGCCCGGTGTGGCCGGACCCCGTGGACTCCGCGCACTTCGCGGCGTTCCCCTCCGGCCACGCGATGACGGCGACGATCGTCTGCGGCCTCCTGCTGTGGCTCCTGCACACGCACGGCGCACGCCCCGCCCTGTGGCGCACCGCCCTGGCCCTGGCCGCGCTCTCGGTGACCGGCGTCGGCCTGACCCGCGTCTGGCTGGGCGTCCACTGGCCCTCCGACGTACTCGGCGGCTGGCTGCTCGGGGCACTGACGGTGGCCCTGGCCGTCATGACGTACGAGAAGGGGCCCGGCGGGCGCGCCAACGGGGCATGACGGCGTCGCACGCCTGTGGGCAGGCAACACTCCCCCGCGGTGCTGCCTGCCCCAGGCTGCTGCGACCCGCGCGGCGCCTCTCGCGAGACTCCGCCTCGGGACTCCCCGAGTATACTGGCTCGGAGCCAGTCAACGCAGGAGTTATCAGGATGTCCCCGCGTAGCCCATCGGTCAACGAAGAATTGCGCAGACGTTCCCGGGAGCGTCTGCTGCAGGCGACGGTGGACCTGGTCGGCGAGCACGGGTTCGAGGCCACGACGCTCGGGCACATCGCGGACCGGGCCGGCGCCGCCCGCGGCCTGGTGTCGTACTACTTCCCCGGCAAGCGTCAGCTGCTCCAGTCCGCGGTGCACCGGCTCATGCACCGCACGCTGGAGGCGGCCCTTGAGCGGGAGCCGCGCACCGATGACGGGCGCGAGCGGCTGGCGCGGGCCGTCGACGCGATCCTGGGTCTGGCCAGGGACGAGCCGCTGCTCATGCGTACGCACATGGCGGGCATCCTCCAGGCCGAGGGCTTCGTGCAGTGCCCCGAGCAGCAGCGTCTCGCGGAGCTGCTGCGCGAGACCGTCGTCCGTTACGGCTCGCCCGACGCCGACCGGGACTACCCGCTGCTGCGGGCGCTCCTGATGGGCGCGGTCTTCGCGCTGCTCATCCCCGGCGCGCCGATGCCGCTGACGACGCTGCGCGCCGAGCTGTTCCAGCGGTACGGACTGGACTGGGAGCTCGGCGTCCCGCCGGGCGGCGCACCGCCCGACGGGAACTCACCGCACGGGCCCCTGAGGCCTCTTCCCTCAGGACAGCCCGGCTAGGGCCTGTCCGTCAGTCGAAGTAGTCCGGCTGCGTCTGGACGTTGAGCTCGCGCATGCGGACCCGCTGGGCCGGATCCGTCCGCTTGTCGTTGATCTTCAGGACGTCGAGGCCCATCTCGATGTCGTTCGAGTAGACGCGGCCGTTGTAGTAGTACGCCGACCACGCGCCCGCCGTGGTGATCTTGTCGGTGGTGTGCGGGCCGCGCTCGAAGTAGCCGATCTCCCTGGGCTTCGTGGAGTCGGTGAAGTCCCAGACGGAGACGCCGCCCTGGTACCAGGCCTGGACCATGAGGTCCTTGCCCCTGACCGGGATCAGCGAGCCGTTGTGGGCCACGCAGTTCTCGGTGTCCGCCTGGTGGCGCGGGATCTTGAAGTAGCTCTTGAAGACCAGCTTGCGCTTGTCGCCCTTGCCCTTGATGTCGTAGATGCCGTTGGCACCCCGGTTCGGTCCCGTGGCCGCGTTGCACGTGGCGGCCGAGCCGCCGCCAAGCTCGTCGGTGAAGACGACCTTGTCGGCCTTCTGGTTGAAGGTCGCCGAGTGCCAGAACGCGAAGTTGGTGTTGTCCTGCACCTGGTCGATGATCCGCGGGTTCTCCGGGTCCTTGATGGAGAACAGGATGCCGTCGCCCATGCAGGCGCCCGCCGCGAGGTCCATGGAGGGCAGCACCGTGATGTCGTGGCAGCCGGTGGTCTTGGAGACGCCCGGGTTGGTGGGCCCGCCCGGGTTGCCGCCGCCGTCGGGGCCCTCACCGGGGAAGAGCACGGGGAAGTTGACGACCGCGGCCTTCTCCGGGGCCTTGCGCGGCACCTTGATGACGGTGATCCCGTCGTGCGGCGGCTGGCAGTCGGGGAACGCCGCGTTCGGGGAGTACGAGGAGACGTAGATGTAGACGTTCCTGCGCTCCGGCACCAGCGTGTGGGTGTGGGAGCCGCAGGCGGTCTCGACGGCGGAGACGTACCTGGGGTTCGACTTGTCGCTGATGTCGAAGATCTTCATGCCCTCCCAGGAGGACTTCTCCGTTGCGGGCTGCGTGGTGCTGTTGCAGGAGTTGTCGCTGCGCGAGGAGTCGGTGGACAGGAAGAGCAGGTTCCCGGAGACGGACACGTCGTTCTGCGAGCCCGGGCACAGGACCTGCGAGACGGTCCTCGGGGCCTTCGGGTCGCTGATGTCGTAGATGCGGAAGCCGTCGTAGTTTCCGGCGAAGGCGTACTTCCCCTGGAACGCGATGTCGGTGTTGAGCCCGGGCAGCGCGTCCTTCGGGACGTTGGCCAGGTGCTCGATGTTGTCCGAGTGGACGACCTCGTCGGGCGCCGGTATGTCCCCGCGCTCGATGGCCTTCTTCGTCCGGTCGGCGTCGCTCTTGGAGACGCTCTTCGGGGCGGCCGGAGAGTCACCGGGGTCGGGGACGGCTCCGGCGGGCGCGGCGGTGAGCAGCGCGGCCAGCAGTCCGGCCGCCGCCGCGCCGACTCCCAGGCGTCTGCGCCGCGTTCGGGGATTGTTCAACAGGGTCACTGCATCCTCCCTTGTGGCCGTTCGCAGTTGAACGGTTCACGCACACCCGCAGTATCGTGCTCATCATGCACAGATCAACAGAGGGAATCGGACTCGTCACGAGACTTTCCGGTCACCGATGCTCATCCGCGTGCTAATACGGACCCCGAATCGTCCGCGCGCCACCAGGAGGTCACTGTGCTCCACCGCCGTACGTCCGCCGTCAGCGCGATGCTGGCGACCGCCGTTCTCGTACTCGGGGGGTGCGACTCCGACGGGGGCGGCGGGGACGGATCCGATGCCGGGCACAAGGCGTCGCCGGGTCCTTCGGTGATCGCGCCGGGCAAGCCGGGCGAGAGCGCGGCGACGATGTCCGCGAAGGACGCCGCGCGGCAGAGGTCCGAGGACGACTCCCCCAACTCGGCCGACTTCACGTACACGCAGATGATGATCGTGCACCACGCCCAGGCGCTGAGGATGACCGGACTCGCCCCGGAGCGGGCCGGGTCGGTGCGCGTCAAACGGCTGGCGTCACGCATCAGCTCCGCGCAGCGGCCCGAGATCGGCGCGATGAAGGGCTGGCTGAAGAAGCACGGCGGCCCGCGCGAGCACGCCGGGCACGAGCACGCGGCGATGCCGGGCATGGCGAGCGAGGCGCAGCTGAAGCAGCTGCGCGCGGCCAGGGGCAAGGCGTTCGACCAGCTCTTCCTCAAGCTGATGATCACGCACCACAGCGGGGCCCTCACCATGGCCACGGACGTGCTCTCCGAGGGCAACAACATCCAGGTCGAGGAGATGGCGAACGACATCGTGGCGCAGCAGTCGAGCGAGATCAGCCGGATGCGGGAGATGGAGTGACGGCCGCCTCCCCCCTCTCCCCCCGGCGCGGGCACCGAGGGCCGCCCGGGCCCCTGACACCGCACGCGACACCACACGCGCCTGTGCGCCCACACCCCTGACACGCGCGCTCCCCGGTGCGATCCTGAAACCGTCCCGAGGTCACCTCGCGGAAGGAGCACCACCGTGCTGCACGTCGCCGTCGTCGGTTCGGGTCCCAGCGGGGTGTACGCCGCGCAGTCCCTCGTCCAGCAGGACCGGGTGCCGGATGTGCGGGTCGACGTGCTCGACCGCCTCCCCTGCCCGTACGGCCTGGTGCGCTACGGAGTGGCGCCGGACCACGAGAAGATCAAGTCCCTGCAGAACAATCTGCGCGCGGTCCTGGAGGACGAGCGCGTACGCTTCCTCGGCTCCGTCGAGATCGGCCCCGCCACCCTGCCCCCGGCCCGGCTCCTCGGTCTCTACCACGCGGTGGTCTACTGCGTCGGCGCGGCGGCGGACCGCAGGCTCGGCGTACCGGGCGAGGAGCTGCCGGGCAGCTACTCCGCGACCGAGTTCGTCTCCTGGTACAGCGCGCATCCGGACGCGATGGCGGAGCCGGGCGCGCGGGCCGGGTTCATCAGGGACGTGGAGTCGGCCGTCGTCATCGGCGTCGGCAACGTCGCGGTGGACGTCGCCCGCATGCTGGTCCGCGGCGCCGCGGAACTGCTCCCCACCGACATGCCGGACGCGGCGCTCGGCGTCCTCGCGGGCAGCCGGGTGCGTGAGGTGTCCATGGTCGGGCGGCGCGGGCCCTCACAGGCGCGGTTCACCACCAAGGAGCTGCGCGAGCTCGGCGCCCTGCCGGACACCGAAGTCGTCGTCGACCCGGCGGAGTTGGCACTGGACCCCGCGTACACCGACCCTTCCGGCCTGCCCGCCGCGGGCCGACGCAACGTCGAGGTGCTGCGCGGCTGGGCCGACCGCCCGGCGCGGGGCCTTGCCCGGCGGATCAGGCTGCGCTTCTTCCTGCGTCCCGTCGCGCTGACGGCGGGAGCGACGGGCCATGTGGCCCTGACCCGCTTCGAGCGCACGCTGCCGGACGGCCGGGGCGGGGTGACGGGGTCGGGAGAGTACGAGGACATCCCGGCCCAGCTGGTGCTGCGCTCGGTCGGCTATCGCGGGGTGCCCCTCGAAGGGCTACCGTTCGACGCGGAGCGGGGCACGGTGCCGCACGCGGCGGGACGGGTGCTGCGGGACGGCGCGCCCTCCCCCGGCGAGTACGTGGCCGGCTGGATCAAGCGCGGCCCCACCGGCGTCATCGGCACCAACCGGCCGTGCGCCAAGGAGACGGTCCAGTCCCTGCTGGACGACGCCCCCGCTCTCGGACGGAGGCAGGTGCTCGACGACCCCCTGTCCGGGTTGCGGGCGGCGGGGCTGCGGCCGGTCGAGTGGCCGGGCTGGCTAGCGATCGAACGCGCGGAGGCGGAGCTGGGGCGCACGCTCGGCCGGGGCGTGGTGAAGATCCCGGACTGGGAGGGCCTGCGGGCGGCGGCGCGGCACACCTCCTCCGGCTAGGACCTGCACCGGAGGGGCACGTCGGGAGGGGCATTCAGGAAGCGATCGGGGTGGCTCACGCGGCCAGGTCGGCTCACGCCTGGGCGGCGAGACGGGCGTCCTGTCGGGTGGCGGCCGCGAGGACGCTGTCGAGCAGACCAGGGAAGAGGGCGTCCAGGTCGTCGCGGCGCAGCACGTTCAGCTTCGTCGTGCCCCGGTAGATCTGCCGGATGACGCCGTTCTCGCGCAGCACCCGGAAGTGGTGCGTGCAGGTGGACTTCGTGACGGGCAGTTCGAAGAACGAACAGGAGAGCCCGTCCGCCCCCTCCTCCCGGGCCAGCTCCCGCACCACCCGCATCCGCATGGGGTCGGCGAAGGCGTGCAGCACCCCTTCGAGCCGGACGTCCCCGGGCTCGGGGTGGGCGAGCGTCCTGCTGCTCGCACTGCCGGTCGCACTGCCGGTCGCGGCGGCGGTCGTCATGGCGGCTCCACTTCGTCCTGTTGATCCCGGGTCCCGAGTCCCTGACCCCCGAGTGTTCCCTGCGCTTCATTGTACGAGAGCCATCGTAGTTTGACATGCGCCGTACTACGAGGTTTATCGTACGAGCAGCGGACCCGCACATCGGCGCCTCCGCACCCGCACGCACATCCGCCGTGAACGAATGGAGCCCGCCGTGAGCGCGCTGTTCGAGCCGTACACCCTGCGATCGCTGACCATCCCGAACCGGGTCTGGATGCCCCCGATGTGCCAGTACTCGGCGGCGCCCGACGGTGCCGACGCCGGCGCACCGCAGGACTGGCACTTCGCGCACTACGCGGCGCGCGCCGCGGGCGGTACGGGCCTGATCATCGTCGAGGCCACCGCCGTCAGCCCGGAGGGCCGCATCAGCCCGTACGACCTGGGCATCTGGAACGACACGCAGGCCCGCGCCTTCCGCCGCGTCACGGACTTCCTGAAGAGCCAGAACACCGTGCCCGCCATCCAGCTCGCGCACGCCGGCCGCAAGGCGTCCACCGACCGGCCCTGGAAGGGCGGTGCCCCGCTCGGCACGGACCAGCACGGCTGGCAGGCCGTCGCGCCGAGTCCGGTCGCCTTCGACGAGCAGCACCCCGTGCCGACGGAGCTCACCGTCGAGCAGATCCGCGCGATCGTGGGCCAGTTCGCCGAGGCCGCGCGCCGCGCCCTGGACGCGGGCTTCGAGGTGGCCGAACTGCACGGCGCCCACGGCTACCTGATCGGCGAGTTCCTCTCCCCGCACAGCAACAAGCGCACCGACGTGTACGGCGGTTCGTACGAGAACCGCACGCGCTTCGCGCTCGAGGTGGTCGACGCGGTGCGTGCCGTGTGGCCCGAGGACAAGCCCCTGTTCTTCCGCATCTCGGCCACCGACTGGCTGGAGGAGGCGGGCTGGACGGCGGACGACACCGTCCGCTTCGCCGGCGAGCTCAAGGAGCACGGCGTCGACCTGCTCGACGTCTCCACCGGCGGCAACGCCGCGGGCGTCAGGATCCCCGTGGAGCCCGGCTACCAGGTCCCGTTCGCGGCCCGCGTGAAGGCCGAGACGGAGCTCGCGGTCGCCGCGGTCGGTCTGATCACCGAGGTGGAGCAGGCCGAGAAGATCCTCGCCAATGGCGAGGCGGACGCGGTCCTCCTGGGGCGCGAACTCCTGCGCAACCCTTCGTGGGCGCGGCTCGCGGGTCGCGAACTCGGCGACGACGTGCACGTGCCGGACCAGTACCACCGTTCTGTCTGATCCCTCTGACGCCACGGTGGCCGCACCGCCGCCCTCTTAGACCCGGACGGCTCGGGGCACCCGTTGAGGCCGGACCTCATCCGACACAGTTGGATCTCATCCGGCGCGGGAGGGCGGCGATGGCGACAGAACGGCTTCCGGAGCACGAGCAGCGCATCCTGGAGGAGTTGGAGGAGTCCCTCCGGCGGGACCGGCCCCTCCAGGCGCGCTGGCGGCTCCTGCGCCTCGAACGGCGCGTACGGACCGTACTGACGCACACGCCGCGACCCCTCACCGTGGCCTTCCTCGCGATCGTGTGCGGCGCGCTCCTCATCATCGGGATCCGCACCTCGACGCCCGGCGTGATCTGGGCCTTCGCCGTTCTGTGGTCGCTCACTCTGGTCGGGTTCCTGCGTCTGCTGTGCCGGTGGACCGATCCGTGAGCTCCGCCGCCGCAGCTCAGCGGCGCAGATTCAGACGGTCCACTCAGCGACGCAGCTTCAGACGGTCCAGGGCCGCGACGCCGAAAGCCGCCAGGGCGATCTGGATGAGCCACTCCACCCAGTCCACGCCGTCGGTGTCGGCCACGCCGAGGCCCGCCGCCACGGCCGTACCGATCAGCGCGGCCACGATGCCGACGACGATGGTCCACAGCACGCCGATGCGCTGCCGTCCGGAGACGACGAGCCTGCCGAGGACGCCGATGACGGCGCCGATCAGAATCGCGCTGATGAGCCCGGAAATCTCCATCACTGCCCCTTGTCCGGTTCCTGACCGGTTCCCTCACCGGTCCCTTGCAGGAGATGTGCAGGTCACTCGGGTATGGCCGCCAGGGTGAAGGAGTGCCCCATGGGGTCGGAGTAGGTCCGCGTGTCCCGCGGCCCGCTGTTGTTCTTCGTCTCCACGGGCCGCGCGCCCAGGCCGATCGCCTCGCGCTCCGCCTCGTCCATGTCGTGGCGGGCCACCATGATCCTCAGATGCGCCTGCTGCGAGTCCTCGGGACGCGGCCAGCTCGGCGGTATGTAGTCGCGCTCCCTGTGCACGGCCAGGTGGACGCCGCTGTCGTTCGTGACCTCGACGTAGTCGGGGTCCTTGCTCAACCGCACCTCGGCGCCGAGCAGTCCGGCGTAGAACTCGGCCAGTTCCTCCGGCTCCGAGCAGTCCAGTACGAGCACGGTCTTCTTGTGAACGGTCATACCGACCGGGTCCCCCGCGCCGGACCGCCCAAACGGACGTACGGTTCGCCCAGCCGTCCCAACTTGCCCTCACTTGCCGCCACTGCCGAACGAACCACTGCGCCCCCGGATCCAGCGCCTGCGCCGCTGGTCGCCACTCCGCGTGGACGAGGCGTTGCCCGCTCTCTGACCTGACGCGGCGTCAACCGCCTTGCTTCCTTTGGGACTTCATCCGGCCCACGATGCTCCGCCACCTCCCCGACGGGCCCCTCGGCAGGCAGGCGCGGCTGCTCCTCGGGCCTCGGTGGCCGCTGCTCCCTGCCGCGGACCCGGATCCCGAACCACACGGCCCACACCAGCAGGGCGGCGATGCCCAGGCCGACCAGGAACGGCGCGAGGCCGCCCCCGGGCACCCCGGCGGCCAGATGTCCCACGCTGAGATCAGTCATGGGCGGCGGGTACCCGCGTACCCGCGACGAAAGCCCGCGCGAACCCCCGAACCCCGGGCGCGGCCCGGGGCTCGGCTCACTTCATCCACTCCGCCTCGTACGCGGCATACGTGCCGTCGTGCGTGGCGAGGTGTACGAACTGGTCGACGTATGCCTTGAACTCGTCGTCGCCGCGCGGCACCGCGTAGGCCTTCTCCGAGAAGGTGAAGGGCTTGTCGGGGTGGAGGGGGCACAGCTGGGGGTGGAGTTTCGCCTGGTAGAGCGTCTCGCTCGCGTCGGTCATCATCACGTCCGCCCGGCCGTCGACGATCTCCTGGAAGATCGTGGTGTTCTCCGGGTGCAGCTTGATGGTCGCCCGCTTGATGTTGGCGCGGGTGAACTGCTCGTTCGTCCCGCCGGGATTGACGACGACCCTCGTGCCGGGCTTGTCGATGTCCGTCAGGGCGCCCGCGCCGAACCTGCCCTTGTCCGCGCAGCGCACGATGGGCGTCTTGCCGTCCTCGCGCGTCGGCTCGCTGAAGTAGACCTGGCGGGCGCGCGGCAGGGTGACGGAGACGCCGCCGACCCCGATGCCGCAGCGTCCGGCCGCCACGTCCTTGGTCAGGTTCGCCCAGGTCGTGGCCACGAACTTCGGCTTGGCTCCGAGGCTCTTGGCCAGGTCCCGCGCCATCTCCACGTCGACACCGCTGTACGTGCCCTCGGCGGGGTCGAGCTTCGTGAACGGGGCGTAGTCGCCGGTCGTGCAGACCTTCAGCACGCCCTTCTTCGGGACGGAGTCGAGGAGAGTCCCGTGGTGCCTGTCCGGGCGGTCCGCCCGTCGGGCTGCGTCGGGCGACGCGGGCGCGGCGGCGGTGACGGCCAGCAGGCAGACCAGGGCGGACAGGGCGGCGGCACGCTTCATGGGGGGGCTCCTCTGCGCTACGGACGGCGGCTGTTGAGAGGGCTGAGAGGGGCGAGGCGGACCGGGGTCAGGTCGGGCTCCTCGTTGTCGTACGCGTCCTCGTCGAAGGGGTAGAGCGGCCGCTCCACCCGATGGTGGCCGAGCCGCAGCAGATCCTGGTCGACGCCGCCCGGCGTGAGGGCCAGCAGCCAGTCGGCCGCCATGTCGTGCAGCTCGGGCTCCAGGTAGCCGATCTTCACGGCCACGATGTCGTACGTACGCGGGTCGACGCCGAGACCGCCCTCTTCGGGGCCCATGAAGTCGGCCAGGGTGTGGAACGGCTTGCGGCGTTCGACGAGGATCACGGTGAGGCCACCGCTGCGCACGGCCGCCATGTCGACGCCGCGGTCGTACGCGCCGCCCTCGGCACGGTCCTTCTGGTCGGTGGCGCGCTGCAACGCGACGACGGTGCCGGTCAGTTCGTACGGCCCGCCGTGGTTCGCGTCGACCTTGCCGCCGACGCTCAGCGTGACCTCCGCGCCGACGCCCGCCTCGAAGCAGCGGGCGACGGCGACCGGATCGGTGATGCCGGGGTGGACCGCGGTGACCTGCCCGGAGCGGATCGCCTCGTTCTCCAGGAGCTTGCCCAGCATGTACGCGAGGTCGCCCGCGCCGCCCGCCGTCGGGTTGTCGCCCGAGTCGCTGATCAGGAAGGGGCGCCGGGGCGAGGCCACCGCCCGCTGGATGCATTCCTCGGCGCTGCCCGTCGGGCCGACGAAGACGAAGTCGCGGCGGGCGTCCCAGTACCGGCGGGCGAGCTTCCCGGCCTCGGCGGCGGCGAGTTCGGCGTCGTCACCGGTGACGACGATGGCGGCCTTGCAGCGCGGCTCGTCGGCCCAGGCGTAGCCGACCCACATCGCGGCGTCGAGGATGCCGGGCAGCTTCTCGATCCCGGCGAGCGAGGCGTAGAGGGACTTGGCGGGCTCCAGGCGGGTGCTGGTCTTCTCGCCGGGCAGCAGGACGGGGACCTGGACCCAGGCGCGGTGCGGGCGCGTGCCGGCGAGGAGGCAGCGTACGAGGTTGCGGGCGGCGCGTTCGCGGGTCTCCCAGGCGTCCTCGTGCGGGGCGAGGCGGTGGGCGGTGAGCAGGTCGACCGGTTCGGCGAAGCGGCGCGAGACGTTGCCGTGCAGGTCCATGGCGGCGGAGATCATCGGACGCCCGGTGCCGTCCGGGGTGCCGTTGGAGTCGAGCGCGGCGCGGACGGCCTCCGTCAGGTCCGCCTCCGCGTCGGTGAGCCCGATGACGCTCATCGCGCCGTGGATGTCGTACACGAGGCCGTCGAGCGGACCCGCCTCCCTGATGCGGGTGACGAGTTCGTCCTTGAGGATCAGGTACGACTCCGCTTCCACCGGTCCGCCGGGCAACGACGTCGCGTGCAGCAGCGGCACCCATTCGACCGTCGCGGCGAGGTCGGAGTCGGCGCGCGTCCACGTGTACCGGTCGAGGAGGTCCTGGCCGCGGGTCCGGCGGAAGTCGTCCGTCGTGGAGCGGTGCGGGCAGAAGGTGGACGACTCGATGCCGATGCCGCCGATGCCGATGCGCAGGCGGCGGTGGTTCGCGGAGGGGGTCATGCGGGTGCGCTCTCTTCCTGGGGTGCGGGTGCCTGGGACGCCGGGGTGGCGGAGGTGGAAGGGGAGGCCGGGGAGGTCGGGAGGTGGTGGCGCAGCGCCGTCAGGCCCGCGCCGAGCAGGCCCGCGTCGACGCCCGTCACCGTGGTGGTGATCTCCAGGTCGGCCGTGGCCAGCGGCAGGCAGCGTTCGTAGAGGACGCCGCGCACGGCGGCGACCAGCGGTTCGGCGGTGGCGAGTACGCCGCCGAGGGCCACGGCCTGCGGGTTGAAGAAGTTGACGACGACGGACAGGACGGTACCGATGTGCCGTCCCGCGGTGCGGACGAGCGTGGTGGCCTGCGGGTCGCCGTCCGCGACGAGCCTCAGCAGGTCGGCGGTGTCGGCCACCTCGACGCCTTGCAGGGCGAGTTCGCGGATGAGGGCGGCACCGCTTGCGACGGTCTCCAGGCAGCCGATGTTGCCGCAGCTGCACGGGCGGTCGCCCGCCGCGTCGACGCGGACGTGGCTGATGTCGCCCGCGCTGCCGTTGGCTCCGTCGTGCGGACGGCCCGCGGAGATGATGCCGCTGCCGATGCCGCGGCCCGCCTTGACGACGACGAGGTGGTCGAGTTCGGGGCGGGCGACGCGGTGCTCGCCGACGGCCATCATCGTGGCGTCGTTGTCGACGGTGACGGGGATGCCGAGCCGCTCGGCGAGGACGTCGCGCAGCGGGTGACGGTGCCAGCCGGGCATGCGGGAGGGGCTGAGGACGCGGCCGGTCGCGGGTTGCACGGGGCCGGGGAAGGCGACGCCGAACGCACGCACGGTGCGGCCCTGCTCGCGCTGGCGGGCCACGAGTCCTCCGACCTGTGCACAGAGCCAGTCGACGGCGGACTCGGGCCCCGCGGTGATGTCGTGCGGCAGATCGACGGCGTCCGTGACGGTGCCGCCGGGGTCGACCACGCCGAGGCGCGCGTGGTGGCTGCCCAGGTCCGCGGCGACGGCGACGCCCCCCTGGGCGGCCACCCGCAGCAGCCGCGGCCTGCGGCCCCCGCGCGAGGCGCCCTCGCCCGACTCGGAGAGCAGTCCGGCGTCGACGAGTTCCTGCACCCGCAGGGAGACCGTCGAGGGGGCGAGGCCCAGCTCCCGCACGAGCTCCGTACGGGAGGAGGCGACGCCCGACGAGACCAGCCGCAGGATGTCCTGCGCCGACCCCGACTCGCCGTGTGCAGTGCCGGCCATGCCGCTCCCCCAGGGTTGGTTCGCCGCTTTGTGCGACATCTTGCTTCGACAACGGGCCGAACTCTAGGTGCCCACGAACCAAGTTGACCAGGCCTCCCCGGAGAATCCCGGCTGCGACGGAGAACTTAATCGGGCATTCCAGAACGACTCTCCCAACCCTCCCTCAGTCTTCGCCGAACGAAGCTATTGACTTGTTTTTCGACAGCGGCCTAGCGTTCGGGCGCCGCCCCGTCGTTCTCCGGCACGGGCCGGCCCCGTACCCCTTGGAGGCCCATCGCCATGCGCTCACTCAGGTCCGCGGCGGCCGCGCTGCTCGTCCTCGCGGCGGCCCTCACCGGCTGCACCCGCGAGGGCGGCCGCATCGACATGGGCCCCACCGGCGGCACACCCGTCGAGGGCGGCACGGTGACGATGGCGCTGCCCCCGGCCGCGACGCCCAACTGGATCTTCCCGATCGGTGCGCCCGGCTACGGCGCCTCGTACAACTACGGCATCAGTTCCCTGCTGTTCATGCCGGTGTACGACCCCGTGCAGGACAGGACGCGGGGCGAGTTGACCACCCACGGACCCAGCACGCTCGGCCTTGCGCCGAAGTACAGCGACGGCAACAGGACCGTGACGGTGCCGCTGCGCGAGGGCGTCAAGTGGTCCGACGGGACGCCTGTCACCGCCCGCGACCTGGAGTTCTGGTTCCACCTGGTCAAGGCCAACAAGGCGGAGTGGGGCAGCTACTCGGTCGGCACGATGCCCGACAACGTCAAGCGGTTCGAGACGCTCGACGACCACACCGTGCGGCTGCACCTGACCCGCGCGTACAACCCGGACTGGTTCACCGCCAACCAGCTCACCCTTCTGCGGGCGCTCCCCCAGCACGCCTGGGACGCGAAGAGCGACGGCGGGAGGATCGGCGACTGGGACCGCACGACCGCGGGCGCCAAGGCCGTCTTCGCCCGCCTGACCCGGCACGCCAAGAGCCTCGGCTCGTACGGCTCCGACGCGCTCTGGAAGACGGTCAACGGGCCCTGGAGGCTGGCGGGCTGGCGCGACAGCGGTCAGGTCACCATCGTGCCGAACGAGAAGTTCACCGGTCCGCGGTCGGAGCGCCCGCACCTGGACAAGGTGGTCTTCAAACCGTTCACGACCGCCGACTCCGAGTACAACGTGCTCCGTTCGGGCGGCGTCGACTACGGCTACATCCCGCCGTCGGTGATGGCTCAGAAGGAGAAGTTCGAGGGCAAGGGCTACCGCGTCGATCCGTGGGAGGGCTGGGCGGCGACGTACATCGTCTACAACTTCAACTCCGCCGGGGGCGGCCCGTTGATGAACCAGCTCTACATCCGCCAGGCGATGCAGCACCTCGTCGACCAGAGGGCGATGAGCGACGTCATCTGGCAGGGCAGCGCGACACCGACGCTCGGCCCCGTACCGGTGACCCCGAAGAGCCAGTACCTGTCCGAGAGGATGGCGAAGAACCAGTACCCGTTCTCCGTCGGCAAGGCCAAGGCCCTGCTCGCCCGGCACGGTTGGCGGACGAAGGACGGCACGGCACGTTGCGTACGCCCCGGCACCGGCCCCGACCAGTGTGGCAAGGGCATCGGCGCGAACACCCCGCTCGAACTGACCCTGCTCTCCCAGTCCGGCTCGACCGAGACGACGAACATGATGCAGGAGCTCAAGTCGTCGCTCTCCAAGGCCGGCATCGACCTGACCGTGCGCCAGCAGCCGCTCAACTCGGTGCTCGGCAACTCCGTGCCGTGCAAGGCGAAGGACCCAGGATGCGACTGGGACATGTCGTTCTTCGGGACGGCCGGCAGCTGGTACTACCCGCTCAACCCCAGCGGCGAGCAGCTCTTCTCGACGGGCGCGTCCGCCAACTTCGGCAGCTACAGCGACAAGAGGGCCGACCGCATCATCCGGAGCGTGCAGTACTCCCCCGACATGAAGTCGGTGCACGAGTACGGCGAGTACCTCGCGGAGCAGCTCCCCGTGATGTGGATGCCCAACCCGGCGTACCAGGTCTCGGTGATCCGCAACGACCTGCGCGGCGTCTCGCAGAACCCGACCGTCACCTTCGCTCCCCAGCACTGGTACTACGTCAAGAAGAAGGGGGCCGAGAAGTGACCGGCTTCACCGGCTTTCTGGTCAAGCGCCTCCTCCAGGCGATCGTCGTCCTCTTCCTGGTGTCGGTCATCGTCTTCGTCCTCCTGCACCTGCTGCCGGGCGGCCCGGCCCGCGCCATCCTCGGCCCGAAGGGCACACCGCAGCAGATCGAACACTTCAACCACCAGCAGGGCTACGACCGTTCCCTGCCGTTGCAGTACGCGATGTATCTGAAGCGGCTGCTCACGGGCGACCTCGGCGAGTCCTTCAAGCTCAACTCGCCGGTCATCGACCTCCTGACGCAGCGGCTGCCGAAGACACTGCTCCTGACGGTGCTCTCCACCGTGCTCGCGGTCGTCATCGCGGTGCCGCTCGGCCTGCTGCAGGCCGTCCGGCGCGGCAAGGCGTCGGACTACGCGCTCACGGGTCTCGCCTTCCTGCTGTACGCGACGCCGGTGTTCTTCCTCGGCCTCATCATGATCATCCTGTTCGCGCAGGTCATGCCCGTGTTCCCGGCGGAGGCGCCGCAGGGCGAGACCATCGGCGCACTGCTCGGCGACTTCACCGGGCTGATCCTTCCGGTGGTCACGATGGCGTTCGGCATCATCGCGATGTTCAGCCGCTACATGCGCTCGGCGGTACTCGACAACCTCACCGAGGACTACGTCCGCACCGCGATGGCCAAGGGCCAGTCGAGCCGCCAGATCATGGTCAGGCACGTCCTGCGCAACGCGCTGATCCCCCTCGCGACGCTCCTCGGCCTCTACCTCCCGACCCTCTTCAGCGGCGCCCTCGTCGTCGAGTCGATGTTCAACTACCCCGGCATGGGGCTGCTGTTCTGGAACGCGGCGCAGGGCTCCGACTTCCCCGTACTGCTCGGCGTGACGCTGGTCGTCGGAGTCGCCACCGTCGTCGGCTCGCTGCTCACCGACGTCCTGTACGCCGTCCTCGACCCCCGGATACGGAGCGTGGCATGAGTACCACGGTCGCCCCTGTCACCGCGCCAGGCCATGAGGACGCCGCGCGGGCCACGCCTTCGCTGGCCCACCGCACGCTCCGGGTCTTCACCGGCAACAAGCTCGCCCTGACGGGCGTGGTGGTGCTGCTCCTGCTGCTCGCCTTCAGCTATCTCGGCCCGTTCCTGTACTCGACCGAGCAGGTCCACACCGACCTCTCGCAGGCCAACCTGCCGCCCGGCACCTCCGGCCATCTCCTGGGCACCACCGATCTCGGCTACGACATGACCGGCCGCCTGATGGTCGCGGGGCGGACATCCCTGGAGATCGGTCTGGCGGCGGGCCTGCTCGCCACCCTCTTCGGCACCGTCTACGGCGCGATCGCGGGCTACTTCGGCGGCTGGGTCGACGCCACGATGATGCGGATCACGGACGCGGCGCTCGCCATCCCCGCGATGTTCCTGCTCGTCGTGGTGGCCGCGATCATCACGCCCAGCAAGGGCGTCCTCATCGTGATCATCGCGTCGGTGGCGTGGCTGTCCCCCGCCCGCCTGGTGCGCGGCGAGGCGCTGTCGCTGCGCGACCGCGAGTACGTCCAGGCCATGCGGATGATGGGCGGCGGCGGCGCACGGGCGGTCTTCAAGCACATCGTGCCGAACGCCATCGGCACCGTCATCGTCAACTGCACGTTCCAGATCGCCGACGCGATCCTCTATGTCAGCTACCTCGCGTTCCTCGGCCTGAGCATCCCGCCGCCCTCGGCCGACTGGGGCTCGATGCTGTCGGCCGGCATCACCTACACGCAGAACGGCTACTGGTGGCTGATCTTCCCGCCGGGCATCGCGATCGTGCTGGTCGTCGCCGCGTTCAACTTCATCGGCGACGGGCTGCGGGACGCGTTCGAAGTCCGGCTGCGGAAGTAACAGGAGGGACGAGAAGATGACCGAGCCCCAGCGCGCCGCCGAGCCCGCGACCGCGACCGAAACCGAGCGCGCCGCCGGGCCCGAGCCCGCGACCGAGCCCCTGCTCCGTATCGAGGACCTGCGCGTCGACATCGCCTCGCGCGAGCGCACCGTCCACGCCCTCGACGGCGTCTCCCTCTCCCTCGCCCCCGGCGAGGCCCTGGGCATCGTCGGCGAGTCCGGCTGCGGCAAGACCATGACCGCGCTCAGCGTCCTCGGCCTGCTGCCGCCGGGCGGCGCGATCACCGGCGGACGCGTCCTGTTCGACGGCCGCGACCTCGCCACGGCTTCCGCCCCCGTCCTCCAGGACATTCGCGGCAACACGATCGGCATGGTCTTCCAGGATCCGCTGACCTCCCTCAATCCGACGATGACCATCGGCGCGCAGGTCGCGGAGCCGCTGCTCCTGCACCGCCCCGGCATCGGCAGGAAGGAGGCCTGGGCCAAGGCCCAGGAAATGCTGCGCCTGGTCGGCATGCCGCAGCCGGCCGAGCGCATGAAGGCCTATCCGCATCAGCTGTCGGGCGGCATGCGCCAGCGCGTGTCGATCGCCATGGCGCTGGTCTGCGAGCCGAAGCTGCTGATCGCGGACGAGCCGACGACGGCCCTCGACGTGACGACGCAGCACCAGATCCTGGAACTCATCGACGAGCTGCGCTCCCGCCTCGGCATGGCGATGATCCTGGTTACCCACGACCTGGGCGTCATCGCCAACCGCGTGGACCGGGTCGCGGTGATGTACGCGGGCAAGGTCGCCGAACACGCGGACGTGCGGGGCCTGTTCGCCCGCCCGCGCCACCGCTACACCGAGGCCCTGTTCGCCGCGCTGCCCGAGCGCGCGGCCGACAGCGGCACCGAACTGCACACCATCCCGGGCCTGCCACCGAACCTCGCGGTCCGCCCCACCGGTTGCCGTTTCGCGCCGCGCTGCACGTTCGCCACGGACGGGTGCCGCGCCGAGGAGCCGCAGCTCGTGGACGCCGGAGCCGAGGGCACGGAGCACCGGTTCGCGTGCTTCCACCCGGTGCCGGAGGTGGTGGCCTCCGAGGACGAGGTGGTGGTGCCCGCGACCGTGCCCGCCACCGGCGCACCAGGTGACGTACTCCTGGAACTCGACTCGCTCGTCAAGGAGTTCCCCCTCAAGGGCGGCGCGTTCTCGCGCAGCCGCGGCACGGTCAGCGCGGTCGGCGGGGTGTCGCTGACCATCCGCAAGGGCGAGACGTACGGCATGGTCGGCGAGTCCGGCTGCGGCAAGACGACGCTCGGGCGGATCGTGGCGGGCCTCGACGAGCCGACCGGTGGCACGGTGCGGTTCGACGGCGCCGACCCGGCACGGATGTCGCGGGCCGAGCGGCGCGCGCACCGGCGCCGCGTGCAGCTGATGTTCCAGGACTCCACCGCCGCGATGGACCCGCGCATGCGGGTCGGCGAGATCCTGCGCGAGCCGCTCGTCATCCAGGGCGTCGGCGACCGTGCCGAACGGGAGGACCTCGTCGCCGGGCTCCTCGACGCCGTCGGCCTGCCGCGCGGCGCCGTGCACCGCTACCCGCACGAGTTCTCCGGCGGTCAGCGCCAACGGCTCGGTCTGGCAAGAGCGTTGACACTGTCGCCCGATCTCGTGGTGGCCGACGAACCGGTGTCCGCACTCGATGTGTCCGTGCAGGCGCAGATCCTCAACCTGATGCGCGAACTGCAGCGCGAGCGCGGTCTGACCTACTTGTTCATCTCGCACGACCTGGCCGTCGTACGCCATCTGGCGGACACCGTCGGCGTGATGTACCTGGGCAAGCTCGTCGAGTCGGGTCCGGCCGAGCGCGTGTACGCGCATCCGCTGCACCCCTACACGCGCGGGCTCCTCGACACGGTCAACCTGCCCGACCCGGAGGCGGCCTCCGGCGCCGCACGCACACCTCTGGAGGGCGAGACCCCCTCCGCGGCGAAGCCCCCGTCGGGCTGCCGCTTCCGGACCCGCTGCCCTCTCGCGCAGGACGTGTGCGCCACGACCGAACCGCGGGTCAGCACGCCGAACGGGGAGGGGCACGAGGTGGCCTGCCACTTCCCGTTGACCTCGCCTCAGCTAGCGTCGAGGGTGTGAGACTCGCCGAAGCCCTCGCCCAGCGCCCCGTCGTGCTCGACGGCGGCCTCTCCAACCAGTTGGAGGCCGCCGGGCACGACCTGAGCGATGCCCTGTGGTCCGCGCGGCTGCTCGCCGACGCACCGGCCGCGATCGAGGCCGCCCACCGCGCGTACTACGAGGCGGGCGCCGAGGTCGCCATCACCGCGAGCTACCAGGCGACGTACGAGGGGTTCGCGCGGCACGGCATCGACGCGGCACGAACCCGGGAACTCCTGCTCCTCGGCGTCGAGTTGGCGCGCCGCGCCGGATCGCGTCTCGGGCGCGAGGTGTGGGTGGCCGCGTCGGCGGGGCCCTACGGGGCGATGCTCGCCGACGGCGCCGAGTACCGGGGACGGTACGGCCTGTCCGTCGACGAGCTGGAGCGCTTCCACCGGCCGCGGCTGGAAACCCTCGCCGAGGCCGGACCCGACGTCCTCGCCCTGGAGACGGTGCCCGACACCGACGAGGCGCGGGCGCTGCTGAGAGCGGTCCGCGGACTCGGGGTGCCCGCCTGGCTGTCGTACAGCGTCGCGGGCGACCGCACCCGCGCGGGGCAACCGCTCCAGGAGGCCTTCGCGCTCGCCGCGGAGGTGGACGAGGTGATCGCGGTCGGCGTGAACTGCTGCGATCCCAGGGACGCGGGGCCCGCGGTGGCGCTCGCGGCGCGGGTGACCGGCAAACCCGCGGTCGTCTACCCGAACAGCGGGGAGGCCTGGGACGCCGCGACGCGGTCCTGGCGCGGTCCCGGCCGGTTCGCTGCCGGGCAGGCCGAGGAGTGGCGGGCGGCGGGGGCGCGGCTGATCGGCGGGTGCTGCCGGGTGGGTCCCGGCGCGATCGCGTCGGTGGCGGCGGAGCTCGCGCCGGGGCGGACCACCGGCCGGGCAGGTCCGGCAGCGGACGGGTGACACCCCGCTGACCTGGCAGGACGCCGTCAGCGGGGGTGACTGTCAGTGGTGGGGTGCAGACTGGCCGATACCTGAGACAACGACGTCCCGGAGGTGGTCGGCATGGCCGACATCATCCTGACCGTAGGCACCCGCAAGGGCCTTTTCATCGGACGCAGGCGGGGTGGCGCCTGGGAGTTCGACGACAGCCCGTACTTCAACGCGCAAGCCGTGTACTCCGTCGCGATCGACACCCGCGGCCCCACCCCGCGCCTGCTGGCCGGCGGTGACAGCGCGCACTGGGGGCCCTCCGTGTTCCACTCCGACGATCTCGGACGGAGCTGGACGGAGCCCGCGAAGCCCGCGGTGCAGTTCCCCAAGGACACCGGGGCGTCGCTGGAGCGGGTGTGGCAGCTGCACCCGTCGGCCGCCGAGCCCGACGTGGTGTACGCGGGCACGGAGCCCGCGGCGCTGTACCGCTCGGAGGACCGCGGCGAGTCCTTCTCGCTCGTCCGCCCCCTCTGGGAGCACCCCACCCGCTCCAAGTGGGTGCCGGGCGGCGGCGGGGAGGGCATGCACACCGTGCTCACCGACGCCCGCGACGCACGCGCGGTGACGGTCGCGGTGTCGGCGGCCGGAGTGTTCCGCACGCTGGACGGCGGCGCGAGCTGGTCCCCGGCGAACAGGGGCGTCTCGGCGGTGTTCCTGCCGGAGCCCGACCCCGAGTTCGGCCAGTGCGTGCACAAGGTCGCACGGGACTCGGCCGACCCCGACCGGCTGTACCTGCAGAACCACTGGGGTGTGTACCGAAGCGACGACGCGGGCGCGCACTGGACGGACATCGGCGCGGGCCTGCCGTCCACGTTCGGCTTCGCGGCCGTCGCGCATCCGCACCGCGGGGGCACGGCGTACGTCTTCCCGATCACCGCGGACAGCGACCGTGTCCCGGCCGACCACCGGTGCCGGGTCTACCGCACGGGTGACGCGGGCCGGAGCTGGGAGCCGTTGAGCGCCGGACTGCCCGAGGAGGACCACTACGGCACGGTGCTGCGCGACGCGATGGCGAGCGACGACTGCGATCCGGCGGGCATCTACTTCGGCAATCGCAACGGCGAGGTGTACGCGTCGGCGGACGACGGCGACAGCTGGCGGCTGCTCGCCTCGCACCTGCCGGACGTGCTCTGCGTACGGGCCGCGGCCATCGGTTGATCGACCCCGCCGTTACGGCAGTAGGGTGACGCCGTGGCACCACGACCCTTGCATGAAATCGTCGAACCGGGCTGGGCGAAGGCCCTGGAGCCGGTGGCCGAACGGATCGCCTCGATGGGGGACTTCCTGCGCGCGGAGATCGCCGCGGGACGCACCTACCTCCCCTCGGGGCAGCATGTCCTGCGCGCCTTCCAGCAGCCCTTCGACGACGTCCGCGTCCTGATCGTCGGCCAGGACCCCTACCCCACACCAGGTCACGCGGTGGGCCTGTCGTTCTCGGTCGCCCCCGAAGTGCGACCGCTGCCCGGCAGCCTCATCAACATCTACCGCGAGATGAGCAACGACCTGGGGCTGCCCCCGCCGTCGAGCGGCGACCTCACGCCCTGGACCGAGCAGGGCGTCCTGCTGCTCAACAGGGCGCTCACCACCGCCCCGCGCAAGCCCGCCGCGCATCGCGGCAAGGGCTGGGAAGAGGTCACCGAGCAGGCCATCCGGGCGCTGGCCGCGCGCGGAAAGCCGCTGGTGTCGATCCTGTGGGGGCGCGACGCCCGCAATTTGCGCCCGCTCCTCGGCCAGTTGCCCTCGGTGGAGTCCGCGCACCCGTCACCGATGTCGGCCGACCGCGGCTTCTTCGGCTCGCGCCCCTTCAGCCGGGCCAACGACCTGCTGGTCAAGCAGGGGGCGAAGCCGGTGGACTGGCGGCTGCCGTGACGCCCGGTCAGTGGGTGCTCGGCGTCGATTCGGGCGGGTCCGGCCTGCGGGCCGCGCTGCGGCACGTGCCGGACGGGTCGCAGGGACCGGAAAAGCCGCAGGGGCCGCGCGGAGCCGAACCGGTGCGCGCCGGTTCGGCCGAGCCGGTACGCACGGGGCCCCGGGGCATCGACGCCGCCCACTTCCTCGACCAGCTCCTGCCCATGGCGCGGGCCCTGCTGGAGCAGGCGGGCGGCGGACACATCACGACGGTCTGCGTCGGCGCGGCGGGCCTCGCGACCCTCGGCGACGACCTCCGCGCCGAGCTGCCCACCGCCCTCGGCCGGGCCCTTGGCGTACGGCGCACGGCGCTCGCCGCGGACGCCGTGACCGCGTACGCGGGCGCGCTCGGCGACCGCCCCGGGGTGGTCGTCGCCGCGGGCACCGGAATGATCGCGATCGGCACGGACCTGGCCGCCTGGCACCGCGCCGACGGCTGGGGCCACCTGCTCGGCGACTGCGGCGGTGGCGCCTGGATCGGCCGCGCGGGACTCGAAGCGGCGATGCGGGCGCACGACGGCAGGCGCGGCGGTTCGAGAGCACTGCTCACGCGCGCGCGGGAGAGGTTCGGCCCACTGCCGGGTCTGCCCGGCCTCCTCTACCCCCGCGCGGACCGGCCCGCGGTCCTCGCCTCCTTCGCGCCCGACGTGGCCGGCTGCGCGGCGGACGATCCGGTGGCGGACGGCATCCTGCGGGCCGCGGCCCGCCACATCGCCGAGGCCGCGGCCGCCGCCCGGCCCGGCACCGAGGAGTGCGAAGTCGCCCTCACCGGCGGCCTGTTCAACATGGGCGAGCCGTTGCTCGCGCCCCTGCGCGAAGAACTCGCGGATCAACTGCCGCGCGCGAGGCGGGTTCCCGCGGCCGGTGACCCGCTGGACGGAGCGTTGCGCATCGCGGTCGACATTGCCGTCGGCCGGCTGCGCCTGCCGCACGACGCGCGCATGCTCTCCGTCCACGGACAGGAGGACAGCCACGGACAGGATGACAGCCCTCACGGAGGGGGCGACAGCCTTCACGGACGAGGCGAGAGTTGACCTCTGCGTAATTCATCAGACAAAAACGGACTTATACCGCCCACCTGCACCCTCCCCGAACAGCGAGGGCTCGCAAGCCAGTAGCATGCGGGCGCATGAGCTCCTCCACTGGGCCCGCATCCGGCCTGCCTGTACGAATGCCGCGCCCCCGTCAGCCGGGCCGGCACCGCCGTCCGGAGCCCGTCGCGGCTCCTGAAGGCGCGCCCGCACTTGTTCTCGCCGTGCCGGGCGCCCCCAGCACCACCACGCGCGGCCTCGCCGAGGAAGTCGTGAGCATCGCCCGCTCCGAGCTGCCCGGTCTCGACGCCAGAATCGGTTACCTCGACGGTACGGAGGACGCCACCGTCACGTCCTTCCCCGAGTTTCCCTCGCTGCAGTCCGTGCTCGCGCGCGCGTCCGCGGAGCGTGCCGCCCGCGCCGAGCGGGCGCGTGTCGCCGACCCCGAGGTGGCCGAGGCCGCGCAGGCCGAGGGCCCCGTCGCCGTGGTCGTGCCGTTGCTCGCGGGCCCCGACGCCACGCTGATGCGGCGCTTCCGGCAGGCCGTCATGGACAGCGGTGCCGCCGCCGAGCTGACCGATGTGCTCGGTCCGCACCCGCTGCTCGCCGAGGCGCTGCACGTGCGCCTCTCGGAGGCCGGGCTCGCCCGCGCCGACCGCGCCCGCCTGTTCACCGTGGCGACCGCCGCGGACGGCATCGTGCTGGCCACGGTCGGCGGCGAGGAGGCCGTGCAGGCCGCCGGGATCACCGGCATGCTGCTCGCCGCGCGCCTCGCGGTGCCCGTGATGGCCGCCGCGCTCGACGAGGAGGGCGCCATCGCGGCGACCGCCGACGAGCTGCGCGGCTCCGGCTCGGCCCAGCTGGCCCTCGCGCCGTACCTGATCGGCCCCGAGCTCGACTCCGCCCTGCTCGACGCCGCCGCGAAGGAGGCGGGCTGCTCCGTCGCCGAGCCGCTCGGCCCCTACCCGGCGATCGGCAAGCTGGCGCTGGCCAAGTACACGACGGCGCTCGGCATCACGCCGCAGCAGCCTTCGGGCACGCCGGTGCACTGACACTCGGACCGTATTCGGACCGTATGACGACGGGCCCGCCCCGATGTGGGGGCGGGCCCGTCGCCGTATTCACCAGGGGATCACGTCACGTCGCCCGGCCGAAGATCACGCAGGAGGCCGCCGGCGCCTCGACGGAGCCCGTCCGCTTCGGCAGGCCCGTCTCCTGGTCGATGGTGAACCAGGTGACGTCCCCGGAGCGCTCATTGGCCGCGTACAGGTGCCGCCCGGCCGGGTCGATGGCGAGGTCGCGCGGCCAGTGGCCGCCGCACGGCACGGTGGCCGCCAGCCGTGGCGTGTCGCCCGCCTCGTCCAGGGCGATGACCGAGATGACGTCCGGCCCGCGCGTGGCGGTCCACAGGAACCGCCCGTCGGGCGCGACGACGACCTCCGAGGGGTAGGTGTCGCCGTCCGGGGCGTCCACGAGAATCGGCAGCTCACCGAGGGGCTTGAGCCCGCCGTCCACCGCGTCCCAGGAGCAGACGGTGAGGGTGGGGCTGAGCTCGTTCAGGACGTACGCGCGATCGCCGCGCGGGTGGAAGACGAGGTGCCGCGGGCCGGAACCCGGGCGCAGCGCGACCTCGCGGTGCAGGGACAGCTCGCCGTCCCGGAGCGCGCAGACCCGCACGGAGTCCGTGCCGAGGTCGACGCTGACCGCCCAGCGCCCGCTCGGGTCGGCGAGGACCTGGTGGGCGTGCGGGGCCTGCTGGCGCTGCGGGTGCGGGCCTGAGCCGGTGTGCCGCAGCTCGCTCGACGGCGCGGGCGCGAGGGTGCCGTCGGCGCGCAGCGGTACGGCCGTGACGCTGCCCGAGCGGTAGTTCGCGGTGAGTACGTGGCCGTCGTGCAGAGCGAGGTGCGTGGGCGCGGAGCCGACCGGGACGGGCGGCCCCGTGAGCACGGCCCTGCCCCCCGCGGTCCGGAACGCGGCGACGGCGCCGTCGGGCGTCTCACTGACCGCGTAGAGCGTCTCCCCGTCGGGAGAGAGCGCGAGGTAGGAGGGGTCCGCGACCGCGTCCGTGGCGCCGACGAGGGTCAGCGCGCCGGTGTCCGGATCGACATCCGCGGTGAGGACACCGTGCCCTCCGGCCGCGGTGAAACCTCCGATGTACGCCCGCCCCGATGTACGTCCCGACGCTCGCCCCGAGCCCCGTCCCGCCTGCCTGCCGACGACCACTGTCCGTCCCCTCTCGCCCGGAGCGCCGCGTCCGCGCCGCCCTTCGTGCGGCCGACGCTAGCAGCCGGTCTAGACCAGGAGGTCGACGCACGTCGGTCGGAACGTCGAGTTCGCGTACGGGCGGGGTGGCGGGATCGGGTACTGAGACGGGCCGGAGGGGCGACGCTCGGCGGCTCAGCGGCCGGTCAGCGGCGTGGAGCCCGCCCGCTGCAACGGCGTCGCGAGGTCGACAAGCGCTCTTTCCAGGCTGTGCAGGTGAGCGAGCGCGGGCTCGGCCACGGCTGCGTGCGCCAGGTCGCCGGCCGTCGGCCCCGCGCTCGCCCCTGGTGTCGTCAGGGCCTCGACCGCCGCCTCGACGCGCCAGCACGCCGCGGCGAGGCGGTCGTCGTGGGACGCCTCGGGGTCATCCGCTATGGCCGCGAGACCGCGGACCTCGCGAGCGCAGTCGTCGAGCAGAGCGAGCACCTGCAGCGCCCGTCCCTTTCGGGCTCGCAACGGGCTGAAGGGGTGCACGAGCGGGGCCAGGGAAAGCCGGACCCGGCCCAGCAGCGCCTCGAGTTCGGCGATCACCGGGGTGGGGTCGGCGGACGCCGAGCCCCCCAGCCGGGCGGCGGCCTCCGCCGTGCAGGCGTGCACGCAGCGCAGCGCGCGCTCGATCCAGGCCTCGGTCGTCGCATGGGTCGTGATGGGCAGGATGAGCAGCACCGCGAGTGCCGCGCCCAGCGCCCCCACGCCGGTCTCCGCGAGCCGCAGCCCGAGCAGGCTCGTGTCCAGTACTCCGAGGAGTCCGTAGAGGGATCCCGCGAGCACCGTCACCGAGAGCATCATCCACGAGTACGAGACAGCGGCCGTGTAGAAGATTCCGAAGACGCTGACCGCTATCAGCAAGGCACTGGGGACGGGAGCCCCGTCCAGCGGCACCACGAGGACGAGTCCCGCGGCGATGCCGAGGACGGTGCCGAGCACCCGGCGAAATCCCCGGACCAGCGTCTCGCCCCGCGAGGTGGTGTTCACGAAGACCCACCAGGTGGCCCCTACGGCCCAGTACCAGCGCTCGCCGGACAGGGCCTGCCCCATGGCGAGCGCGAAGGCGCCGCCTGCCACGGCCTGGATCGACTGCCGGGTGGTGGCTCGGGCCAGCCCCCTGCCGCCCGGCGCAGCGGGGACCACGGCGGGCGGCAGCCGGCGCTCGTAGCACCACGCCCCGAAGCGCACCGCCGAGGAGGCGACCAGGGACAGCAGGACCGCGGCCCAGAGCTGGGGCAGCTGCGCCGGTTCCGCGTGGAGGAACTGCGCGGTGAAGAAGGTCATGAACGCGAACACGCCGAGCGAGTGCCCGCGCGGCCCCCACCGCCGCGCGTACACGCCCGCCCCCATGACGGCCAGGAAGGCGATGTCCCGCGCCACGGGGTAGTCGTGCAACCCGGCGGCGAGGGCCAGCACGGGGAATCCGACGGCGGGCAGCAGCGCGGTGGTGACCGCCTGCCCCCGCACGCTCGCGTCGGAGACGGTGAACAGGGCGAGGAGGGCGGCGAGCCCTCCGGTGATCGCTGCGGCGAGCGAGTGCCCTGCGGCACCGCACACGGCCACGGCAAGCGTGATGCCGAGGACGGCACGTGCGGCGAAGCGCAGCCTCGCACGTCCCGGATCCGGCGCCACGAACACCCTCTTCAGCACGGCTTCCCCGCCCCTTTCGCTCCGACTCGTTCTGTCCACATGAAAAAGGCGCCGCGGAGATCCGCAGCGCCATCGACCAGGACATCACATCATCGAACCGCCATTGGCTCAACCGGTGCAGCCGTGACTGGGCCAATGGCTCACTCCCGGGCTGCGGACGCGAGGCATGGCTGGCCAACTGGCCAAGGGGTGGGCGGCCCACCGCTGCTCGGCAGTGACCAATACGCATTTCTCGTCCCCGGCACGTGAGATTTCATGCCACACGCAAACTTCCCCGGTCGGCCGCCGCACGTCAGCGCCCGACCGGGGAAGGTCTGATTTCGGGCCGAACTGTTTCCGGTGAGGTGTTACCGGAAGTCTCCGAAAATGAACCCACTGAGGTACTTGTGGAGCTCCTCCTTCGACAGGTCGCCGCTGCCGTCCGTGTCCAGTTGCCCGAACGTGCCCTGGATCCGTTCCTGGGGAACACCCCACGCGCGGTGGTAACGCTCGAACTCGCTCTTCGAGACCTTGCCGTCGCCGTCGGCGTCGAACAGCTTGAAGAGCTGCTCGGTGAACGGAGCCAAGGTGCGCTGGACCGCTGCCGGCTCGGCGTCGGCGTAGAAGTCGACGTACTCCTTGCGGCTGATCTTGTCGCCGGCGCTCAGGCCGATGTCGGAGAGCACGCCCTGCCACAGCCGGGTGCTCGCCTGCCGGAAGTCTTCGTGCTGCTGGGAGCCGGTAGCGAAACCGAACCGGCCGGTCAACTGCTCGGCCAGCGACTCGATGTCCTCGATGCCCAGCTCGCCACTACCGTCGAGGTCCATCAGATCGAATGCCTTGCTCACCCTGCTGCGTTGGCTCTCGGTTTGTTCGATACTCACTTTCCGTACCCACCTCTCCACCAGTTCCGGCGATCATTTCGCTGAATAGTAGACACCTCGGTAAAGAGTGTTCAATGGTCAGGTCGGGTGCATATGACGATGGCTGAATCAGGTGACTCGGCGCGGCCGTCGGCGACTTGGCATTCGGAATTGCCTGGCGCGCGATCCATCGTTCACGGAAATTGCGCATCTGGAGCCCCACGACTACCCCGGACGCGCAGGAGTGAGGGCCGTGGCGTTCGAGGGCGGCAGGAGGCGAGGGCGTCGCGGGCACGGATTTTCGGACAACTGCCCTTTGGATTCGTCCAGTTCGGAGTCACGTCGCGGTATCCGCTGTTACGGTCGGCAAGGGACTTCCATTCAGCGCACAGCAGCCGGGATTCAGCACACAGTCAAGAGAAGGGCATCGCCTCTATGGCCCATCAGATCGACGCCGCCGAAAACCTCCTCGCCTACGTCAGGGACGTGTCCCTTCGCGACGACGAGATCCTGAGAGGACTGCGGGAGGAAACGGCGCAGCTGCCCGGCGGTACGACCATGCAGGTGATGGCGGAGGAAGGGCAGTTGCTTGCCCTGCTCGTCCGGCTCACCGGAGCCCGCTCCGTGCTGGAGCTCGGCACCTTCACCGGATACAGCACGCTGTGCATGGCCCGTGCGCTGCCCGCCGACGGCAAGGTCGTGACCTGCGACGTCACCGACCGGTGGCCCGATATCGGCGCCGCGTACTGGAAGCGGGACGGCGTCGACGACCGTATCGAGCTGCGCGTCGGGGACGCGAAGGACACCCTGGACGGGCTCCTCGCCGAGCGGGGCACCGGCGCGTTCGACCTCGTATTCATCGACGCCGACAAAACCAACTACCGCGCGTATTTTGAGAAGTCGCTCGCCCTCACCAGGAGCGGCGGACTTCTGGTCATCGACAATACGCTCTTCTTCGGACGCGTCGCGGACCCGGAATTCGACGACGCCGACACCGTGGCCATTCGAGAACTCAATTCGGCGCTCGCCACGGACGAGCGGGTGGACATCTCCCTGCTTCCGATGGCGGACGGCATCACTCTGGCCCGTAAGCGCTGAGTCGGTAGGGGCGGCCCCGGTCGGTGTGGCACTCCTACCGGGGCCGCCCCCGGCGGCTCGCTCCCGCCGCCGTCGCTCAGGACAGTTCCACCGCGGTGACCTTGATCGTCGTGGACGCCGGACGTGGCGCGGGCCGCAGATGCAGGCGCTGGAGGTCGTCCGCCGCCCGCGGCAGGGTGGCGACGCAGGAGCACGGGTCGCTGTCCGTGAACCCCGCGAAGCGGTAGGCGATCTCCATCATGCGGTTGCGGTCGGTCGGCCTGAAGTCGGCCACCAGATGGGTGCCCGCGCGGGCCGCCTCGTCGATGAGCCAGTTGAGGATGGTCGCGCCCGCGCCGAACGACACCACGCGGCACGAGGTGGCCAGGAGCTTGAGGTGCCAGGCCTGCGGGCGGCGCTCCAGAAGCAGTACGCCGACCGCGCCGTGCGGGCCGAACCGGTCCGTGAGCGTGACCACCAGGACCTCGTGGCCGGGATCGTTGAGGAGCCCGCGCAGGTCGGCATCGGAGTAGTGCACTCCGGTGGCGTTCATCTGGCTGGTGCGCAGGGTGAGTTCCTCGACGCGCGACAGCTCCTCGTCGGTGGCGCGGCCGATGCGCATGTCCAGTTCCAGGGAGCGCAGGAAGTCCTCGTCGGGACCGGTCGCCTCGTCCCGGGCGGCCTCGCGCCGGAAGCCCGCCTGGTACATCTGGCGCCGCCGCCGGGAGTCGACCGTCTGAAAGGGCGGGGTGAACTCCGGTCGGCCGAGCAGGCGTTCAGCGGCCTCGGCCTCGTAGCAGCGGACCTCGGGCAGGTGGTGGGTGACCTCGGCGCGTTCGGCGGGCTGGTCGTCGATGAAGCCGACGGTGGTCAGAGCGAAACCCAAGGTGTCGGCGATGCGGCGTACGGAGTCCGACTTGGGCCCCCAGCCGATCCGCGGCAGCACGAAGTACTCGGCGATGCCGAGCTTCTCCAGGCGGGCCCAGGCCGTGTCGTGGTCGTTCTTGCTGGCGACGGACTGGAGGATGCCGCGGGAGTCCAGCTCCACGACGACCTCGCGTATCGCGTCAGACAGCGTCACCTCGTCGTCTTCCAGGAGGGTCCCCTGCCAGAGGGTGTTGTCGAGGTCCCAGACCAGGCACTTCAGTACGGGCGTCGATGCGGGCGCTGTCGGCGATATCGGCGCTGTCGGCGCGGTGGGCGGGTTCGCTCCGGTTGTCGTCACTCCGATTCCCTTCACATACTGCTGCCGAGGACGTGTCGCGCCAGCATCAACTGGCACATCTCGTTGCTGCCTTCGATGATTTCCATCAGCTTGGCGTCGCGGTGGGCGCGGGCCACCACGTGCCCGTCACGTGCTCCGGCCGAAGCCATGACCTGCACGGCGGTGGCCGCGCCGCGGGCCGCGTTGCCCGCGCTGATGTGCTTGGCAAGGACAGTGGCCACGACCTGCTCCGGTGCCCCTTCGTCCCAGCAGCGCGAGGCGTGCTCGCAGGCCCGGGTGGCGCTCTGCTCGGCGACGAAGAGCTCCGCGAGATGGCGGGCGACGAGCTGGTGCTCGCCAAGCACGACACCGAACTGCTCGCGCGTGGCGGCGTGCCGGGCGGTGGCCGTCAGGCAGCCGCGCAGAATGCCGACGCACCCCCAGGCCACGGACATGCGACCGTAGGCGAGGGCGGTGGTGACCAGCAGCGGCAAGGGCAGCGACGAGCCGCCGAGCACGTGCGCGGCCGGGACCCGCACCGCGTCGAGGGCGATGTCGGCGTGCCCGGCCGCCCGGCAGCCGAGCGGGTCGGCGACGCGCGTGACGCGGACGCCGGGGGTGTCGGCGGGAACGACGACGGCCACCGCCTCGTCCCCGCTTCCCGCGCCCGCCCCGCTGTCGCCCTCACCCTTCCCCGCACCGTCGCCGTCCTCGTACTTGCCGAACAGGACGAGCAGGTCGGCGTAGTGCGCGGCGGTCACCCAGACCTTGTGTCCGTCGAGGACGACCTCGTCGCCGTCGCGGCGCACCCGGGTCGTCATGGCGGACAGGTCGCTGCCCGCACCGCGTTCGCTGAAGCCGGCCGCCGCCAGGTCGCCGCCGGTGAGCCGGGGCAGGAACGCCGCGCGCTGCTCGGCGGTGCCGAAGCGCTCGATGGTCCACGCGGCCATGCCCTGCGAGGTCAGCACGGACCGCACCGAACTGCAGAGGCTGCCCACGTGCGCGGTGAACGCGCCGTCGGCCGCGCTGGACAGGCCCCAACCGCCGTACGCCCGCGGCACCTGCGGGCACAGCCGCCCGGCGGCACCGAGCTTGCGCAGCAGGCCGACGGGGAGCAGCCCCGCGCGGTCCCAGGCGTCGGCCTCACCGGCCACCAGGGCCGTGACGGCGGCGGTCGCCTCGTCGAGAGCCGTCGCCTGCGCCGGGGCGGGTCCATCGGCCGTCAGCCGCTCACTCACCGGTTCCTCCGGCCGCCGCCTTCTGGAGCCGCTCCACGAGCCCCGTCATCGACGTCACGGTACGGAAGTTGTCCAGCCGCAGATCGGCGCCGCGTACGGAGACGCCGAAGGACTTCTCCAGGTGCACGACGAGCTCCATCGCGAACAGCGAGGAGAGACCGCCGGAGGCGAAGAGGTCGGCGTCGGTCTCCCAGGAGCGCTTGGTGCGCGCCTCCAGGAAGCGCAGGATCTCCTTCTCGACGGCCTCGGTGTCGAAGCTGCTCATCAGTTCTCCTCCTGGTATGCGTAGAATCCGCGGCCGGTCTTGCGGCCGAGTTCGCCCTGGCGGACCTTGTCGAGCAGCAGGTCGCAGGGGCGGCAGCCCTCGTCCTTGGTGTGCTGGTACAGAACGCGCAGCGAGTCCACCAAGTTGTCGATGCCGATCAGATCGGCGGTGCGCAGCGGGCCGGTGGGATGGCCCAGGCAGCCCTCCATGAGGGCGTCGACCGCCTCGGCCGTCGCGGTGCCCTCCTGCACGACCCGGGCCGCGTCGTTGATCATCGGGTGCAGGACACGGCTGGTGACGAAGCCGGGGGCGTCGCGCACGACGACCTGGTCACGGGCCAGGGCGGTGAGCAGGGCGCCGACGGCGGTCATGGTCTCCTCGCCGGTCCGGGCGCCCCGGATGACCTCGACGGTCGGGATCAGGTAGGGCGGGTTCATGAAGTGCGTGCCGACGACGTCCTCGGCGCGTTCCGCGTATCCGGCGAGCTCGTCGATGGGGATGGACGAGGTGTTCGAGATCAGCGGGGTGCCGGGGCGCACCCGGGCCGAGACGTCGGCGAGCGCCTTGGCCTTGAGTTCGGCGACCTCGGTGATGGCCTCGACGACGGCGGTGACGTCGCCGACGCCTTCGGCGGTGGCGGCCAGTGTCAGGGTTCCGGTGTCGGCGGTGGCCGGGAGGCGGCCCATCAGCTGCGCCACGCGCAGCTCCCGGTCGATGTCGTCCCGGGCCCGGCCGAGTCGCTCCTCGTCGACGTCGACGAGCAGGACCGGTACGCCGTGTCCGAGGGCGAGGGCGGTGATGCCCGCCCCCATGACCCCGGCGCCGAGGACGGCGATCCGGTGGGGGCCGGTGTCGGCTCGATGGTCGGGGGCGGTGTGCGGCGCTCGCGTCATGCGCCTCTCCTAAGGTGCTGGTGGGGCATCAGATGGTGGTGGTCGAGTGAGCGAGGACGGTGTCGAGCCAGTCGGCGACAGCCCGGGCCGTGGTGCCGACGTGCTCCTCCATGAGGGAGAAGTGGTCGCCGGGCACGTCGACGACGCATCGGGCGGTCGGCCAGGTGGCGCGCCAGTCGCCCGCGCCGGGATCCGGTGTGCCGAGCGGTTCCCTGGCGCGGACGAGGAGGGTGGGCGCCTTCACCTCGGGCGGTGTCCAGGTGTCCAGGAGGCGGAAGTAGCGGCCCATGGCGGTGAGGCGGGTGCCGTCCATGGGGGCGGCCCGCTCCTCGCGCGCGAACATTCCGCCGATCAGTACGTCGTTGAACTGGGTCATCCCTTCGTTGTCCGAGAGGTAGGTGTCGAGCAGCACCACGGCGGCCGGGCCCGCGCCCAGCTCCTCCAGGCGGGCCGCGACACCGTGCGCGAGGGTGCCGCCGGAGGAGGAGCCGGTCAGGACGAGGGGCCGCTCGCCGAGTTCCTCGCGCAGGGTGCGCGCCTGGAAGTCCAGGAGTGCGGACATCTCGGCGGGTACGGGTTCACCCGGCAGGAACCCGGGGGCCGCGAGGGCGCTGACGCCGTACCGGTCGCGGAACCGGGCGGCGAAGCGCGCGTACTGGTGCGCGCCGCCCAGCGCGACGACGGAGCCGAAGCACACCAGCTGCGGGGCGCTGTCGTCGCGGCACAGCCGCAGTAGCTCCGGCTTGGCCGCCGCGGCCATGAGTTCGCTTCCGGTGCGGAAGTCGGGGCGCAGGGCGGCGGCGTGTTTGAGGAGGGCGATGCCGTCGTCGACCCGGCCGAGGTCGCAGGCCTGCCGGAACAGGGTGCCGACGGGATCGGTGGTCGTGGGCCGCCCGGTCGCGGGCCCGGGGTCGTCCACGGCCGCCGTGGCCAGTTCGGTGCGCAGCAGTCCGGCGAGGCGGGCGGGGGTGCCGCTGTCGAGGACCGTGGTGGGGCGCAGCCGCAGGCCGGTGCGGGTGGCGAGCCGGTTGCGCAGCTCGACCGCGGTCAGCGAGTCGAAGCCGACGGAGAGGAACGCGTCGTCCGCGGCCAGGACTTCGGGCGTGGCGTGTCCGAGCACGTCGGCGGCCTCGCCCAGGACGAGGTCGAGGAGGATCTGTGCGTACTCATCCTCGTCGGCGGTGGCCAGGCGTCGGCGCAGGGGCTCGCCGTCGGGCGCGGTTCGGGATACGGCCCGCGTCTTGACGAGGGAGCGCAGGAGCGGGGGCACGCCTTGGGCCCGGTAGGCGGCGAAATCGAGGTGGACGGGTACCAGGAGTGGCTCGCCGAGGCCGAGCGCACGGTCGAACAGCGCCATGCCCTCCCCCGCCGAAAGGCCGCGCACGCCGCTGCGGTTCAAGCGCCGCAGGTCGGTGTCGGAGAGGCCGGCGGTCAGGCCGCTGCGCTGCTCCCACAGGCCCCAGGCCAGTGAGGTGGCGGGCAGGCCGAGGTGGTGCCGCTGTGCCATGAGGGCGTCGAGTGCGGAGTTGGCCGCGGCGTACGTGGACTGGCCGGGGCTGCCGAAGACGCCGGCGGCCGACGAGTAGACGACGAACGCCGTCAGGCCCGCGTCCCGGGTGAGCGCGTGCAGGTGGTGGGCCCCGTCCACCTTGGGCCGCAGCACGGCGCGCAGCCGCTCGGCGGTCTGCGCCTCCAGCAGGCCGTCGTCCAGGACGCCCGCGGTGTGGACGACGGCGCGCAACGGGTGGTTCGCCGGTATCCCGGCCAAGACGTGGGCGACGGTCTCGCGGTCCGCGATGTCGCAGGCCGCAGTGGTCACGTCGGCGCCCGATTCCCTCAGTTCCTCGGTCAGTTCGGCCACGCCGGGGCTGTCGGCTCCCCGGCGGCCGAGCAGCAGCAGGTGGCGTACGCCGTGCCGGGTGACGAGGTGGCGGGCGAGGATGCCCGCGAGGACGCCGCCTCCGCCGGTGAGCAGGACGGTGCCGTCCGGGTCGAACGGCCCCTCGCCGCTCCCGGCGGGCGGCGCGGCGCGAACGGAGCCGGGGGCGCGCTCGATCCTGGGCGCGTGCACGAGCCTGGGCGCGTACAGGACACCGTCCCGCAGAGCGAGTTGCGGCTCATCGGCGGCGAGTACGGCGGGCAGGGCCGCGGCCGTCGCGTCCGGGTCGTCGGTGTCCAGCAGGACGAACCGGCCGGGGTGTTCGAGCTGGGCCGAGCGCAGCAGCCCCCAGACGGCGGCGGACGCACCGGACACGTTTTGCGCGGGTCGCGTGCCGGGTCCGGGCGCTCCTCGGGTGAGGACGACCAGCGGGACGGCGGGTGACGTGGCGTCCGCGAGCCAGGCGCGCAGGCGGTCCAGGACGGTCGCGGTGACGCGGTGCACGTCCTCGGGCGTGTCGGGTCCGGTCGGCGGCGGGCAGGGCAGCAGGACCGCGTCGACGGCGTCGACCGTGAGGGGCGTGGCGGGGAACCCTGCCGGCAGCAGCCGGGCGTCGGCTTCCCCGAGCACCGCCCAGCGGCCGTGGGCGGGTGGGGCGGCCTGCTGCTCCGCCCGGATCCAGTCCACGCGGTACAGCGAGCGGTCGAGGGCGCACAGTCCGTCGTACGAGGCCATGCGCAAGGTCAGTGACCCGATGTCCGCGACGAGTCGACCGTCCTCACCGGTGATGCGCACGCTCACCGCGTCCGTGTCGTCGGTGCTGCCGTCGGTGCGCAGGGACACTCGCAGCGTACGCCCCGAACCCGAGCCCGAGCCGAGGGTGACGCGGCTCCACGAGAACGGCAGGGGCACGCCCGATGCCCCGCCACTGCCGTCGCCGACGTCCGATGCAGTGGTACGCAGCCCCGCCGTCTGGAGGGCCGCGTCGAGCAGCGCGGGGTGCACGGTGAAGGCGTCCGTCACGCCGTTAGGCAGGCTCACTTCGGCGAAGACCTCGTCGCCGAGGCCCCAGGCGGCGCGCAGCCCCTGGAAGGCGGGGCCGTACTCGACGCCCCGGGACTCCAGCGCGCCGTACAGGTCATCGACGCTCAGCGGCCGGGCGCCCTCCGGCGGCCAGGCCGCGGGCGCGGCAGGCGCCGCGTGTTCCGCCGTACCGGGTGCGAGGTGGCCGCTCGCGTGCTGGGTCCACTCCTGGCCCGGCGCGTCCTCGGGCCGGGAGTGGAACGCGACCGCGCGCCGCCCCCGCTCGTCCGCCGGGCCCACGCCGAGCCGCAGTTGGACGCCCGCGGCCTCGCCCGCGGCGGGCAGGGGCAGCGGGGCGGCGAGGGTCAGCTCCTCGATCCGCGGGCAGCCGAGCCGGGCGCCGGCGTGGGCCGCCATCTCCAGGAAGGCCACGCCGGGCAGCAGGGCGGTGCCGGAGACGGCGTGGTCGGCGAGCCACGGGTGGGCGGCCGTCGAGAGCCGCCCGGTGAAGAGGGTGCCGCCGTCCGGCAGGTCGACCGCGGCGCCGAGCAGGGGGTGACCGGGGTCGCTCTGTCCTGTCGTGGCCGGGTCGCCGCCGGGGGCGGGCGCGTCGAGCCAGTAGCGCTGCCGCTGGAACGCGTACGTGGGCAGGTCGACGCGGCGGGCCCCGGTTCCCTCGTACGCGGGCCGCCAGTCGACCGGAAGGCCCGCCGCGTACGCCTCGCCCAGGGCGAGCAGCAGTCGCCGCGGGCCGCCCTCGTCGCGGCGCAGTGTGCCGATCACCTCTACGTCGTGCACGTCGGCGTCGGCCGCCGTGTCCGCGATGCCGTAGGTGAGGGTGGGGTGCGGGCTGACCTCGACGAAGGTGCGGTGGCCCGCGTCGAGCAGCCGGTTCACGGCCGCGTGGAAGCGGACGGGCTCGCGCAGGTTGCGGTACCAGTAAGCGGCGGTGATGCCGTCGGCGCTCAGCCAGTCGGCGTCGACGGCGGAGAGCAGCGGCACGTCGGGCGTGCGCGGCTCGATACCGGCGAGCGCGGTGTGCAGTTCGTCCCGCACTGTGTCGACGGCGCCGGAGTGCGAGGCGTAGTCGACCGGGATGTTCCAGGCCATGAGGCCCTGCTCCGACAGGTCCGCGACGAGATCGCGGACGGCGGCGGAGGGGCCCGCGACGACCACGACGCGCGGTCCGTTGACCGCCGCGACCGACACTTCTCCCCCGCGCTCGGCCAGGAGCCGCTCGGCCTCCCGCCCCGACATCATCAAGGTGGCCATGCCGCCCCCGCCGGTGACCCCGGCCAGGGCGCGGCTGCGCAGGGCCGCGACCCGGGCGGCGTCCTGAAGGGTGAGGGCTCCGGCGACGCACGCCGCGGCGACCTCGCCCTGGCTGTGGCCGACGACCGCCGCGGGCTCGACGCCATGGGCGCGCCACACGGCCGCGAGGGACACCATCACGGCGAACAGCGCGGGCTGCAGGACCTCCACGCGGTCGAGGGACGGCGCGCCGGGATCGCCGCGCAGCGCCGCGCTCGGCGACCAGTCGAGGTACGGGGCGAAGGCCCGCTCGCAGTCGGCCATGCGGGCGGCGAACACCGGTGAGGCGTCGAGGAGTCCGCTCGCCATGCCGGGCCACTGCGCGCCGAGCCCGGGAAAGACGAAGACGGCTTTGCGTCCGCCGCGCGGGGCGGTGCCGGTGGCGCCTTCGGCGAGGAGTTCGCCGCGCGCCAATGCGCCGAGGCCGTCGAGCAGTCGGGCGCGGTCGGAGCCCACGACGACGGCGCGGTCGGTGAACCGGGAGCGGCCGGTGGCCAGGGAGAGGCCGATGTCGGCGGGGCGCAGTCCCGGGTCGGCCAGGACGTGGGCGTGCAGGGCGGCGGCCTGGCCGCGTAACGCCGTCGTGCCCTTGGCGGACAGTGGCCAGGCGACGGGTCCTTCGTACTCCCCCTGCTCACCCGCCGCTTCCCGCTCCTCGGGGGCCTGCTCCAGGATGACGTGGGCGTTGGTGCCGCTGGCTCCGAAGGAGGAGACCCCGGCGCGGCGCGGGCGGCCCGTGGCGGGCCACGGCGTCGCGGCGGTGAGCAGCCGGACGGCGCCTTCGGTCCAGTCGACCTGCGGGGTGGGTCGGTCGATGTGCAGGGTGCGCGGCAGCAGGCCGTGGCGGAGCGCGAGGACCGTCTTGATGACGCCGCCGACTCCGGCGGCGGCCTGGGTGTGCGTGAGGTTCGACTTGAGGGAGCCGACCCACAACGGCCGCTCTGCAGGCCGCCGTTGCCCGTACGTGGCGAGCAGCGCCTGCGCCTCGATGGGGTCGCCGAGTACGGTCCCTGTGCCGTGCGCCTCGACGGCGTCGACCTCGGCCGGGGCCAGCCCTGCGCTGTCCAGTGCCTGGCGCATGACGCGTTCCTGGGCGGGGCCGTTCGGCGCGGTCAGGCCGTTGCTCGCGCCGTCCTGGTTGACGGCGGAGCCGCGGATGACGGCGAGGACCGGGTGGGCGTGGCGGCGGGCGTCCGACAGGCGCTCCAGGAGGACCATGCCGGCGCCTTCGCCGAAGCCCGCGCCGTCGGCGGCGGCGGAGAAGGACTTGCAGCGGCCGTCCGGTGCCAGGCCGCGCTGCCTGCTGAACCCGACGTAGAAGCCGGGCGTCGCCATCACGGTCACGCCGCCCGCGAGGGCCAGGGTGGCGTCGCCCGCCCGCAGGGCCTGGCAGGCCAGGTGGAGGGCGACGAGCGAGGAGGAGCAGGCGGTGTCCAGGGTGACCGCGGGGCCCTGGAGGCCGAGGGTGTAGGCGACGCGCCCCGAGGCGACGCTGGCGATGGAGCCGGTGCCGAGGAAGCCCTCGAGTTCCTCGGGTACGCGGGTGAGGCGGGAGCCGTACTCGCTGTAGATGACGCCCGCGTAGACGCCGGTGCGGCTGCCCTTGAGCGTGCGGGGGTCGATGCCCGCGCGCTCGATCGCCTCCCAGGAGGTCTCCAGGAGAAGGCGCTGCTGCGGGTCCATGGCGAGGGCCTCGCGGGGCGAGATCCCGAAGAAGCCGGGGTCGAAGGCGCAGGCGTCGTGGAGGAATCCGCCTTCGCGGGTGTACGAGGTGCCCGGAGCGTCCGGGTCGTCGTCGAAGACGCCGTCGAGGTCCCATCCCCGGTCGGCGGGGAAGCCGGTGACGGCGTCCCGCTCCTTGACGAGCAGTTCCCACAGGTCTTCGGGGGAGTCGACGCCACCGGGGAAACGGCAGCTCATCGCCACGACGGCGACCGGCTCGCGGGCGCCGCCCGCCTCGTTCGCCCCGTCCGCCTCGTTCGCCTCGTTCGCCCCGTCCGCCTCGTCCGCCTCGTCCGCCTCGTCCGCCTCGTCGGTGAGTCTGCTGATCTCCTGGCGTAGGCGCTGGTTGTCGAGGAGGGAGGCCCTCAGTGCCTCGACCACCTGGTCCTGGTCCGTGGACATGTTCTTCCTTTCGTCCCGCGCCGGGTCAGGCACGCTCGCCGCCGCCCAGCGCCATGCGCACGAGTGCGTCCACTTCCATCTCCTTGATCGCGTCGGTGTCGTCCACGGGGCCCGTGCCGCCGCTGTCGGGTGCCTCGCTGTCGGCCTCGGTGAGGCGGAGTACCGCTTCCAGGAGTCCGGCCTCGCGCAGCCGTGTCACCGGGACTGCGGCGATCCGCCGTCGCAGTTCCCGGTCGCCGTCCGCGTCGGCGTGGGCGGCCGGTTCGACGGGGGCGGCTGGTTCGGCGGGCGGGGCGAGGCGGGCGGTCACGTACGCGGCGGCGGCTGCCGGGGTGGGGTGGTCGAAGACGAGGGTGGCTGGCAGGCGCAGGCCGGTGGCCGCGTTCAGGCGGTTGCGGAGGTCGACGGCGGTCAGGGAGTCGAAGCCGAGGTCCTTGAACGCCTGCTCCGGGTCGATCGCTTCGGGGCCTTCGTGCCCGAGGACGTCGGCGACGCGGGCCCGTACCAGCTCCTCGACCCGCTCCCGGCGCTCCTCACCGCCCAGGGACGCCAACTGGTCGCGCAGCGTAGCCACTTGCGCCGCGTCGGCCCTCGCCGCGGTGGGCCTGGCACCGCGCACCAGACCCCGCAGCAGCGGCGGCACGGAGCCGCGCGTGGCGCCCGCCCGCAGTCGGGCGGTGTCGAGGCGTACGGGCACGAGCAGGGTGTCGTCGAGGCGCAGCGCGGCGTCGAACAGCGCGAGGCCCTGGGCGTCGGAGAGTGCGGCGACACCGCCGCGGGCCATTCGCCGCAGTCCGGTGCCCTCCAGCGTGCCGGTCATCTCACTGCGCTGTTCCCACAGCCCCCAGGCGAGGGACTGGCTGGGCAGCCCATCCGCGTCGCGGCGTTGGGCCAGGGCGTCCAGGTAGGCGTTGGCGGCCGCGTAGTTGGCCTGGCCGGCGTTACCGATGACGCCCGCCGCGGAGGAGAAGAGGACGAACGCGGACAGGGGCAGCTCGCGGGTCGCCTCGTGCAGGGCGAGGGCCGCGTCGACCTTGGGCCGCAGGACGCGGTCGAGACGTTCGGGTGTGAGCGAAGTGACCACGCCGTCGTCGAGGGCACCGGCGGCATGCACGACACCCGTCAGGGGATGCTGGACCGGCACCTTCGCGAGCAGCTCCGCGACGGCGGCCCGATCGGCGACGTCACACGCCGCGAACTCCGCTTCGCAGCCAAGCCTTTGCAGGTCGGCGAGGAGCGCGGCGGCCCCGGGCGTGTCGGCTCCGCGCCGCCCGGCCAGGAGAAGGTGTTTCACACCGTGCCGGGCCGCGAGGTGCCGGGCGACGAGCCCGCCGAGCACACCGCCCGCGCCGGTGACGAGGACGGTGCCTTCGGGGTCCAGCGGCGCGGATCGTTCATCGGCCGGTCCCGGCGGCGGTACGGGGGCGAGGCGCGCGGCGAGCATTTGCCCTTCACGTACGGCTAGTTGGGGCTCGCCGAGGTCCAGGGCGCCCGGCAACAGGGCGAGCAAGTCCTCCCGGTCCGGCGCGTCGACGAGGACGAACCGGTCGGGGTGCTCGGCCTGGGCCGAGCGCACCAGGCCCCGGGCCGCCGCGGCGGCGGGATCGCTCAGGAAGTCGTCAGGCCTCGTGCGGACGGCACCACGAGTGAGGAACACCAGGCGGGTATCGGCGAACCGGTCGTCGGCGAGCCATGCCTTCAGGAGCGCGAGGGTGGCGCCGACGACGGCCCGTACGGCGGACGCGTCTTCCCCATCGTCCTCAGCAGACCCGCCGTCCCCAGCAGTCCCACCGCCCCCGCCGGGCACGGGGCACGGCACGAGGAGCACGTCCGGCAGGGGTGCCCCGCGGTCGACGGCCGCGACGAGGGCGGCGAGGTCGGGGTAGGTGTCGAGCGGCGGCGCGCCGGAGCCGAGGGCGGCCCATGAGGTGGGCGGGGTGCGGTCGGTGGCCGGAGTGGGGAGGGGTGTCCATTCCAGGCGGTACAGGGAGTCGTCCGTCGGCGAGGCCTTGGTGGTGCGCAGGGCTTCGACGTCGACCGGGCGGACGGCCAGCCCGGCCACCGTGATCACCGGGCGGCCGGAGAGGTCGTGCGCGGTGAGGGACACGGTCCCCTCGGTGTCCGGGGAGAGGCGGACGCGCAGCGCGGTGGCTCCGGAGGCGTGCAGGGTCACACCGGTCCACGCGAACGGCAGCCGTGCGGTGCCCGGTGCGAGGTCCACGCCCCCGCTGCCACCGGGTGCCAGCCACAGTCCTTGGAGCGCCGCGTCGAGCAGTGCGGGGTGGATGCCGAAGGCGGTGGCCGCCGCCTGCTGGTCCTCGCCCAGGCGTACCTCGGTGTACAGGTCGTCCCCGTGGCGCCACGCGGCGCGGAGCCCCTGGAAGGCGGGGCCGTAGCCGTATCCAGCCGCGGCGAAGCGCTCGTAGAGGTCGTCGACGTCGACGGTCTCGGCCCCGGCCGGTGGACGGCCCGTCCCGTCCACCGGTGGCCCCGCCTCGGCCGCCTCGGCCGCTTCGGCCAGGAACCCGGTGGCGTGCGGGGTCCACGGCGCGTCGGCCGCGGCGTCCGGCCGGGCGTGTACGTCCACCGTGCGGCGGCCGGTGCCGTCCGGGGCGCCGACCCGCACCTGTAGCTGTACGCCGCCGCTCGCGGGGAGCAACAGGGGGGCTTGAAGGGTCAGTTCCTCCAGGGCGGGGCATCCTGCCTCGTCCCCGGCGCGGACGGCGAGGTCCACGAACGCGGCGCCGGGCAGCAGCACGACATCCGATACGGCGTGGTCCGCGAGCCAGGGGTGGGTGCGCACCGAGAGCCGCCCGCTGAGCAGCGTCTCGCCGGTGTCGGCGAGTTCGACGGCCGCGCCCAGGAGCGGGTGTCCGGTCGCACCGAGACCCGCCGCCGTGACGTCGGCGCCGGCGTCGGGGCCCGGCACGGCCCAGTAGGGGCGGTGCTGGAAGGCGTACGTGGGCAGGTCGACGCGGTGGGCGGCGGTGTCCGCGAAGAGCGGTGTCCAGTCGACGGGAGCGCCGTGCGCCCAGGCGGCGCCGAGGGAGCGGAGCACCCGCTCCATGCCGCCCTCGTCGCGCCGCAGGGTGCCGAGCACGGCCGCGTCGTCGGCGCCCGCCGACTCCAGGGTCTCCTCCACGGCCGGGGTGAGGACCGGGTGCGGGCTCACCTCGATGTACGTACGGTGGCCCGCCGCGGCGAGGGCGCGCACGGCGGACTCGAAGCCCACGGTGCGGCGGAGGTTGGTGTACCAGTAGCGGGCGTCCATCGTCGCCGTGTCCAGCCAGCCGTCGGTCACGGTGGAGTACAGCGGGATGTCGGGCGCAGTGGGCTCGATGCCCTTGAGGGCGGTGGCCAGTTCGGCTTCGAGGGCTTCCATGTGGGCCGAGTGGGACGCGTAGTCGACGTCGACGCGCCGTGCGCGTACGCCGTCGGCCGCGCACGCCTCCACGAGTTGCTCCAGCGCGTCCACGTCACCGGAGACCACCACCGACGAGGGGCCGTTGACCGCCGCCACCGACAGCCGTCCCTCCCAGGCCGCGATCCGCTCGGCGGCCCGGCGCGAGGGCAGCGCGAGCGACACCATTCCACCGCGTCCGGCGAGCCGGGCGAGCGCGCGGCTGCGCAGGGCGACGACCTTCGCCCCGTCCTCCAGCGTCAGCGCGCCGGCCACCACGGCCGCGGCGATCTCACCCTGGGAGTGCCCGACGACGGCGTCCGGGACGACACCGTACGCACGCCACAGCCGCGCGAGGGACACCATCACGGCGAAGAGGACCGGCTGCACCACGTCGACGCGGTCCAGGCCGCTGCCGTCGCGCACGACGTCGAGCAGCGACCAGTCGACGTGCGGGGCGAGCGCCTGTGCACAGGCGTCCATGCTGTCGGCGAACTCGGGGCTCTCGTTCAGGAGTTGTCGGGCCATGCCGGTCCACTGCGAGCCCTGTCCCGGGAACATCAGGACGGTGCGGGACTCGTGATCGGCGACACCGCTCACCGTGGGGTCCCCGCCCTCCACCCACTCCTTCAGGGCCGGAAGGAGGCGGTCCCGGCCGCCGACGAGGAGGGCGCGGTGCGGGAAGGCGGTGCGTCCCGCGAGGGAGAGGGCGACGTCCGCCGCGTCGGCCGCGTCGGCCGGGTCCGTCCGGGTCAGTCGGCGGAGCAGGCGCTCGGCCTGGTCGCGCAGGGCGTCGGCGGAGCGGGCCGAGAGGCACCAGGGGACGACCGGAATGGTGCGGGCGCGCTCGGGCCCGTCGGGTCGGGAGTGGGGCTCGGCGGGCTCGGCGGGCTCGGGGGCCTCCTCCAGGACGACGTGGGCGTTGGTGCCGCTGAGCCCGAAGGAGGAGACGCCCGCGCGACGCGGCCTGCCCGTGTCGGGCCACTGCTCGGCCTCGGTCACGAGGGCGACGTCGCCCGCCGTCCAGTCCACGTGGGTGGTGGGCCGCTCGGCGTGGAGCGTTGCCGGGACGGTGGCACGGCGCAGGGCAAGGACCGTCTTCATGACGCCCGCGACGCCCGAAAGAGCTTGGGTGTGGCCGATGTTGGACTTGAGGGAGCCGATCAGGAGGGGCCGCCCCGCAGGCCGGTCCTGGCCGTACGTGGCGAGGAGCGCCTGGGCCTCGATGGGGTCACCCAGGGTGGTGCCGGTGCCGTGCGCCTCCACCACGTCGACGTCCGCGCCGGTCAGTCCCGCGTCGGCGAGGGCGGCGCGGATGACGCGCTGCTGGCTGGGGCCGTTGGGGGCCGAGAGACCGTTGCTCGCGCCGTCCTGGTTGACGGCGGAGCCGCGCAGGACGGCGAGGACGGGGTGGCCGTTGCGGCGGGCCTCGCTCAGCCGCTCGACGAGCAGCACCCCGGCTCCCTCGGCCATGCCCATGCCGTCGGCGTCGTCGGAGAACGCCTTGCACCGGCCGTCGGCCGCGAGGCCGCGCTGCCGCGAGAAGCTGATGAGGGCGCCGGGTGTCGCCATCACCGCGACGCCGCCGACCAGGGCCAGCGAGCAGTCCCCGGCGCGCAGCGCGCGGGCGGCCAGGTGCAGGGCGACCAGGGAGGAGGAGCAGGCGGTGTCGACGGTGACCGCGGGTCCCTCCAGACCCAGGGTGTAGGCGACGCGCCCGGAGACGACGCTGGGGGCGCTGCCGGTCAGCAGATGGCCCTCGCCCTGTGCGGAGCGGGCCACCGCGGCCCCGTAGTCGCTGTAGTTGACGCCGGTGAAGACGCCCGTACGGCTGCCGCGCAGCGCCTCCGGGTCCAGGCCCGCGCGTTCCAGGGCTTCCCAGGAGATCTCCAGGAGGAGCCGCTGCTGCGGGTCCATGGCGAGGGCTTCGCGGGGTGAGATGCCGAAGAAGGCCGCGTCGAAGTCGGCGGCGTCGTGCAGGAATCCGCCGTGCCGGGTGGTCGAGGTGCCCGGGTTCTCGGGATCCGGGTCGTAGAGCGCGTCGATGTCCCAGCCGCGCCCGGCCGGGAATCCGGTGACGGCGTCGCCCCGCTCTGAGAGCAGTCGCCAGAGTTCCTCGGGCGAGGCGACACCGCCGGGGAGGCGGCAGCCCATGGAGACGACGGCGATCGGTTCGTCGGCCGCTTCGGAACGGGGGGCCGCCACCGCCGCCACCCCCGCTGCCTCCGCCGTCTCATCCGCCCCGAGCAGGCAGGACTTCAGGTGCGTGGCGAGCGCGGCGGCCGACGGGTGGTCGAAGACGAGGGTCGACGGCAGCCGCAGGCCGGTCGCCTTGTTGAGGCGGTTGCGGAGTTCGACGGCGGTGAGGGAGGCGAAGCCGAGCTCCTGGAACGCCCTGGTGGGCGGTACGGCGTCGGCACGGTCGTGGCCGAGGACGGCGGCGGCGTGGCCGCGGACGAGGTCGAGCAGCAGCCGGTCCCGTTCGACGGGCTGCCGCAGCGCGGTGAGCCGCCTTCGCAGGTTGGATGCGGCCGGGACGTCATCCTCGCCGTGCCCCTCCAGAGCGCGGCGCGCTTCGGGGACGGTGCTCAGGAGCGGACTGGGGCGGCCGGTGGTGAAGACCGGGGCGAACTGCTCCCAGTCGACGTCGGCGACGGTCACGAGCGTCTCGTCGTCGTCGAGGATCTGCTGGAGCGCGGCGAGCGCCCGCTCGGCGTCGATCCGGGGCAGGCCGTGCTCTTCGAGGTTGAAGAGATCGGCATCGGCATCGGCGACGTCGGTGGACGGCGCGCCGTCCGCACCGGCCGGGGGCGCCGCCCGCCAGATGCCCCAGTCGACGGTGGTCGCGCTCAGGCCGCGACCGCGCCGGTACTGGGCGAGGGCGTCGAGGTGGGCGTTGGCCGCGGAGTACGCGCCGTGGTCACCGCTTCCCCAGACGCCGGCGATCGAGGAGAACATCACGAACGCGTCGAGCTCGCGGTCGAGCAGGGCGTCGAGATGCGCCGCGCCCGCCGCCTTGGCGGCGACGACACGCTCGTACGCCGTCACGGGGATGGTGTCGAGCGGGGCGAGCGCGATGTGCGCGGCGGCGTGCACGACCGCGGTGACGGGTGCGCCGTCCGCTTCGAGCCCGGCGAGGAGGCGTTCGACCTGGTCGCGGTCGGCCAGGTCGCAGGCGGGCAGCGCGAGCGTCGCGCCGTACTCGGCCAGCTCCGCACGGAGTGCGCCCGCTCCGGGCACGTCTTCCCCGCGCCGCCCGGGCAGGACCAGGTGGGTGGCGCCGCGGCGGGACAGCCAGCGCGCCAGGTGCGGGCCCAGGGTTCCAGTGCCGCCGGTGAGCAGGACGGTGCCTCGGGGCTTCCAGACACGCGCGGGGCGAACGGGGCGGGGGGCGCGGACGAGACGGCGGGCGTAGAGGCCGGTGGGGCGCACCGCGAGCTGGTCCTCGCCGTCCAGGCCCCCGAGCGCGGCGCAGAGCCGTTCCCCGGCGCGGGCGTCGGCCGTGTCCGGCAGGTCGATCAACCCGCCCCAGCGCCGCGGGTGTTCCAGGGCGGCGACCATCCCGGTGCCCCACACCTGCGCCTGCGCGGGCGCGGTGAGCGGATCGCCCGCGCCCGTGGAGACGGCGCCACGGGTGGCGCACCAGAGGGGCGCGGTGACGCCGAGGTCACCGAGCGCCTGCACGAGCGCGAGGGTCAGAGCCGTACCGGTGGGCAGGCCCGGGTGTTGTGCGTGCGGGTGATCCGCGAGACCGAGAAGGGAGAGAACCCCGGCGAGGGGGCGGCCACCGGTGGCGGTGCTGACGGCAGCGGCGAGACGGGCGCGGCACGCCCCTTCCGCCACCCCACTCCCCACCGTGACCACCTCGGCCCCATGCACCCGAAGCGCCCGCACGGCCCCCCGTACCGTCTCGCTCTCCTCGTGGCCTTCCGGTACCAGGACCAGCCACGTGCCCGTGAGCGCGGGTGCCGCCGGGTCGGGGACGGGGTGCCAGTCCACGCGGTAGCGCCAGGCGGCGGTGGAGGCGGAGGAGGCGGAGGAGGCGGAGGAGGCGGAGGAGTCGAGGGACTCACGCTCGACGGGTGACGGCGCGACAGGCGTCAGCCAGTGGCGGCGCTGCTGGAACGGGTACGTGGGCAGGTCGACTCGGCGCGCGCCCCAACCCTCGTACACCTTCCGCCAGTTGACCGGCACGCCGCGCGCCCACAGTTCGGTCGCGGACGTCAGGGCGCGGCGGATGCCGCCCTCGTCGCGGCGCAGGGTGCCGGTGACGACGGCGTCGGGGACGCCCGCCGACTCGACGGTGTCCTGGACCGGCACCGTGAGGACCGGGTGCGGGGAGACTTCGAGGAAGACGCCGTGCCCCTGCTCGGCGAGTGCGCGGACTGCGGTGTCGAAGCGCACGGTGTGGCGCAGGTTCCGGTACCAGTACCCGGCGTCCATGGCTGTCGTGTCCAGCCGCTCCCCCGTGACGGTGGAGAGGAGTGGGGTGCGTGAGGCGGCCGGAGTGATGTCGGAGAGGGCCGTGAGGATGTCTTCCTCGATGCCCTCGACGTGCGCGGAGTGCGAGGCGTAGTCGACGGGGATCGTACGCGCCCGTACGCCGCGCACCGCGCACTGCCCGGTCAGCTCGGCGAGGGCCGCCGCGTCACCGGACACGACGACGGACGCCGGGCCGTTGACCGCCGCGACCGACAGCCGCTCGGCCCAGGGGGCGATCATGTCCTCGGCCCGCTCACGTGACACAGCGAGCGAGACCATGCCGCCGTCGCCCGCGAGCGCGGCGATGGCCCGGCTGCGCAGGGCGACGACCTTCGCCCCGTCCGCCAGGGACAGCGCCCCGGCGACCACCGCCGCGGCGATCTCCCCCTGCGAGTGGCCCACCATGGCGTCCGGTTCGACGCCCCAGGACCGCCACAGGGCGGCCAGCGACACCATCACGGCGAACAGCGCGGGCTGCACCACGTCGACCCGCTCCAGCGGCGCCGCGCCGGGATCGCCGCGTACGGCGTCGTGCAGCGACCAGTCCACGAAGGGGGACAGCGCGTCCTCGCAGGCGGCCATGGAGCGGGCGAACTCCGGTGCGGTGTCCAGGAGTTCGCGGCCCATGCCGGGCCACTGCGCACCCTGCCCCGGGAAGACCATGACGACCCGGCCCGCCCCGGGCTCCGCGAGGCCGGTGACGGCGCCGGCGGCGCTCTCCGGGCCGCGGGCCAGCTCATGGAGCGAGGCGAGGAGTTCATCGCGGTCGGCGGCCGTCACGGCGGCGCGGTGCGCGAACGCGGTGCGCGTGGTGGCGAGTGAGTAGCCGATGTCGGCGGGGCGCGCATCCGGGTCCGCGGCGAGGCGCGCCCTGAGGCGTACGGCCTGGTCGCGCAGGGCAGCCGCGGTGCGCCCGGAGAGCAGGCACGGCACGGCGTCCGGCGCGGTGCCCGTGGGCCGCTGCACCGGCTCGGGTTCCGGGGCCTGCTCCAGGATGACGTGGGCGTTGGTGCCGCTCATGCCGAAGGAGGAGACGCCCGCGCGGCGCGGACCGCCGGTCCCGGGCCACTGCCTGGCCTCGGTCAGGAGCGCGACGGTGCCCCCGCTCCAGTCCACATGCGGGGTCGGCTCGGTGATGTGGAGGGTGGCGGGCAACACCCCGTGGCGCAGCGCGAGGACCGTCCTGATGACGCCCGCGACCCCGGCGGCGGCCTGGGTGTGACCGATGTTGGACTTCAACGAGCCGAGCCACAGGGGGTGTTCGCCGCGGCGGTCCCGGCCGTAGGTGGCGAGCAGCGCGTCGGCCTCGATGGGGTCACCGAGGGTCGTTCCGGTGCCGTGCGCCTCGACGGCGTCGATGTCGGCGGCGGACAGGCCCGCGTCGGCGAGGGCGTCGTGGATGACGCGCTGCTGGCTGGGGCCGTTCGGCGCGGTGAGGCCGTTGCTGGCGCCGTCCTGGTTGACGGCGGAGCCGCGCAGCACGGCGAGGACGGGGTGGCCGTTGCGGCGGGCGTCCGACAGGCGCTCCAGGAGGAGCATGCCGACGCCCTCGCCCCAGCCGGTGCCGTCGGCGGCGGCCGAGAACGGCTTGCAGCGGCCGTCGGCGGCCATGGCTCCCTGGCGGCTGAACTCGGTGAACACCGACGGCCGCGACATCACGGTCACGCCGCCCGCGAGCGCGAGCGAGCACTCATCGGCGCGCAGCGCCCGCGCCGCCTGGTGCAGGGCGACGAGCGAGGCCGAGCAGGCGGTGTCGACGGTGACCGCGGGTCCTTCAAGGCCGAGGGTGTAGGCGACGCGGCCGGACATGACGCTCATCGAGTTGCCGGTCATCAGGAAGCCCTGGACGATCTCGGGGGCGCCGGTGCCGAGCTGGGCGTAGCCCTGGTCGATGGCGGCGGCGAACACGCCGGTGCGGGTGGCGCGCAGCGACGCCGGGTCGATGCCCGCGCGCTCGACGGCTTCCCACGCGGCCTGGAGCAGCAGCCGCTGCTGCGGGTCCATCGCGACGGCCTCGTGCGGCGACACGGCGAAGAACTCGGCGTCGAAGTCGGCGGCGCCGTCGAGGAACGCGCCCTGGCAGGGCACCCCGCCCGCGGTGAGCCGGGCGGTGTCCCAGCCGCGGTCGCCGGGCACGCCGGTGACGGTGTCCCGGCCCGCGGCCAGGAGCTCCCACAGCTCCTCGGGGGTACGGACGCCGCCGGGGAAGCGGCAGCTCATCGACACCACGGCGATCGGCTCACGGCCGCGGGCCTCGGCCTCGCGCAGCCGCCTGCGGGTGTCGCGCAGGTCGATGGTGACGCGGTTGAGGTAGTCGCGCAGCTTCTGCTCGTTCTGTTCGCTCACCGGGCCCCTCCGTGGGTGCGTCGGGACGGCGTGGCCCGGACGGGACTCACGATGGTCTGGACGGGACTCACGAGATGCCCAGCTCCTTGTCGATCAGGTCGAAGATCTCTTCGTTGGTGGCGGACTCGACGGCTTCGGCGGAGTCCGCCCCGCCGTCGGCCCCCGCGGGCTCCGCCGCCGGTTCGAGGCGGGCGAGGGCGCCGCGCAGCCGCCGGGCCAGGCCCGCGCGCCGGTGTGCCCCTTCGGTGCCCGCGTCGGCCAGTTCGGCCGCGAGCGCGTCGAGCCGGTCGAGTTCGGCGGCGCCGGGTGGCGCGGCCGGCGCGGCACCGGCGAGGAGCCGGGCGGCGAGGTGGCGGGCGAGCGCGTCGGGGGTGGGGTGGTCGAAGACGAGGGCGGCCGGCAGCCGGGTCCCGGTCGCCGCCATGAGCCGGTTGCGGAGTTCGACGCCGGTGAGGGAGTCGAAGCCGAGCTCCTTGAACGGCCGCTCCGCACCGATCAGTTCGGTGGAGGCGTGGCCGAGGACGGCGGCGGCGTTGCCGCGCACCAGGTCGAGCAGGGCCCGGTGCGCCTCGGCGGGCGGCAGGCCGCCCAGCTGTTCGGCGAGCGAGGGTCCCGCGGGCGCGGTGGTGGCCGCGGGCGCGGCGCCCTTGCGCGCCGCGCCGCGCACGAGGCCGCTGAGCAGTGGCGGCAGTGGGGTGCCCGTGGCGGCCGCCGCGCGCAGTGCGGCCGGGTCGACATCGGCGGCCAGTACGTGCGGCTGCGCCGCGCTCAGAGCGGCGTCGAGCAGCGCGAGGGCCGCTGCGGTGGACAGGGCGCCGACGCCGCCCCGCGCCATCTTCCGCACGTCGGCGTCGGTGAGGTGCGCGGTCAGGGCGCTGCGCTCCTCCCACATGCCCCACGCGATGGACACGGCGGGCAGCCCTTCGGCGCGGCGGCGTGCGGCGAGCGCGTCGAGCGCGGCGTTGGCTGCGGCGTAGTTGGCCTGTCCGGCGGCGCCGAGCAGGGCGGCGCCGGACGAGAACAGGACGAAGGCGGCCAGGTCGTGCTCTCGGGTCAGCTCGTGCAGGGCGAGCGCGGCGTCCGCCTTGGGCCGCAGGACGCGGGTGAGCTGCTCCGGTGTGAGCGCGGTGAGGGTGGCGTCGTCGAGGACTCCGGCGGCGTGCACGACACCGGTGAGCGGGTGCGACCGGGGCACGCCCGCGAGAAGGTCGCCGAGGGCGGCGCGGTCGGTCGCGTCGCACGGCTCGACGGTCACCTCGGCGCCCGCATCGCGCAGTTCGCGTACGAGCTGCCCGGCCCCCGGGGCGTCCGTGCCGAGGCGCCCCGTCAGCAGCAGACGGCGTACGCCGTGGGCGGTGACCAGGTGGCGGGCGACGAGTCCGCCGAGGGTGCCGGTGCCGCCGGTGATCAGCACGGTGCCGTCCGGGTCGAGGGGCGCGGGCAGTGTGAGGACGTTCTTGCCGATGTGCCGGGACTGGCTCAGGTGGCGGAACGCCTGCGGTGCCTGGCGCAGGTCCCAGCAGGTGAGCGGCAGCGGCGTCAGGGCGCCCCGCTCGAACAGGGACAGGATCTCGGCGAGCATGGCGCCGACCCGCTCCGCTCCGGCCTCCATCAGGTCGAAGGCCCGGTAGTGGACACCGGGGTGGTCGCGCGCCACGTCGTCGGCGTCGCGTACGTCGGTCTTGCCCATCTCCACGAACCGGCCCCCGCGCGGAAGCAGCGCCAGTGACGCGTCGACGAACTCCCGTGCCAGGCAGTCGAGTACGACGTCCACGCCCCGGCCGCCGCTGACACCGAGGAAGCGGTCGGCGAAGTCGACGGTGCGCGTCGAGGCGATGTGGTCGTCGGCCAGACCTGCCGCCCGCAGCACGTCCTGCTTGGCGGGGCTCGCCGTCCCGTACACCTCGGCTCCGGCGTGCCGGGCGAGCTGGACGGCGGCCATGCCGACGCCGCCCGCCGCCGCGTGCACGAGGACCGACTGGCCGCGCCGCAGCCCGCCGAGGTCGAACAGGCCGTAGTACGCGGTGAGGAAGGCGATCGGCACCGACGCGGCCTGCGCGAAGGTCCAGCCGGCCGGGATCCGGGCGAGGGTGCGCTGGTCGGCGACGGCGGTCGGCCCGAAGGCACCGCCGAACACGCCCATCACCCGGTCCCCCGGCGCGAGGTCGCCGACGTCCGCGCCGACCTCGAGGACGACCCCTGCGCCCTCGCTGCCGAGCGTCGTCTGGTCGGGGTCGAGCCCGAGGGAGACCACCACGTCGTGGAAGTTGAGGCCCGCCGCCCGCACGGCGACACGCACTTGGCCCGCGCCGAGCGGGGCGAGCGCGTCGGGCGCGGGGACGGTCGTGAGCCCGTCGACCGTGCCGTCCCCGGACAGGGCGATCCGCCAGCCGTCCGCACTGTCGGCGGGCGGCGGCAGGGTGTCCCGGCCGGGCCCCGCGGTCAGGCGCGGCACGAGGATCTCCCCGGCGCGCACGGCGACGTGGGGTTCGCCCGAGGCGAGCGCGGCGGGCAGGGCGGCCCGCGACTCCGGGCGGCCGTCCAGGTCCACGAGCAGGAATCGGCCCGGGTGTTCGACCTGCGCCGTCCGCAGGAGGCCACCTGTGCCGGACCGCGTCCAGTCCGCCGCCCGGTCGCCGGGCCCCGTGCTCACCGCGCCCTGGGTGACGACGGCGAGAACGGAGCCGTCGAACCGCTCGTCGGCCAGCCATTCCTGTACGAGGGCGAGGCATTCGGCGGTGACGGCGTGGAACTCCGCGCCGCTGTCCCGGCCTTCGGCCCCGGTGCCCTGCGCGGCGTTTCCTCGCGGGCAGTCGGCGACGACCAGGGCGGGCACGGGGCTGTCCGGTTCGGCGCGCAGGGCAGCCAGGTCGCCCCAGTCGGGCGTCGGCGAAAGGCCGTCGGCGTCCGGCGCGGGCTCCAAGGCCACCCAGTCCACCCGGTGCAGCCCGTCCCGCCCGTCTCCCGCACGCGGCGAGCCACCCACAGAAGCGGGCCGCAGGGCGAGCGAACCGGCCGAGAGGACCTCCTGCCCCGCGAGGTCGTACACGGTCAGGGCGACGGCGTCAGGACCCTCGGCGGTGAGCCTGACCCGTACGGCGGTGGCCCCCGTGGCGTGCGCGGTCACGTCGTTCCAGCTGAACGGCAGACGTGCGGTGTCGTCACCGGCGGGCAGCAGGGCGGCGCTCTGCAGGGCGGCGTCCAGGAGCGCCGGGTGCAGGCGGTACCCGGGGGCGTCGGCGTGCTGGCGCTCGTCCAGGACGAGTTCGGCGCAGATCTCGCCGTCCCTGGCCCAGGCGGCACGGAGCCCCTGGAACGTGGGCCCGTACGTGTATCCGGCCGCCGCGAACCGCTCGTAGAGGTCCCCGATGTCCACGGCCTCGGCCCCGGGTGGCGGCCAGGCGACGAGGGCGGGCCCTGCGGGGCGGATGGCGGGGGCGACGGTTCCGGTGGCGTGGGCGGTCCACACGGGGGCGTCCCCGGAATCCGGCTCGGTCTCCCGCTCCGTACGCGAGAAGAGGCCGAGCGCCCGTCGCCCCTCACCGTCGGGCGCCCCGAGCCGGACCTGAATGTGCACGGCGCCCTCTTCGGGCAGCAGGAGCGGTGCGGACAGGGTGAGTTCGTCCACCGTGGCGCAGCCGGCTTCGGCGGCGGCCCGCAGCGCGAGCTCCAGGAAGGCGGTGCCGGGCAACAGGACGGCGCCTTGGACCGCGTGCTCGGCGAGCCACGGATGCGTACGCCGCGAAAGCCGCCCCGTGCACAGAAGTTCACCCGTGTCGGCGATCTCCACGGCGGCGCCCAGGAGCGGATGCCCTGTCGTGCCGAGCCCCGCGGAGGCGACATCCCAGCTGGTGGCCGGGACGTCCAGCCAGAGACGGCGCTCCTGGAAGGGGTAGGTGGGCAGGTCGGTACGGACGGCACCAGTTCCCTCGAAGACGGCCGACCAGTCGACCGCGAGGCCGTGCACGTGGGCCTGCCCCACAGCGAGCAGCATCCGCTGAAGGCCGCCTTCGTCCCGACGCAGCGTGCCCAGGACCACGCCACTCGCCCCGGCCGCCTCCAGCGTCTCCTCGACCGCCATCGTCAGCACCGGGTGCGGGCTCACCTCGATGAAGGCGCCGAAGCCGTCGGCAGCCAAGGTGCGGACGGCCGACTCGAAGCCGACGGTGCGGCGCAGGTTCGTGTACCAGTACGCGGCGTCCATCTCCGAGGTGTCCAGCCACTCCCCCGTCACGGTCGAGAACAGCGGGACGTCACCGGGGGCCGCCTCGACCCCTTCAAGGGCCTGCCTCAACTCCGCCTCGATCTGCTCCACATGCGTCGAGTGCGAGGCGTAGTCCACGTCGATACGGCGGGCCCGTACCCCGTCTGCCGCACAGCAGTACAGGAGTTCCTCCAGGGCGTCGGAGTCGCCCGACACCACCACGGCCGAGGGTCCGTTGACGGCGGCCAACGACAGCCGCCCGCCCCAGGCGGTCAGCCGCTCCTCCACCGCGGTGGACGACAGCGCCACCGAGACCATCCCGCCGCGCCCGGCGAGGCGCACAATGGCCCGGCTGCGCAGGGCGACGACCTTCGCTCCGTCCGCCAGGGACAGCCCACCGGCCACCACCGCTGCCGCGATCTCCCCCTGGGAGTGCCCGACGACGGCATCGGGCGCGACACCGTACGAGCGCCACAGCCTCGCCAGCGACACCATCACCGCGAACAGCACCGGCTGGACCACGTCCACCCGCTCAAGCCCCTCGCCCGAGCGCACGGTGTCGAGCAGCGGCCACTGCGTGTACGGAGCGAGCGCCGCCTCGCACTCCGCCATGAACCCGGCGAACTCCGCCGACGCGTCGAGCAGTTCACCAGCCATGCCCACCCACTGCGCGCCCTGCCCCGGGAACACGAACACCGTGCCGTCGGGCACCTGCGCCTTCGCCGTCACGACCTGCGGCGAGGGCTCTTCGGACGCCAACGCGCGCACACCCTGCATCAGTTGCTGCCGGTCTCCGACCACCACGGCCCGGTACTCGTGGAGCGCCCGGGTCACCGCCAGCGAAAGGCCCACGTCACCGACGTGGACGACGTCCTCGCCGCACACCTCGAGCAGTCGCGCGGCCTGCTCCCGCAACGCCTGCGGCGACTTCGCCGAGAACACCCACGGCACCGGCACCGGCGTCCGCGCCTCGGACGCCCGCGCGGCGGTGTCCTCCGACACCTGCTCCAGAATCACGTGCGCGTTCGTCCCGCTCACGCCGAACGACGACACCCCGGCCCGGCGCGGCCCGCCGGCGGCGTCCCACGCGCGCGCCTCGGCGAGCAGCCGCACGTCCCCTGTCGTCCAGTCGACCTGAGGGGTCGGTTCGTCGACGTGGAGGGTCTGCGGCAGCGTCCCGTGCCGCATCGCGAGGACCATCTTCATCACCCCGGCGACACCGGCCGCCGCGGAGGTGTGGCCGATGTTGGACTTCAGGGAGCCCAGCCACAACGGCCGCCCCTGCGGACGCCCCTGCCCGTATGTGGCGAGCAGCGCCTGCGCCTCGATCGGGTCTCCGAGCGTGGTCCCGGTGCCATGCGCCTCCACCGCGTCCACGTCCTTCGCCGACAGGCCCGCGTCCGCGAGCGCCGCGCGGATCACCCGCTGCTGGCTCGGCCCGTTCGGGGCCGTCAGGCCGTTGCTCGCCCCGTCCTGGTTCACCGCGCTCCCCCGCACCACCGCAAGCACCGGGTGGCCGTTGCGCCGGGCATCCGACAGCCGCTCCAGAAGCAGGATTCCGGCGCCTTCGCCGAAGCCGGTGCCGTCCGCGCCCGCGGCGAAGGACTTGCAGCGGCCGTCGGCCGCGAGGCCGCCCTGGCGGCTGAACTCGACGAAGAGTTCGGGGCTGGACATCACGGTGACCCCGCCCGCGAGCGCGAGGGCGCACTCGCCGCGGCGCAGCGACTGCACCGCTGTGTGCAGGGCCACGAGCGAGGAGGAGCACGCCGTGTCGATGGTGAGGGCGGGGCCTTCGAGGCCGAAGGCGTAGGCGATGCGGCCGGACACGACGCTGCCGGAGTTGCCGGTGCCCAGGAAGCCCTCGACGTCCTCGGGGATGTGCGGAAGGAGCCGTACCGCGTAGTCCTGCTGCATCAGACCGATGAAGACGCCCGCGGGGGTGCCGCGCACCGCGGCCGGGTCGATGCCTGCGCGCTCGAACGTCTCCCAGGTGAGGGTGAGCAGGAGGCGCTGCTGCGGGTCCATGGCGATCGCCTCGCGGGGCGAGATGCCGAAGAAGTCGGGGTCGAAGTCGCCGGCGCCGGCGAGGAATCCGCCTTCGCGCACGTACGAGGTGCCGGTGTGTGCGGGGTCGGGGTCGTAGAGCGTGTCGAGGTCCCAGCCGCGGTCGGTGGGGAAGGCGGAGATGCCGTCGCCGCCGGACGCGACGAGCCGCCACAGGTCGTCGGGGGTGCGGACGGCTCCGGGGAAGCGGCAGCCCATCGCGACGATCGCGATCGGTTCGTCCGCGGACGACGCGGTCGCGGTGGCTTCGGAGCCCGCCTCGGCGGGTTCGGGGCCCGTCCCGGCGGGTTCGGGGCCCGTCCCGCCGAATTCGTCGCGCAGGTGCGCCGCGAGCGCCTGCGGTGACGGGTGGTCGAAGACCAGCGTGGCGGGCAGCCGCAGGCCGGTCGCGGCGTTCAGACGGTTGCGCAGTTCGACGGAGGCGAGCGAGTCGAAGCCGAGGTCGCGGAAGGCGCGTGCCGGTACGACCGCGCTGTCGGAGGTGTGGCCGAGTACGGCTGCGGCCTGCGCGCACACCAACTGGACGAGCGTGCGCAGGCGTTCGGCCTCCGGCAGGGCGGCAAGGCGCTCGGGCAGTGCGGCGTCGGTGCCGCCGGGCCGCACGGCGGCGGCCGTGGGCCTGCGTACGGGTACTCGTACGAGCGAGCGCAGGAGCGGAGGCACGGCCTCCCCCTCGGCGGCCCGGGCCCGCAGTGCGCGCGCGTCGAGCCGGAGCGGCAGCAGCGCCGGGGCGTCGACGGTGAGGGCGGCGTCGAGGAGCGCGAGGCCCTCGTCGGTGGTGAGCGGCGGCATGCCGGAGCGGGCCAGCCGGCGCAGGTCGGCGTCGTCGAGGTGGCCGGTCAGGGTGGAGCGCTGCTCCCAGAGGGTCCAGGCGAGGGAGTGCGCGGGCAGGCCTTCGGCGTGGCGGTGCTGGGCGAGGGCGTCCAGGTAGGCGTTGGCCGCTGCGTAGTTGCCCTGTCCGGGGCCGCCGAAGGTGCCCGCGGCGGAGGAGAAGAGGACGAAGGCCCGCAGTTCCTTGTCGCGGGTGAGCTCGTGCAGGTGCAGGGCGGCGTCGGCCTTGGGGCGCAGCACCGTGTCGACGCGATCGGGCGTGAGGGAGGTGATGACGCCGTCGTCGAGGGCGCCCGCGGCGTGTACGACGGCTGTCAGGGGGTGGTCGGCGGGGATGCCGTCGAGGAGGGCGGCGAGCGCGTCCCGGTCGGCGGCGTCGCAGGCGGCGACGGTGACGTGGGCGCCGAGCGCGGTGAGTTCCTCGGCGATCTCCGCGGCGCCCGGCGCGTCGGGGCCGCGTCGCCCGGCGAGGAGGAGGTGACGGACGCCGTGCCGGGCAACGAGGTGGCGGGCCACGCGGGAGCCGAGCAGTCCGGTGCCGCCGGTGACGAGGACGGTGCCGTCGGGGTCGAGAGTGACCGGGTGCGGGTCGGTGGCGGGGACCTTGGCGAGGCGGGGGGTGAGGGCCCTGTCGCCCCGTACGGCGAGTTGCTGTTCCCCGCTCGTGAGCGCCGCTGCGACGGTCTGCGGCGCCGCCTCTTCGTCGAGGTCCACGAGGACGAAGCGGCCGGGATGTTCGGACTGGGCGGAACGCACCAGGCCCCACACGGCCGCGCGGGCCGGATCGGTGGGCGCGTCACCGACGGCGTCCCCGGTGACGACGGCGCCCCAGGTGACCAGGACGAGCCGCGTGTCGGCGAGACGCTCGTCGGCGAGCCAGGTCCGGAGGATTTCCAGCGCCCGGTGGACGGCGGTGTGCACGCCGTCCGGGTCGGTGTCGGCAGGCCGGTCCTGAGGTGCGAAAGTCCGGTCCTGAGGTGCGAACACGAGCTGCGGAGGTGCTGTGCCCGCGTCGAGGGCGGTGATGAGTGCAGCGGTGTCGGGGTAGGCGGTCGACGTCGGCAGGCTGCTGTTGTCGGGGCCGATGACTGCCCAGTCGGTGCCCACCGGAGCGGGTGGGCAGGTGAGGGGGGTCCACTCCACCTGGAACAGCGAGTCGTGGTGGGTGCGGGTCGTGGGGGCGTCAGGTGCGGCCGGGCGCAGGGTCAGGGCCTGAACGGTGGCGACGGGGTTTCCGTTGGCGTCGGTGACGTCGAGTGTGAGAGTGTCCGGCGCGGTCCGGGTCAGGCGGGCGCGCAGTGCGGTGGCGCCCGACGCGTGCAGGGTGACGCCCGACCAGACGAACGGCATGCGGCCGCCGTCGTTCCCCGCGTCGTCGGCGGTGAGTCCGCTGGCGTGCAGAGCGGCGTCGAGCAGCGCCGGATGCAGGGCGAACTGCCCGGCGTCCTGGTGGAGTTCGGGCGGAAGCTCCGCTTCGGCGCACAGGTCGTCGCCGAGCCGCCACGCCGCCGTGAGTCCCTGGAAGGCGGGCCCGTAGGCGAAGCCGCCCTCGGCGTAGCGCGCGTACATGCCGTCGAGGTCGACGGGGTCGGCGCCGGGCGGGGGCCAGACAGCTCGGGTGTCGTGGGCCGGGGCGGGGGCCGCCGGGGCGAGGATGCCGGTGGCGTGGCGGGTCCACTCCTCGTCCGTGTCCGGGTCGTCGGGCCGCGCGTGCAGGGCCAGGGTGCGGGTGCCGTCGGCGGCCGGTGCGCCGACGGTCAGGCGCAGCACGACGCCGCCGTCCGGGGGCAGCGTCAGGGGGGCTTCGAGGGTGAGGTCGTCGACGCGGGAGCAGCCGGTGCGGTCGCCCGCGAGGACGGCGAGTTCCAGGAATGCGGTGCCGGGCAGCAGGGCGTCACCCTGGACGGTGTGGTCGGCGAGCCAGGGATGGGTGCGGAGCGAGAGTCGCCCCGTGAACAGCAGGCTGTCGCTGTCGGCGAGCGCGACGACGGCACCGAGGAGCGGGTGCCCCGAGGGGTCCAGGCCCAGTGAGGCGGCGTCGCCCGCGGGCGCTCCTGAGTCCTCCAGCCAGTAGCGCTCCCGCTGGAAGGCGTACGTGGGCAGGTCGGCGCGGCGGGGGTTCTGCGGGGTGAGGGCGGCGTCCCAGTCGACGTGGACGCCTCGCACGTGCAGTTCGGTGAGCGCGGTGAGCAGGCGGCGCGGGCCGCCGTCGTCGCGGCGCAGCGTGCCGAGGGCGAGGGCGTCGGTGCCGGCGGCGGCAGCGGTGTCCTGGAGGGCGGCGGTCAGCACGGGGTGCGGGCTGACCTCGATGAGCACGCGGTGGCCGTCGGCCAGCAGGGCCCGCGTGGCCTGCTCGAACTCGACGGTGTGGCGGAGGTTGTCGTACCAGTAGGCGGCGTCGAGGCGCTCGGTGTCCAGGAGGCCGCCGGTGACGGTCGAGTAGAAGGGCACGTCGGCCGGGCGTGGCGCGATGTCCGCCAGCGCCTCGGACAGCTCGGCGCGGATCCGCTCGACGTGCGGGCCGTGCGAGGCGTAGTCGACGGGGATGGTGCGGGCCCGTACGCCGTCGGCTTCGAGGGCGGCGAGGAGCTCGGCCAGGGCCTCGGGGGCACCGGAGACGACGGCCGACTCGGGGCCGTTCACGGCGGCGAGCGCGAGCCGCCCGCCCCAGGGCGCGATCCGTTCCCGTACCCGGTCGGCGGGCAGCGACACCGACGCCATGCCGCCGTGCCCGGCCAGCGCCCGCAGCGCCCTCGCGCGCAGGGCGACGACCTTCGCGGCGTCGTCGAGGGTGAGGGCCCCGGCGACACAGGCCGCGGCTATCTCCCCCTGGCTGTGCCCGGCCACGGCCGCGGGCTCGACACCGTGGGCGCGCCACACCTGGGCGAGGGAGACCATCACCGCGAACAGAGCGGGCTGCACGACGTCCACGCGGTCGAACCCCGGGGCGCCGGGGGCGCCGCGGACCACGTCGAGGAGTGCGAAGTCGGTGTACGGGGCGAGGGCGTCGGCGCACTGGGCGAGGCGGGCGGCGAACTCCGGTGAGGTGTCCAGGAGTTCACGGGCCATGCCGGGCCACTGGGAGCCCTGGCCTGGGAAGACGAAGGCGACGGCCTCGCCGGTGCGGGCGGCGGCGCGCACGATGCCGGGCGGCAGCGGGTCGGCGTCGCGGGCGAGCGCGTCGAGCCCGTCGAGCAGCGCCTGACGGTCCTCGACGACGAGGGCGGCCCGGTACTCGTGCGCGGCCCGGCCCGTCGCCAGGGTGTGGGCGATGTCCGGCAGACGCAGGCCGGGGTGGTCCGCCAGGTGGGCGCGCAGGGTGGCCGCCTGGGCGCGCAGGGCGTCGCCGCCGCGCGCGGAGACGACGCAGGGCACGGGGCCGGAGTACTCGTCGGCGGGCGGCGGCTCCTCGCTGAGCGGCGGCTCCTCGGCGGGCTCGGCCTGTTCGAGGACGACGTGGCCATTGGTGCCGCTGACGCCGAAGGAGGACACGGCGGCGCGGCGCGGACGCCCCGTCGCGGGCCAGTCGATGGTGTCCGTGACCAGCTTCAGCGACCCCGTGGACCAGTCGACCTGCGGGGTGAGGTCCGTGCCGTGCAGGGACGGCGGCACCACGCCGTGCCGCATGGCGAGGATCATCTTGATGACGCCGCCCACACCCGCGGCGGCCTGGGTGTGGCCGATGTTGGACTTCAACGAGCCGATCAGCAGCGGCCGTTCGGCAGTGTGCTCACGGCCGTACGTGGCGAGGAGCGCCTGCGCCTCGATGGGGTCGCCGAGCGGGGTGCCGGTGCCGTGCGCCTCCACGACGTCGACGTCCGCCGCCGTCAGCCGGGCGTGCGCGAGGGCCTGGCGGATGACGCGCTGCTGGGAGGGCCCGTTGGGCGCGGTGAGGCGGCTGCTCGCGCCGTCCTGGTTGACGGCGGAGCCGCGTACGAGCGCGAGCACCGGGTGGCCGTTCCTGCGGGCCTCCGACAGGCGCTCGAGGAGGAGCATGCCGACGCCCTCGCCCCAGCCGGTGCCGTCGGCGGCGGCCGAGAAGGACTTGCAGCGCCCGTCGGCGGCGAGACCGTTCTGCCGGCTCATCTCCACGAACGGCACCGGCGTGGACATCACCATGGCGCCGCCGGCGAGCGCGAGCGTGCAGTCGCCCTGCCGCAGCGCCTGGCAGGCCAGGTGGAGGGCGACCAGGGACGACGAGCAGGCGGTGTCGACGGAGACGGCGGGGCCTTCGAGGCCGAAGGTGTAGGCGATGCGGCCGGACGCGACGCTGTCGGAGCTGCCGTTGCCGAGGTAGCCCCGGACGTCGTCGGGCACCTGGCGCAGCCGGACCGCGTAGTCCTGGTACATCACCCCGGCGAAGACGCCGGTGCGGCTGCCGCGCAGGGTGTGCGGGTCGATCCCGGCGCGTTCGAACGTCTCCCAGGTGGTCTCCAGGAAGAGCCGCTGCTGCGGGTCCATGGCGAGGGCCTCGCGCGGCGAGATCCCGAAGAAGCCGGGGTCGAATCCCGCGACGTCGTCGAGGAAGCCGCCCTCGGCGCTGTACGTGGTCCCGGGGCGCTCCCCCGCCGGGTCGTGCAGAGCGGCCAGGTCCCAGCCGCGGTCGGCGGGGAAGGGCGTGATCGCGTCGGTGCCCGTCGAGACGAGGCGCCACAGGTCTTCGGGGGTGCGCACACCGCCGGGGTAGCGGCAGCCCATCGCGACGACGGCGACGGGTTCCCGGTCCTTGGCCTCGGCCTCGCCGAGGCGCTGCTTGGTCCGGTGCAGGTCGGCTGCCACCCGCTTGAGATAGTCGCGCAGCTTGTCGTCATTCACCGTGCATCGTCACCTTTGGTACGCGGGGCGGGCGGGGGGGCGTCCGGGCGGGGGGGCTACGTCATGGCCCGCCGAGTTCGCTGTCGATGAAGTCGAAGAGCTCGTCGTCGGTGGAGCCCATGCGGTCCTCGACGGCCTCCGTTTCGGGGCCGGCGTCGGGGCGCAGCGTCTCCAGGAGGTCCTGGAGCCGGGCCGTGAGGGCGGTGCGTGCCCCGTCGTCGTGCACGGTGTCGCGCATCGCGGCTTCCAGGCGGTCGAGTTCGGCGAGGACCGCGGGGGCGGGTCCGCCCGTGCCGCTTGCGGGGGCGATCCCCTCGGCGAGGTGGCGGGCGACCGCGGCGGCCGTGGGGTGGTCGAAGAGCAGGGTCGCGGGCAGGGGCAGGCCGGTCGCGGCCCGCAGCCGGTTGCGCAGCTCCACGGCGGTCAGTGAGTCGAACCCGAGGTCGAGCAGTGGCAGCTCGGCGCCGACGGCGACCGGGTCGGGGAAGCCGAGAATCAGCGCGGCATGGGTGCGGACCACGTCGACGAGGACCCGCTCGCGCTGCGCCGGGGGCAGGCCCGTCAGGCGCTGGCGCAGCGCCTCCGCGGCGTCGGGTCCTGGCCCTTCGCCCGCCGCGGCGCGCCGTACGGGGGTGCGGACGAGCCCGCGCAGGAAGGCGGGCACCCCACCCGCGGCGGCCTGTTCGGCGAGGGCGCGGGTGTCCAGGCGCAGTGGCAGGAGAGCGGGCGCGTCCAGGGCGGTGGCCGTGTCGAAGAGGGCGACGCCGTCGGCCGGTGTGAAGGCGACGATGCCGCCGCGGGCGATGCGGGCGAGGTCGGCCTCGCCGAGGTGCCCGGTCATGCCGCCGCCGGTGGACCACAGGCCCCAGGCCAGCGAGGCGCCGGGCAGGCCGCGGGCGCGCCGCCGGTGGGCGAGGGCGTCGAGGAAGGCGTTGGCGGCCGCGTAGTTGGCCTGGCCCATGCCGCCGAAGACACCGGCGATGGAGGAGAACACGACGAACGCGGTGAGATCCTGGTCGGCGGTCAGCTCGTGCAGGTTTACGGCGGCGTCGACCTTCGGGCGCAGCACGCGGTGCAGCTGCTCGGGCGTCATGTCGGCGACCACTCCGTCGTCGATGACGCCCGCGGTGTGCACGACACCGCGCAGCGGATGCTCCAGGGAGTCCAGGAGCTTCTCCAGGGCTTCCCGGTCGGCGGCGTCGCAGGCGACGATCTCGGCGTCCGCGCCCAACGTGGCCAAGTCGTCGAGGAGTTGGTCCGCGCCGTCGGCGTCGGGCCCGCTGCGGCTGGCGAGCAGCAGGTGCCGTACGCCGTGCTCGCCCGCGAGGTGGCGGGCGACCAGGGCGCCGATGGAGCCGGTGCCGCCGGTGATCAGGACGGTGCCGTCGGGGTCCCAGGGGGTTTCGCCCGTCGACAGGGAGGCGGGGACGCGGGCCAGCCGGGCCGTGTGCACCTGCCCGCGGCGCAGCGCGAGTTGGGGCTCGCCCGTGGCGAGTGCCGCGGTCAGGGCGGCGCGTGAGGCCGCGTCGCCGTCGGTGTCGACGAGTACGAACCGGTCGGGGTGCTCGGTCTGCGCGGAACGGACCAGACCCCACACGGCGGCGTGTGCCGGGTCGGGCACGTCGTCGTCGGGATCGACGGGGACGCCGCCCTCGGTGACGAGGACCAGTCGCGCCCCTTCGAAGCGCCCGCCGGCGAGCCATGCCCGCACCAACTGAAGTACATGAGCCGTGAGTTCGTGCGCGCACCGGGCCGGATCATCGCCTTCCGAGCCCGGCAGGGCGGTCATCACGAGGCCCGGCACCTCGGCGCCCGCGTCGATCGCCGCGCCCAGGGCGGTGAGGTCCGCGTGGACCGGCGCGAGGCCGGCGAAGTCGTCCCCGAGCCCGGCCACGGACCCGGGCGCGTCCGCGGCGGTCGTCGCGACGGGCCACTCCAGACGGAACATGTCCTCGTACGCTCCCGTGCGGGACCCGGCGCCCGTACGGGACTCCTGGATCCGCTCGGCCGTCACCGGCCTGAGCACCAGGGAGCGGGCGGAGGCGACCGGAGCCCCCGTGGGGTCGGCGACCGTGAGGGCGACGGCGTCGCGCCCCGTGGGCGTCATGCGCAGCCGCAGGGCCGCCGCACCCGACGCGTGCAGCCGCACGCCGCTCCAGGAGAACGGCAGCCAGCCCTGGTCGCTGCCTTCGAGTACGCCGAAGGCCAGCGAGTGCAGCACGCTGTCGAGGAGCGCCGGGTGCAGGCCGTAGCGGCCCGCGTCCGGCTGCTGCTCCTCGGGCAGCCGCGCCTCCGCGTAGATGTCGGCGCCCAGGCGCCAGGCGGCGTGCAGGCCCTGGAACGCGGGCCCGTAGGCGAAGCCGCCCTCGGCGAGGCGCTCGTAGAGGTCGTCGACGTCGAGGGGTTCGGCTCCGGCGGGCGGCCACGCGGTGAGGTCGTCGGTCCGCGTCGGCGTGCCGTCGCCGAGGCGACCGCTCGCATGCCGGGTCCAGGGCTCGTCGGGTGCGGCGTGCTCGGGCCGCGCGTGGACGGCGAAGGCCCGCCCGCCGGTCGCGTCGGGTGCCTGGACGGCGAGCTGGAGGGTGACGGCGCCGCGCTCGGGCAGGGTCAGCGGTGCTTCCAGGGTGAGTTCTTCGACCTCGGCGCAGCCGGTCAGGTCGCCCGCGTGGACGGCGAGTTCGAGGAAGGCCGTGGCGGGGAACAGCGCGCCGCCGAGGACGGCGTGGTCGGCGAGCCAGGGGTGGGCGGCCACGGACAGCCGGCCGGTGAACAGGTGGCCACCGGTGTCGGCGAGCGGCGAGCCCGCGCCGAGCAGCGGGTGCGCGGACGGCAGGAGGCCCGCCGCGGGCATGTCGCTCGCCGCCGGGGTGGGCGGGAGCCAGTAGCGGGAGCGCTGGAAGGCGTACGTGGGCAGCGCGACGGGGGTGTCCGGTACGTCGGCGAAGAGCGGTGCCCAGTCGACGCGCACGCCGTGGACGTGCAGGCGGGCCAGGGCGGCGGTGAGCGCGGCGGGCTCGGTTGCGTCCTTGCGCAGCAGCGGCACCGATACGACGTCGGCGGCGGCCCCGGTCAGGCAGTCGGGACCGAGCGCGGCCAGGGCGCCGTCGGGTCCGAGGTCGACCAGGGCGGTGGCTCCTTCGGCCTCCAGGGTGCGTACGACGTCGTGGAAGCGGACGGTGGACCTGACGTGGCGGACCCAGTGGCCGGGGTCGCACAGTTCCTCGGCGGTGGCGACCGCGCCCGTCAGGTCGGAGACGACGGGGATCTTCGCCTCGTGGTAGGCCACCTGCTCGGCCACGGCACGGAAGTCGGCGAGCATGCCGTCCATGTGCGGGGAGTGGAAGGCGTGGCTGACGGCGAGCCGCCGGGTCTTGGCGCCCTTGCCGCGCCAGTGCGCGGCGATCTCCTCGACGGCCGCGGCGTCGCCGGACAGGACGGTCGCGGCGGGCCCGTTGACGGCCGCGACCGCGATGTCGCTCTCCCTGCACGCCAGTTGGGGCAGCAACTCCGCCTCGGGGACGGTGAGCGCGATCATCGCGCCGCCGTCGGGCATGGCCTGCATCAGGCGGCCCCGGGCGGCCACCAGGGCGGCGGCGTCGGGGAGCGAGAGCACTCCGGCGACGTGCGCGGCGGCCAGCTGCCCCACGGAGTGCCCGGTGACGAGGTCGGGCCGCACCCCGTACGACTCGACGAGCCGGTGCAGGGCGACGCCCAGGGCGAAGAGGGCGGGCTGGGTGTAGGCCGTGGTGCCGAGCAGCGCCGCGTCGGGGCTGCCCGGCGCGGCGTGGACGACGTCGCGCAGCGGCCGGTCCAGGATCGGGGTGAACTCCGCGCACACCACGTCGAAGGCATCGGCGAACACCGGGAAACGGGCCAGGAGTTCGGCACCCATGCCGAGGCGCTGGCTGCCCTGGCCCGGGAACAGGAAGGCGGTCTTGCCGCCCCGCCCGGCGATGCCCGTGATCACGTCGGGCGACGCGGTGCCGTCGGCGAGCGCGGTCAGGGCGGCCTCGAACGCGTCCCGGTCGGCGCCGAAGAGGACGGCCCGGTGCTCGAAGGAGCTGCGGCCGGTGGCCAGGCCCTTCGCGACGGCGTCGGGGTCGGGCGGCGCGGGGTCGGCGGTGATGCGGTCGAGGAGGCGGCGGGCCTGCGCGCGCAGGGCGCCTTCGCCCCGGCCGGACAGCAGCCAGGGCAGGCGAGGGCCGCTCGGCGGTGCCGCGGCGGGCACCGGAGGGGCGGGAACGTGTTCCAGGATGGTGTGGGCGTTGGTGCCGCTGACGCCGAAGGACGACACGGCGGCGCGGCGTGGGCGGTCGCCGTCGGGCCAGGCGGTGTTCTCGGTGGGCACCCGTACATGGCCCGCGGACCAGTCCACGTACGGCGTCGGCTCGTCGATGTGGAGGGTCGCCGGGAGCGTCCCGTGCCGCATGGCGAGGACCATCTTGATGATCCCGGCGATGCCCGCGGCGGCCTGGCTGTGCCCGATGTTGGACTTCAGCGACCCGACGAGCAGCGGCCGTTCGGCGGGGCGCTGCCCGTACGTGGCGAGCAGGGCCTGCGCCTCGATGGGGTCGCCGAGTTTCGTACCGGTGCCGTGCGCCTCCACGGCGTCGACGTCGCCGGGGGCCAGGCCCGCGCCGGCGAGGGCCTGGCGGATGACGCGTTGCTGGGAGGGTCCGTTCGGGGCGGTGAGGCCGTTGCTCGCGCCGTCCTGATTGACGGCGGAGCCGCGGACGAGTGCGAGCACCGGGTGGCCGTTCCTGCGGGCGTCGGAGAGGCGCTCCAGGAGCACCATGCCCGCGCCCTCGGCCCACGCGGTGCCGTCGGCGGCGGCCGCGAACGGCTTGCACCGGCCGTCGGCCGCGAGGCCGCGCTGGCGGCTGAACTCGACGAACGCGCCCGGCGTCGCCATCACGGTGACACCGCCCGCGAGCGCCAGGGAGCACTCGCCGCCGCGCAGCGCCTGCGCCGCCATGTGGAGGGCGACCAGGGAGGACGAGCAGGCCGTGTCCACGGTCACGGCCGGGCCTTCCAGACCGAAGGTGTAGGCGATGCGCCCGGAGGCGACGCTGCCCGCGCTGCCGATGCCGAGGTAGCCCTCCAGCTCCTCGGGCGGCTCGGTGACGCGGGAGCCGTAGTCGCGGTGGCTGGAGCCGACGAAGACACCGCCGTCGCTGCCCTTGACGGTCCTCGGGTCGATGCCCGCCCTCTCGAACGCCTCCCAGGCGGTTTCGAGGAGGAGGCGCTGCTGCGGGTCGACGGCGAGGGTCTCGCGGGGCGACATGCCGAAGAAGGCGGGGTCGAAGTGGTCGGCGTCGTAGAGGAAGCCGCCCTCGCGGGTGTAGGTGCGCCCCGCCTTCTCCGGGTCCGGGTCGTAGAGGCCCTCCAGGTCCCAGCCGCGGTCGGTGGGGAATCCGGAGACGGCGTCGGTGCCCTCGGCCAGGAGCTGCCAGAACTCCTCGGGGTTGGTGACGCCGCCGGGGAAGCGGCAGCTCATCGCGACGATCGCGACGGGGTCGTCGTCCCGTAGGGCGCGGGGCGCGGGGGTGGGTACGGCGGCGGGCCTCGGCGCGCCGGGCAGCTCCGCGCTCAGGTGGTCGACGAGCGCGGTAGTGGTCGGGTGGTCGAAGACGAGGGTGACGGGCAGGCGCAGGCCGGTGGCCTCGGCCAGGCGGTTGCGGAGTTCGACGGCGGTCAGCGAGTCGAAGCCGAGGTCCTTGAACGCCCGCTCCGGTTCGATGGCGGCGGGGTCGTCGTGGCCGAGGACGTCGGCGGCCCGCGCCCGCACCAGGACGGCCAGTTCCTCGGTGCGTTCGGCCTCGGACAGTGCGCCGAGCCGGGCGGCGAAACCGTCCTCTCCCCCGCCGGGCGCGGCGGCGCTCTCGGCGAGCGCACGGCGCGCTTCGGGAAGGTCGCCGAGGAGAGGGCTGGGCCGCAGCGCGGTGTAGGCGCGGACGAAACGGTCCCAGGCGAAGTCGGAGACGATCAGACGGGTCTCGTCGTCGTCCAGGGCCTGCCACAGGGCGTCGACGGCGAGCTCCGGGTCCATGGCGGGCAGGCCGTCCCGTACGAGGCGTTCGCTGGTGGCGCCCGCGGCGAGGCTGTCGCCGCCCCACAGGCCCCAGGCCACGGAGGTGGCGGGCAGGCCGTGGTCGCGGCGGGACCGGGCGAGGGCGTCGAGGGAGGCGTTGGCGGCGGCGTAGCTGCCCTGCCCGATGCCGCCGAGGGTCCCGGCGAGCGAGGAGAACAGCACGAAGGCCGTCAGATCCGTGTCCCGGGTGAGCGCGTCGAGGTGGAGTGCGGCGTCCGTCTTGGGGCGCAGCACTCCGGCGGCGCGCTCGGGGGTGAGGGTGTCGAGCACGCCGTCGTCCAGGACGCCCGCGGCGTGGAACACGGCGCGCAGCGGGCGGTCCGCCGGGATGCCGTCGAGGAGCCGTGCGAGGTCGTCGCGGTCGGCGGCGTCGCAGGCCACGATGGTGAACTCGGCGCCCAGCGCGGCGAGTTCGGCGGCGAGCGCTTCGGCGCCGGGGGCGTCGGGGCCGCCGCGGCTGGTGAGCAGGAGATGCGCGGCGCCACTGTGGGCGAGCCTGCGGGCGATGCGGGCGCCGAGCCCGCCGGTGGCGCCGGTGACGAGGACGGTGCCGTCGGGTGTCCAGCCGGTGGCCTCGCGCTCGCGGCGTGGTTCCGCGTGGGCCAGGCGCCTGCCGAAGACTCCTGAGGCGCGCACGGCGAGCTGGTCCTCGCCGTCCGGGTGGGCGAGGACGGCGGCGAGCCTGCCGCAGGCGCGCTCGTCGAGGCGTTCGGGCAGGTCGACGAGGCCGGCCCAGCGCTCGGGGTACTCGACGGCGGCGACCCCGCCGAGGCCCCAGTGGAGCGCCTGGAGGGGTGCGTCGAGCCGGTCGGAGCGGCCCACGGCGACCGCGCCCCGGGTCGCGCACCACAGCGGGGCCCGCACGTCGGCGTCGCCGAGCGTCTGGAGCAGCGCGGTGGTGAGGGCCAGGCCCGTGGGCAGCACGGTCCCGTCGGCGTACGGGGATTCGTCGAGGGCCAGCAGGGAGAGCACGCCGTCGGTCGGGGAGTTCTCGGCGAGGGCGCGCAGGCGGTCGGCGAGCGGCCGCCGCCCGCTCTCCCCCGCGTCCTCGGCGCCGAGTTCCACCAGGACGGGGTGTGCGCCGTGCTCGCGCAGGGCCTGGGCGCAGGCGGCCACGGCCGGGTCTTCGGCGGCGCCTTCGGGGATCGCGAGCCACCAGGTGCCCATGAGGCTCGCACTCCCCTCCTGGGCAAGGGCCTTGAAGACGACGCGATGGCGCCACGAGTGCAGCGTGGACCTGGTCCGGCTGCCGCGCAGCCAGTCGGAGAGCGCGGGCGCCACGGTACTCATGGCCGCGCGCATCTCGTCGTCCTCGATACGCAGCCGGTCGGCGAGGGCGTCCGGGTCCTGTCCGGCCACGGCGTCCCAGAAGCCGTCGTCGACGGGGCCTGTGGTGTCCGTGACCGCGCTCCGGGGCGTGGGCCGCATCCAGTAGTGGCGGCGCTGGAAGGCGTACGTGGGCAGCTCGCAGCGGCGGGCGCCGGTGCCGTCGAAGACCGCGTCCCAGTCCACCGGGTGGCCGAGTACGTGGAGTTCGGCCAGGGAGGTGAGGAGGCGGGCGCGACCGCCCTCGCCCCGGTGCAGGGTGCCCACGACGCCCCCGGCGCCGCCGGCCGTCTCCAGGGCCTCCTGGATCCACACGGTGAGCGCCGGATGGGTGCTGGTCTCGACGAAGAGGCGGTGCCCGTCGGCGAGGAGGGCGTCCACGGCGCGGTGGAAGGCGACGGGCTCGCGCAGGTTGCGGTACCAGTACGTGGCGTCGAGGGCAGTGGTGTCGAGCGCGGTGCCGGTGACGGTCGAGTAGAACGGCACGCGGGAGGGGCGCGGGGTGATTCCGGCGAGGAGGGTGCGCAGTTCGTCGTGGATCTCCTCGACCTGCGGGGAGTGCCCGGCGAAGTCGACGCCGGGGATGGGCCAGCACAGCACGCCGTCGTCGGCGAGCGCGCCGTGCAGCTCGGCCACGGCGTCCGGGTCGCCCGAGACGGTCACCGTCGTGGGGCCGTTGACGGCGGCGACGTCCAACCGCCCCGCCCAGGGCGTAAGTCGGGCCTCGATGCTCTCCAGGGGCTGCGGGACGTACAGCATCGCGCCCCGCCCTGTCAGCGCCACCAGTGCCTTGCTGCGCAGGGCGACGACGCGGGCGGCGTCCTCCAAGGACAGCGCCCCGGCCACACAAGCAGCGGCGATCTCCCCCTGCGAATGCCCGAGGACCGCGGCAGGCTCCACCCCGTACGACCGCCACACCCCCGCCAACGACACCATCACCGCGAACAACACCGGCTGCACCACATCCACCCGCTCCAACGACGCAGCACCCGGCACCCCACGCAACACATCCACCAACGACCACTCCGTGAACGGAGCCAAAGCCTCGGCACACTCACCGATCCGAGCCGCGAACACCGGCGACCCGTCCAGAAGTTCACGCGCCATCCCCGGCCACTGCGACCCCTGACCGGGAAAGACGAACACGGCACGGTGGTCCCGGGCTGCGGTGCCGCGTACGGCGCCGGGGCCGGTGCGCCCGTCGATGAGGGTGTCGAGCGCGGCGAGCAGGGCGCCCCGGTCGTGACCGACGGCGGCGGCGCGGTGCTCGAAGGCGGTGCGCGTGGTGGCGAGGGAGAACCCGACGTCGGCGGGGCGCAGTTCCGGCCGGGCGGCGACGTGGGCGCGCAGTCGTACGGCCTGCTCGTGGAGGGCGTCGGCGGTGCGCGCGGAGAGCACCCACGGCACGTCCGCGTCCGGAGCACCGGCCTGCGGGGGCTGCTCCTGCGCGGGGGGCTGTTCGAGGATGACGTGGGCGTTGGTGCCGCTCAGGCCGAAGGAGGAGATCCCGGCGCGCCGGGGGCGGCCGTCGGCGGGCCAGGGCGCGGGCTCGGTGAGGAGCGAGACGGCTCCGGTCGACCAGTCGACGTTCGGGGACGGCGCGTCCACGTGCAGGGTCGCGGGGAGGACCTCGTGGCGCAGGGCGAGGATCATTTTCATCATGCCCGCGACACCGGCGGCGGCCTGGCTGTGCCCGATGTTGGACTTCAACGAGCCCAAGTACAGGGGCTGTCGGCGGTTCTGCCCGTACGTGGCGAGGATGGCCTGCGCCTCGATGGGGTCGCCGAGCGTGGTGCCGGTGCCGTGCGCCTCCACGGCGTCGACGTCGGCGGCGGTGAGACCGGCGTCGGCGAGGGCTTCGTTGATCACGCGCTGCTGGGCGAGGCCGCTGGGGGCGGTGAGGCCGTTGCTCGCGCCGTCCTGGTTGACGGCGGAGCCGCGCAGGACGGCGAGCACGGGGTGGCCGAGGCGCCGGGCGTCGCTCAGCCGCTCCAGGAGCAGCAGCCCGACGCCCTCGGCCATGCCGAAGCCGTCGGCCGACGCCGCGAAGGACTTGCAGCGCCCGTCGGAGGCGAGCCCGCGCTGGCGGCTGAACCCGGTGAAGGTCAGCGGCGAGCCGATCACGGTGGCGCCGCCCGCGAGCGCGAGGGAGCACTCACCGTTGCGCAGCGCCCGCGCGGCCAGGTGGACGGCGACGAGCGAGGACGAGCAGGCCGTGTCCACCGTCACGGCCGGGCCCTGGAGGCCGAGCGTGTACGCGACGCGGCCGGACAGGACGCTGGTGGAGATGCCCGCGACGAAGAGGCCTTCGAGCTCTTCGGGGACGTCGTCCATGCTGCCGCCGTACCCCTGGTAGGCGGCGCCCGCGAAGACGCCGGCGCGGCTGCCGCTCAGCGTGCGCGGGTCGATACCGGCCCGCTCCAGGGCCTCCCACGAGGTCTCCAGGAGAAGGCGCTGCTGCGGGTCCATGGCGAGGGCCTCGCGCGGCGAGATGCCGAAGAAGTCGGCGTCGAAGCGGCCCGCGTCGTAGACGAAGCCGCCCGCCGCCGCGGAGCCGGTGCCGGACCGCCCGGGGTCGGCGTCGTGGAGCGCGTCCAGGCCCCAGCCCCGGTCGGCGGGGAATTCGGCGACCGCGTCGCGGCCTTCGGCGACGAGCCGCCACAGCTCCTCGGGGGTGGTGACGCCGCCCGGGTAGCGGCAGCTCATGGAGACGACGACGATCGGGTCGTCGTCGTCCGCGGCGGCCCGCGCCACCGGGGACACGGTGGGCGCGGGTGCCTGGCCGCCCAGGAGTTCGGTGCGCAGGTGGCGGGCGAGGGCGCCGGGCGAGGAGTAGTCGAAGACGACGGTGACGGGCAGCCGCAGGCCGGTCGCCGCGGTGAGCCGGTTGCGCATCTCCACCGCGGTCAGCGAGTCGAAGCCGAGGTCGCGGAAGGCCCGCTCGGGCGCGATGGAGTCGGCGTCGTCGTGACGGAGCACGGCCGCTGCCTCGGTGCGCACGAGGTCGGTCAGGACGCGCTCGCGCTCCGGGTCGCTCAGGTCGCGCAGCCGTTCGCCGAGGCTCCCTGCGGCCGGGGCTGCGTCGTCATCGGCCGGGGCGGTGCCCGGCTCCAGGGCGGCGCGGGCCTCGGGGACGCCGCCGATGAGCGGGCTCGGCCTGCTGGTGGTGAAGACCGTGGCGAACCGGTCCCAGTCGATGTCGGCGACCACGGCGAGGGTCTCGTCGTGGTCCAGGACCTGCTTGAGGGCGGTGACACAGGTGGCGGGCGGCATGAACAGCACGCCCTGGGCGCGCAGTTGGTCCTCGGCGAGATTCGCCGCCATGCCGCCGCCGTCCTCGGGACTCCAGATGCCCCACACGACGGAGGTGGCGGTGAGCCCCCGCGCCCTGCGGTTCTCGGCGAGCGCGTCGAGGTGGGCGTTGGCGGCGGCGTACGCGCCGTGGATCGCGCTGCCCCACACGCCGGAGATGGAGGAGAACAGCACGAACGCGTCGAGCGTGTCCCGGTCGAACAGCGCGTCCAGGTTCGCGGCGCCCAGCGCCTTGGCGTGCAGGGTGCCGGCGAACTCGGCCGGGTCCGTCTCGTCGAGTGCCACGAGCGAACCCCCGGCGGCGGCGTGCAGCACGGAGCGGATCTCGCAGCCGTCCGCCGCCAGGTCCGCGACGAGCGCGGCGAGGGCGTCCCGGTCGGTGATGTCGCAGGCGGCGACCGTGGCGCGGGCTCCCAAGTCGGCGATCTCTTCGACGAGTTCCTCGGCGCCGGGCGCCTCGGGGCCGCGGCGGCTGACGAGGACGAGGTGCTCGGCGCCCTGCCGGGCGAGCCAGCGGGCGATGTACGCGCCGAGGCCGCCGGTGCCGCCGGTGATCAGCGTGGTGCCGCGCGGGGTCCAGGTGCGGGGCGGCGCGGCGTCGCCGAGCGGGGCGCGGACGAGCCGGCGGCCGTGCACGCCCGCACCGCGCACGGCGAGCTGGTCCTCGGCGGCGGGCGCGGCGAGCACCGCGCGGAGCCGGGCCGCGGCCCGCGCGTCCGGCTCCGGCGGCAGGTCGACGAGACCGCCCCAGCGGCGCGGGTGTTCCAGGGCGGCGCACCGGCCGAGGCCCCAGCTCACGTGCTGGGCGGGGCTGACGGGCGGGTCGGCGGGACCGACGGCGACGGCGCCGCACGTGGCCCACCAGAGCGGTGCCTCGACGCCGGTGTCGCCGAGTGCCTGCACCAGGGTGAGGTTGAGGGCGGCGCCGACGGACATCGAGGGCCGGCGTGAGTGCGGGCGTTCGTCGGTGGCGAGGAGCGAGAGGACGCCCGTGGGCACGGTGCCCGCCAGGGCTTCGGTGAGCCGGGCGGCCAGCGGACCGCGTTCGGCGTCGGGTTCGTCGAGGACGACGGTGACGGCGGTGGCCCCGGCGTCCTCCAGGGCGCGTACGCAGGCGAGGCTCCACGCGTCCCCGGTGCCGGTCGAGGCGGGGGACAGCACGAGCCAGGTGCCGGTCAGGCGCGCGGCTGCGGGCTCGGGCAGGGGCTGCCACGTGGGGCGGTAGCGCCAGGACTCGACGGTGGCGAGCTCCGCGCGCCGCTCCCGCCAGGTGGCGAGCGCGGGCAGGACGGCGCTGAGCGGCTCGTCGGGCCCGACGCCGAGGGTCGCGGTCAGCTCGGGCAGATCGCCGGTGCGGACGGCCTCCCAGAAGCGGTCCTCCACGGGGTCGACGGGCGCCGCCGCGGTCGGCGCGGGCGGCGACTCCAGCCAGTACGGGCGCCGCCGGAAGGCGTACGTGGGCAGGTCGGCCGGCGCCGCGTGCCCCGCGAACACGCGGGACCAGTCCGGGCAGAGACCGCGGGTGTGGGCCTCACCGAGGGCCAGCAGGAAGCGGTCCTGGCCCCCTTCGTCGCGGCGGAGCGTGCCGAGCACGGCGGCGGGCCGCTCGAGGCCCGCGGACTCGGCGGTCTGCTCCACGCCCACGGTGAGCACCGGGTGGGCACTGGTCTCGACGAAGAAGCCGTGCCCCTGGTCGAGCAGGCCGCGGACGGCTTCCTCGAACCGCACGGTCCGGCGCAGGTTGCGGTACCAGTACGCGGAGTCCAGAACCGTCGTGTCGGACACCCAGTCGGCGTCGACCGTCGAGTAGAACGGCACCTCGCCGGCGCGCGGCGTGATGCCCGCGAGGACGGTGTGCAGCCGTTCCTCGATCTCCTCGACGTGCGGGGAGTGCGAGGCGTAGTCGACGGGGATGACGCGGGCCTGCACGTCCTGCGCGACGAGGGCGGCCACCACGCCTTCGACAGCCTCCGTGTCCCCCGAGAGGACCGTGCTGGAGGGCCCGTTGACGGCCGCTACGGACAGCCGCCCCGCCCACGGTTCCAGGTGCGGGCCGAGGTCGGCGGCGGGCAGCGGCACGGACGCCATGCCGCCGCGCCCCGCGATCTCCCCAAGCGCCCGGCTGCGCAGCGCGACGACCTTGGCCGCGTCCTCCAGGGACAGCGCGCCCGCCACACAAGCGGCGGCGATCTCCCCCTGGGAGTGCCCGACCACCGCGTCCGGCTCGATCCCGTACGAGCGCCACAGCTCCGCCAGCGACACCATCACCGCGAACAGCGCGGGCTGCACCACGTCGACGCGCTCCAGGGACGGGGCTCCGGCGGTGCCGCGCAGCACCTCTTCCAGCGACCAGTCCACGTACGGCGACAGAGCGCGCTCGCACGCCGCCATCCTGGCCGCGAACACCGGTGCCGCGTCGAGGAGGCCGACCGCCATGCCCGGCCACTGCGAACCCTGCCCGGGGAAGACGAACACGGTCTTGCCGACGGGCCCGGTGGTCCCCCGCACCAGGCGCGGGGACGGGACGCCCCCGGCGAGCGCGGTCAGCCCCTCGGTGAACCCGGCCCCGTCGTCCGCCACGACGGCGGCGCGGTGCTCGAAGGCGGACCGGGTGGTCGCGAGGGCCCGGCCGATGGCGCCGTCCGTGACCGGGGCATCCCCGGTCGTGGCCCCGACGTGCGCGAGCAGGCGCGCGGCCTGGGCGCGCAGGCTGTCCTCGTCGCGGGCGGAGAGCACCCACGGCAGCGGGCCCGCGGCGGGCGCGGCCCCCGGCTCCTCGGCGTCCGGTGCGACGTCCGGTGCGACGTCCGGTGCGACGTCCTCTTCGAGGACGAGGTGGGCGTTGGTGCCGCTCACGCCGAAGGCGGACACTCCGGCCCGGCGCGGGCGCCCGCGCGTCTCCCAGGGGCGGGACTCGGTCAGCACGCGGACGGCGCCCTGCGACCAGTCGACGAACGGGGTCGGCTCCTCGACGTGCAGGGTGCGGGGCAGCCGCCCGTGGCGCAGCGCCATGACCATCTTGATGACGCCGCCGACCCCGGCCGCGCCCGAGGTGTGGCCGATGTTCGACTTCAGCGAGCCGATCCACAGCGGCCGTTCGGAGTCCCGCCGCTGCCCGTACGCGGCGAGCAGGGCCTGCGCCTCGATGGGGTCGCCGAGGCGGGTGCCGGTGCCGTGCGCCTCGACGGCGTCGACGTCGCCGGGCGCGAGCCGGGCGTCCGCGAGGGCGTCGGCGATGACACGCTCCTGGGCGGGGCCGTTGGGCGCGGTCAGGCCGTTGCTCGCGCCGTCCTGGTTGACGGCGGAGCCGCGGACGACGGCGAGCACCCGGTGGCCGTTGCGGCGGGCGTCCGCGAGGCGCTCCAGGACGACGACGCCCGCGCCCTCGGACCAGCCGGTGCCGTCGGCGGAGGCCGCGAACGCCTTGCAGCGCCCGTCCGCGGACAGGGCCCGCTGGCGGCTGAAGGCGACGAACGCGTCCGGTGTCGCCATCACCGCGACGCCGCCCGCGAGGGCGAGGGAGCACTCGCCCGCGCGCAGTGAACGGACCGCGAGGTGCAGGGCCACCAGGGACGACGAGCAGGCGGTGTCGACGCTGATCGCGGGGCCTTCGAGGCCGAGGGTGTAGGCGACGCGGCCCGAGACGACGCTCGCTGCCGTGCCGGTGTCGAGGAGGCCCTGCAGTTCGGGGACGTCGCGCGAGGCGCTGCCGTAGTCGTTGCGCATCGCGCCGATGAACACGCCGGTCCGGGTGGCGCGCAGTGCGGCCGGGTCGATGGCCGCGCGCTCGACGGCCTCCCAGGCGGTCTCGAGGACGAGGCGCTGCTGCGGGTCCATGGCGAGGGCCTCGCGCGGCGAGATCCCGAAGAAGCCCGGGTCGAAGTCGGCGGCGTCGTGCAGGAATCCGCCGTGGCGGGTGGCGGAGGTGCCGGGGTGGTCGGGGTCCGGGTGGTAGAGCGCCTCGGTGTCCCAGCCGCGTCCGGTGGGCCATTCGGTGATGGCGTCGGTGCCGTTGTCGACGAGGTCCCACAGCCGCTCGGGGGTGTCGGCGCCGCCGGGGTAGCGGCAGCTCATGGCGACGATCGCGACGGGCTCGTGGCGGGCGTCCTCCGCCTCGCGCAGCCGCCGCCTGGCGTCTCCCAGGTCCGCGGTGGCGCGCCTGAGGTATTCGAGGAGCTTGTCGTTGTCCGGCATGGGTGTCTCGCTTCTCCCTCAGGCGCCGTAGTTGTTGTCGAGCAGTTCGAACAGTTCGTCGGCGGTGGCGGTGGCCGTGTCGGCGCCCTCCGCCCCGTCGGCGTCGCCGTCCTGTGGTCGGCGGCCGTTCCAGGCGCGCAGCAGGTCTCGCAGGCGGGCGCCGATCTCGTCGGCGTCGGGGGTGTCCGTGCCCGCGGTGGCCAGGGCGTCGGCGATGCGGTCCAGTTGGGCGAGGAGGGGCCGCTCCGGTTCGGGTGGCGCGGCCAGCCGTTGGTGGAGGTGGGCGGCGAGCGCGGCGGGCGTGGGGTGGTCGAAGACCGCGGTGGGCGGCAGCGGAACCCCGGTCGCCGCGCTGAGGCGGCTTCTGAACGTCACGGCGAGCATCGAGTCGAACCCCGCTTCGGAGAAGGGCCGTTCGGGCTCGACGGCCGCGGTGCCGGAGTGGCCGAGCAGGGCGGCGGCGTGCGTGACGACCAGGTCGAGGACGGTGCGGCGGCGGTCGGTCTCGTCCAACGGGGCCAGTTGTGCCGCGAGTTCGGCCGCGTGGTCCGTCCCGTCCTTCGCGGTCGGCCCGGCCGCGGGCGGCGGGGCGGTCACCGGCCCGGTCGCGGCGCCGGCGGCCCGGCCCGGGGTGGGCAGCCAGTAGCGCTCGTGCTGGAAGGCGTAGGTGGGCAGGGGTATGTGCGCGGTGGTGGGCGGGGGCAGCACGGTGGCCCAGTCGACGGGGGCGCCGTGCGTCCATGCCTCGGCGAGGGAGGCGAGGAGGCGGTCAGCGCCGCCGTCGTCGCGGCGTACCGTGCCGACGGCGGCTACCGGTCGCCGGGACCGCTCGGCGGTGTCGGCGACCGCGGCGGTCAGCACCGGGTGCGGGCTCATCTCGACGAACAGGTCGTGCCCGGCGGCGAGCAGGGTCTCGGTGGCGCGTGCGAACTCGACCGGTTCGCGCAGATTGCGGTACCAGTAGGCCGCGTCCAGCACGGCGCCGTCGACGACGTCGCCGGTCACGGTGGAGTACAGCGGCACGTCCGGTGTCCTCGGCCGTACTCCGGCGAGGGCGGAGCGCAGCGCGTCGCCGACGTCGGTGACCTGGGCGGAGTGGGCGGCGTAGTCGACGGGCAGCCGTCGGGCCCGTACGGTCTCGCGTGCGCAGTCGGCGAGGAGTGCCTCCAGGGCGGCGGGGTCACCCGCGACGACGACGGCCTGCGGGCCGTTGACCCCGGCCACGCCGATCCGCTCGTCGTACGGGAGCAGCATTTCCCGTACGCGTTCTTCGGGCGCCGCCAGGGAGACCATGCCGCCGCGCCCGGCGAGGCGCAGGAGTTCCCGGCTGCGCAGGGCGACGACGCGGGCGGCGTCCTCCAAGGACAGCGCCCCGGCCACGCAGGCAGCGGCGATCTCCCCCTGCGAATGCCCGAGGACCGCGGCAGGCTCCACCCCGTACGACCGCCACACCCCCGCCAACGACACCATCACCGCGAACAACACCGGCTGCACCACATCCACCCGCTCCAACGACGCAGCACCCGGCGCCCCACGCAACACATCCACCAACGACCACTCCGTAAACGGAGCCAAAGCCTCGGCACACTCACCGATCCGAGCCGCGAACACCGGCGACCCGTCCAGAAGTCCACGCGCCATCCCCGGCCACTGCGACCCCTGACCGGGAAAGACGAACACGGTCCGCGCCTCGCCCGCGCGGCCCGTGACGGCGCCGGGTGCGGGCGCCCCGTTCCCCAGCGCCGTGAGCGCGCCGAGGATCTCCGGCCGGGTGCGGCCGGTCACCGCGGCGCGGTGGCGGAACGCGGTGCGGGTGGTGGCGAGCGCGTGGGCGAGATCCGCGAGCGGCCGCTCGGGGTCGGCCTCCGCGTGCTCGCACAGGCGGCGGGCCTGCGCGCGCAGGGCGGGAGCGGAGGCCGCGGACAGGGGCAGCGCGACGGTGTCACCGGCGAGTGGTTCGGACGCGGTGGACGTGACGAGAGCGGTGGGACCGGCAGACTCGACGGGCAGCGCCGTCAAGGGAGCGTCGTCCGGCGCCTGTTCGAGCACCGCGTGCGCGTTGGTGCCGCTCATGCCGAACGACGAGACCCCGGCGCGGCGCGGGCGGCCGGTGTCGTCCCACGGCCGGGCCTCGGTCAGCAGCCGTACCGCGCCCCGGGACCAGTCCACCTTGGTGGACGGCGTGTCGACGTGGAGGGTGCGGGGCAGCAGGCCGTGGCGCAGGGCCATGACCGTCTTGATGACACCGGCGACGCCCGCGGCGGCCTGGGTGTGGCCGATGTTGGACTTCAACGAGCCGAGCCACAACGGCTGGTCCTCGGGCCGGTCCTGGCCGTAGACGGCGAGGAGGGCCTGCGCCTCGATGGGGTCGCCGAGGGTGGTGCCGGTGCCGTGCGCCTCGACGAGGTCGACGTCGCCCCCGCTCAGCCCCGCGGCGGCGAGCGCCCGGCGCAGGACGCGCTCCTGCGCGGGGCCGCTCGGGGCGGTGAGGCCGTTGCTCGCCCCGTCCTGGTTGACGGCGGAGCCCCGTACGACGGCGAGGACCGGGTGGCCCCGGCGGCGGGCCTCGGAGAGCCTTTCGACCACCACGACGCCGACGCCCTCGCCCCAGCCGGTGCCGTCGGCGGTGTCCGCGAAGGACCGGCAGCGGCCGTCGGGCGAGAGCCCGCGCTGGCGGCTGAACTCCACGAAGGCGTCGGGGGACGCCATGACGGCGGCGCCCCCGACCAGCGCGAAGGAGCACTCCCCCGCACGCAGCGCCTGCCCGGCCAGGTGGAGGGCGACCAGCGACGAGGAGCAGGCGGTCTCGACGGTGACGGCGGGGCCCTCGGTGCCGAGGGTGTAGGCGATGCGTCCGGAGGCGACACTCGTGACCGTGCCGCTGAGCAGGTGGCCCTCCACGTCGGCGGCGGGGTCCTGCGGCCCGGCGCCGTACCCCTGTCCGGCGACTCCCAGGTAGACGCCGCCCTGGCTGCCGCGCAGCGTCGTGGGGTCGAACCCCGCGCGTTCGAGGGCCTCCCACGAGGTCTCAAGGAGGAGTCGCTGCTGCGGGTCCATGGCGAGCGCCTCGCGCGGCGAGATCCCGAAGAACTCGGCGTCGAAGTCCCCGGCGCCGTCGAGGAATCCGCCGCCGCTCGTGTAGAAGGTCCCTTCGCGGGCGGGGTCGGGATCGTAGAGGGCGTCGAGCGGCCAGCCGCGGTCGTCGGGGAGCGGGCCGATCGTGTCCCGCTCGCTCGTGACGAGGTTCCACAGGTCCTCGGGGCTTCGTACTCCTCCGGGGAAACGGCAGGCCATACCGATGACGGCCAGCGGCTCGTCGGCGACAGCGGTGGTGGGCGCGGGCGAAGCGTCCTGCAACTCTGGCCCGGCACCAGTGAGTTCGCGGTGCAGGTGTGCCCCGAGCGCGGTGGCCGTGGGGTGGTCGAAGACGGTGCTGGCGGGCAGGGTGAGGCCGGTGGCGGTGGCGAGGCGGTTGCGCAGCTCGACGGCGGTGAGCGAGTCGAAGCCGATGTCGTGGAAGGACCGTCCGGCGTCGACGGCCGCCGCCGAGTCGTGCCCGAGGACGGCGGCTGCCTCGGTGCGCACGAACTCGGTGAGCGCGCGGTGCCGTTCGGCGCCGCCGGGCAGGGCGGCGAGCCGCTCGCGCCAGCGGACGACCGCGTCGGATGCCGCGTCGGGCGCCCGCCCGGAAGCCTCCTCGGACGCCGTTTCGGACATCGCATCCGACATCGCATCGGGAAGGTCGCTGAACAGAGCGCTCTCACGACCCGAGCGGAAGGCCGGGGCGAAGCGCGCCCAGTCCATGTCCGCTACGGCGATGCCGCTGTCGTCGCGCCCCAGGGCCCGCCACAGCGTGTCGAGCGCCGCCTCGGGCGCCATCGGGACCAGGCCGAGGCCACGCAGCTTCGCGCCGGTCTCCCCCTGCGCCATGCCCGCCCCGGCCCACGGCCCCCAGGCCACACAGGTCGCGGCGCGCCCTTGTGCGCGCCGCCGCTCGGCGACGGCGTCGAGGAAGGCGTTGGCGGCCGCGTAGGTGGCCTGTCCCCCGCTGCCCCAGACGGCGGAGACCGACGAGAAGAGCACGAAGGCGTCCGGGTCGTCGCCGAGCAGCGCGTCCAGATGGGCCGTTCCGCGCACCTTGGCCGCGCTCTCCTCGGTGAGCTGTGCGGTCGTGCAGTGGGCGATCCGGGTGTCGGAGGTGACACCTGCCGCGTGGAAGACGGCCCGTACGGTGTCGCCGTCGGCCGCGAGGCGGGCGAGGAGGTCCGCGAGGGCCGACCGGTCGGCGACGTCACAGGCCGCGACGGTGGTACGCGTGCCCGACGCGGTGAGTTCGCGGGCGAGTTCGGCCGCACCGGGGGCCTTTGGCCCTTGACGGCTCGTCAGGACGAGGTGGTCGGCGCCGCTTCGGGCGAGACGGCGGGCCACCCGGGCGCCGAGACCGCCGGTGCCGCCGGTGACCAGGACCGTGCCACGTACGGTCCAGGCGGAGGCGCCGTGTTCGGGCATACGGTCTTCGGCGGCCGTCGATTCCCTGACCAGGCGGCGGCCGTGGAGACCGTCCTCGCGGATGGCCACCTGGTCCTCGGCGCAGCCGCCGTCGTGCGCGCGCACGGACCCGGACAGCAGGGCGCACAGGCGCCGCAGGGCGGTGTCGTCGGGCCGTTCGGGCAGGTCCACGAGACCGCCCCAGCGCTGCGGGTGTTCCAGCGCGGCGACCCTGCCGAGCCCCCACACCTGGGCCTGTACGGGGTCGTCGGGGCCGCTGCCGTCCACGGCGACGGCACCGGTGGTGACGCACCACAGCGGCACCTCGGCGCCCGCGTCACCGAGGGCCTGGACGAGCAGGAGGGTGGCGTCGGGCCCGGTGGAAGGGGCGAGCAGCGACAGTACGCCGCTCACGCCGGACGGTACGCGCGCGGCGAGCCCGGACCGGTCGGTGCCGTCGGGGACGGCGAGGACGGCCGCCTCGGCGCCATGCTCGGTGAGCGCGCCCCGGCACGCCTCGGTGAGCGGCGCGTCGACGTCCGCCTCGGGGACGACGAGCAACCAGGTGCCGGTCAGCCGGGCGGGGGCCGGGTCGGGCAGGGGGCGCCAGGTGACGCGGTAGGTCCAGGCGTCCGTCGCGTCGGCGGTACGGGACGGGCGGGGCGCGGGCCAGTACCTGCGGCGCTGGAACGGGTAGGTGGGCAGGTCCAGCGGGGGCGCGGTGCTTGCGGTGCCTGCGCCTGTGGTGCCTGGGGTGCCCGCGGTCCAGTCGACGGGCACGCCCCGTACGTGCAGGGCGGCGAGGGCCCCGGCCAGCGACTCGGCTTCGGTGCGGCCCGCGCGCAGCAGCGGTACGGCGCGGCAGTCGTCGTCGGCGGTGCGGCACTCCTCGACGAGGCCGGACAGGGCGCCGGCGGGGCCGAGTTCGAGGCAGCTGGTGGTGTTCTCCGCGAGCAGGGCGCGGGCGCCGTCGAGGAAGCGGACGGTGCCGCGGACGTGCCGTACCCAGTACTCGGGATCGCACAGTTCCTCGGCGGTGGCGCGCTCGCCGGTGAGGTTGGAGACGACGGGGATGCGCGGCGGTGCGTACGTCATGCGCCGCGCGACCGAACGGAACGCGTCGAGCGTCGTCTCCACGCGCGCCGAGTGGAAGGCGTGGCTGACGGCGAGTTCCTTGGTGCGGCGGCCCCGTGCCCGGAAGGCCTCGGCGAGGTGCAGGACGGGCGCGCGGTCACCGGAAAGGACAGTGGAGCGCGGCCCGTTGACGGCGGCGATGGAGACGCCGTCCGTGTTGACCGGGTTGCCGCCACCGTCGACCGGGGCGCCGTTCGCGTCGGTGCGGGGGTCCGCGAGCAGCGCCCGTACCTCCGCCTCGTCGGCTTCCACGGCCACCATGGCGCCGCCGTCGGGCAGTGCGTCCATGAGGCGTCCGCGCGCGGCGACCAGGGCGCAGGCGTCCGGCAGGTCGAGGACTCCGGCCACGTGGGCGGCGGTGAGCTCGCCGATGGAGTGCCCGAGCAGTGCGTCCGGGCGTACGCCCCAGTGCTCCATGAGCCGGAACAGCGCCACTTGGAGGGCGAACAGCGCGGGCTGGGTGCAGCCGGTGCGGTCCAGGAGTGCGGCGTTCTGGGTGCCGGGGGCGGCGAACATGACGTCGCGCAGGGGCGGTTCGAGGTCCGGGGAGAGATGGGGTGCCAAGTGGGTGAGGACGTCGTCGAGCGCGTCGGCGAAGGCCGGTTCCGTGCGGTACAGCTCGGCGCCGGCGCCCGGGCGCTGGCTGCCCTGGCCGGGGAAGAGGAAGGCCGTCCGGCCGGGGGCGCCCGCGTGGCCGGTGACGAGCCGCCCGGCGGAGACCCCCTCGGCCAGGGCGTCCAGGGCGGCGAGGACCGCGTCGGGGTCGCGGCCGAGGACGGCGGCGCGGTGCTCCAGCGCGGCACGCCTCGTGGCGAGGGCGCGGGCCACGTCCGCGAGGTCACCGGTGGGGTGTTCGCCGAGATACGTGCGCAACTGGGTGGCCTGGGCGCGCAGGGCGTCCGGGGTGCGGGCGGAGAGGAGCAGCGGCACGGCTACGGCCGTGTCGGGTGCACCGTCCGATGCCGGGACCTCGGCGGGTGGCGCCTGTTCGACGACGATGTGGGCGTTGGTGCCGCTGATGCCGAACGAGGAGACCCCGGCCCGCCGCGGTTCACCCGTCTCGGGCCAGGGCGTGGGCCCGGTGAGCAGCCGTACGTCGCCCGCGGACCAGTCGATGTGCGGGTTCGGTTCGTCGGCGTGGAGGGTGCCGGGCAGTTCTCCGGCGCCGAGGGCGAGCACCATCTTCATGAGCCCGGCGACCCCGGCCGCGGCCTGGGTGTGCCCGATGTTGGACTTGACCGAGCCGAGCCACAGCGGCCTTCCGGCGGGCCGCCCGGCGTGCACGGCCTGGAGCGCCTGCGCCTCGATGGGGTCGCCGAGCACGGTGCCGGTGCCGTGCGCCTCCACGGCGTCGACCTGGTGGGGGCGCAGGCCCGCGTCGGCGAGCGCGGCGCGGACGACCGCCTGCTGGGCGGGTCCGTTCGGGGCGGTCAGGCCGTTGCTCGCGCCGTCCTGGTTGACGGCCGAGCCGCGGATCACGGCGAGCACCCGGTGGCCTGCGCGGCGGGCGTCGCTCAGCCGCTCCAGAAGCAGCACTCCGGCGCCCTCGCCCCACGCGGTGCCGTCCGCGCCCGCCCCGAACGCCTTGCACCGTCCGTCGCGGGCCAGACCGCGCTGGCGGCTGAACTCGACGAACAGGCGGGGCGTGCTCATCACCGTCGCGCCGCCCGCGAACGCCTGGTCGCAGTCGCCGCGCCGCAGCGCCTGGGCGGCGAGGTGCACGGCGACCAGCGACGATGAGCAGGCCGTGTCCACGGTGAGGGCGGGCCCCTGGAGACCGAGGACGTAGGAGATGCGGCCGGACATCACGCTGGCCGTGTTGCCGGTGAGGAGGTGTCCTTCGGACACCTCGGGATCGGCGTCCGCGAGGCCCATGTAGTCCTGGCCGTTGGTGCCGACGAACACGCCGATGCGGCGCCCGCGCAGCGCGGCCGGATCCTGCCCGGCGTGCTCCGCGGCCTCCCAGGAGGTCTCAAGGAGGAGTCGCTGCTGCGGGTCCATGGCGAGCGCCTCGCGCGGCGAGATCCCGAAGAACTCGGCGTCGAAGTCGGCGGCGCCGGACACGAACGCGCCCTGCGTGCAGTACGTGGTGCCGGTCCGGTCCGGGTCCGGGTCGTAGAGCCCGGCCGCGTCCCAGCCCCGGTCCGACGGCCAGTCGGTGACGGCGTCCCGGCCCTCGGTGAGCAGCCGCCACAGCTCGGCCGGGCGCCGTACACCGCCGGGGAACCGGCAGCCCATGCCGACGACGGCGATGGGCTCGCCGTCCCGGGCGGCGGACGTCCCGGACAGGGCCCGGGCGCCGACGGTTCCGCCCTCCCTGGCGAGTTCGCCGGGCGTACCGAGTTCGGTCAGGAGGTGGTCGGCCAGGACGGCCGGTGTGGGCCGGTCGAAGAGCACGGTCGCGGGCAGTCGTACGCCGGTGGCGGCGGCGAGGCGGTTGCGCAGTTCGACCGCCGTCAGCGAGTCGAACCCCATGTCCGTGAAGGCCCGTTCGGGGCGTACGGCGTCGGGGGCGGTGTGCCGCAGGACGGCCGCCGCGTGCGTACGTACGAGGTCGGTGACGAACCGCGCCCGTTCGGCGGCGGGCACGGCGGCGACCTGCTCGCGGAACGCCCCCTCACCAGCGCCGGTCCGGTTCTCGCCCGCGCCCTCGCCCTCGTCACGGCCGGTCAGCTCGGAGAGCAGGGTGGCGGCGCGCGGCCCCGTCGTACCGGCGAACCGGCGCCAGTCCGCGTCGGCGACCACGACGAGCCCATCGTCCTGCGACAAGGCGCGCCCGATGGCGGTGACGGCCGCCGCGGGGTCCATGGAGGCCAGGCCGCGGTCCCGCAGCCGTCCGGCGACCTCGTCGGCGAGCATGCCCTCTCCCGCGGCCCAGGCGCCCCAGGCGAGGGCCGTGCCGGGCAGCCCGTCGGCACGGCGGGAGGCGACGAGGGACTCCAGCGCGGCGTTGGCCGCCGCGTAGCCCGCCTGTCCCGCGTTGCCCACGACTCCCATGACGGAGGTGAAGACGACGAACGCCGACAGGCCGAGGTGGGCGGTCGCCTCGTGCAGCACGTCGGCGCCGGTCACCTTGGCGCGGAGCGACACGGCGAGCCGCGCGGGGGTGAGGGCGTCCAGGACACCGTCGTCGAGGACGCCCGCCGCGTGCACGACAGCGGTCAGCGGCCGGTCCTCCGGCAGTGCCCCGAGCAGTTCCGCCACCTGCTCCGGGTCGGTGACGTCGCACGCCGCCACTGTCACGGCCGCGCCCGACTCCGCGAGTTCGGCCCGCAGCGCCTCCGCGCCCGGCGCCCCCGGCCCGCGTCGGCCGACGAGGAGCAGCCGCCCGACGCCGCGTGCGGCCAGCCACCGCGCCACGTGGGAGCCGACCCCTCCGGTGCCGCCGGTGACGAGGACCGTGCCGCGCCGGAACGCCTCGTCGGGCGCGGGTGGATCGCCGTGCACCGGCGCGGGCAGCAGTCGCCGTCCGTGGACCCCGGTCGCCCGCACCGCGACCTGGTCCTCGTCGGTCACGGACGCCAGCACGGCGCACAGCCGCCGCAGCGTCCGCTCGTCCGGCTCGTGGGGAAGGTCTACCAGGCCGCCCCAGCGGTCGGGATGCTCCAGCGCGGCGCAGCGGCCGAGCCCCGCGACGGCCGCGTGCGTGCGGGCGCCCGGCCGCTCCCCGACCCCGACCGCGCCGCGCGTCACGCACCACAGCGGCGCGTCGAACCCGGCATCACCGAGCGCCTGGACCAGCGCGAGGGTGAGCGCGAGCGCGCCGGGCAGTCCGGCGTGTTCGGGATGGGGGCGGCGTTCGTCCGCGAGGAGGGAGACGACTCCGGCCACAGGGCGCCGACCGGCGGCGGTTGCCAGCGCGGCGGCCAGCGCGGCGCGGCTCTGCCCGGCCCCTTCGGCCCGTACGACGGTCAGATCGAGGCCGACCGCCTCAAGACCGCCCACGACGTCCGCGGCGGCGGCCCCGTCTTCGGGGCATACGGCCAGCCAGTGCCCGGACGGCGCAGGGGCAGGCGGCATGTCCAGCGGTCGCCAGCCCACGCGGTACCGCCAGGAGTCGACGCGCCGCTCCCGCGTCCGGCCGGCCCGCCAGGCGGTCAGCGCGGGCAGCACCTCGTCCAGGGCAGCGGGGGTCACCCTCAACGTCTCGGCGAGACGCGCCGGTTCCGCTGCCGCGAGCTCCTCCCACAGCCCGTCCGTCCCGTCGGCCGCACCGGCCGCTGTCGACGGGGTCTCCAGCCAGAACCGCTCGCGCTGGAAGGGGTAGGTGGGCAGGTCAACGCGGGTGGCACCGGTACCGTCGAAGGCGGGCGACCAGTCCACGGGGATGCCGTGGGCATGGGCCTGGCCGAGGGCCAGGAGCATGCGCTGCGAGCCGCCCTCGTCGCGGCGGAGCGTGCCGAGCACCACACCGCTCTGCCCGGCCGCCTCCAGCGTCTGCTCGACCGCCATGGTCAGCACCGGGTGCGGGCTCACCTCGATGAAGGCGCCGAAGCAGTCGGCAGCCAAGGTGCGGACGGCCTCCTCGAAACCGACGGTGCGGCGCAGGTTCGTGTACCAGTACGCGGCATCCATCTCCGAGGTGTCCAGCCACTCCCCCGTCACCGTCGACAACAACGGCACGTCACCACCGACCGGCTCGATCCCCCTCAGAGCCTCCGCCAACTCATGCTCGATCGCCTCCACATGCGCCGAGTGCGAGGCGTAGTCGACATCGATGCGGCGGGTCCGTGTCCCTTCGGCCGCACAGCTGCTCAACAACTCATCCAGGGAGTCGGAGTCACCCGACACCACCACCGCCGACGGCCCGTTGACCGCGGCCACCGACAACCGCCCACCCCAGGCGGCAAGCCGCTCCTCCACCTCGGCGGACGGCAACGCCACCGACACCATCCCGCCACGCCCCGCCAGCCGCACAATCGCCCGGCTGCGCAACGCGACGACCTTCGCCCCGTCAGCCAACGACAGACCACCGGCCACCACCGCCGCCGCGATCTCCCCCTGCGAATGCCCCACCACCGCATCAGGAACAACCCCGTACGCGCGCCACAACCGTGCCAGCGACACCATCACCGCGAACAGCACCGGCTGCACCACATCGACCCGCTCAAGCCCCTCACCCGAGCGCACCACATCCAGCAACGACCACTCCACAAACGGCGCAAGGGCCGCCTCGCACTCCCCCATCGAAGCCGCGAACCCCGCCGACTCCTCCAGGAGTTCACGGGCCATGCCCACCCACTGCGCCCCCTGCCCCGGGAACACGAACACCGTCTTTCCCGGCCCCGACGCCTTTCCCGACACCACGAACGGCGACGGTTCACCGGCCGCCAACGCCCGTACACCGGACAGCAGCTGCTCCCGGTCCCCGGCCACCACGGCCCGGTACTCGTGAAGCGCGCGGGTAACGGCCAGCGAGAGACCCACGTCCCCCAGCCGCACATCCTCACCGCACACCTCAAGCAGCCGCTCCGCCTGTCCCCGCAACGCCTCCGGCGACTTCGCCGACACCACCCACGGCACCGGCACACCCACCTCAGGAGCCTGCTCGACGACCTCCTCCGGCATCTCCTCCACGATCACGTGCGCGTTCGTCCCGCTGATCCCGAAACCGGAGATCCCGGCCCGCCGGGGCCCCTCGCCCCGCGGCCAGGGTGTGGGCTCGGTGAGCAGGCGTACGTCGCCCGTGCTCCAGTCCGCGTAAGGCGTCGGCTCGGTGATGTGCAGGGACCGGGGCAGCAGTCCGTGCCGCATCGCGAGGACCATCTTCAGCACGCCGCCGACACCGGCGGCGGCCTGGGTGTGGCCGATGTTGGACTTCAGGGAGCCCAGCCACAACGGTCGTTCCTCAGCACGCTGCTGCCCGTACGTGGCGAGCAGCGCCTGCGCCTCGATCGGGTCCCCCAGGCGGGTGCCGGTCCCGTGGGCCTCGACCGCGTCCACGTCCTTCGCCGACAGCCCCGCGTCCGCGAGCGCCGCGCGGATCACCCGCTGCTGGCTCGGCCCGTTCGGGGCCGTCAGGCCGTTGCTCGCCCCGTCCTGGTTCACCGCGCTCCCCCGCACCACCGCAAGCACCGGGTGGCCATTGCGCCGGGCCTTCGACAGCCGCTCCAGAAGCAGCACGCCCACACCCTCGGCCAGGCCGAACCCGTCGGCCTGTGCGGAGAACGCCTTGCAGCGGCCGTCGGCCGCCAGGCCGCCCTGGCTGCTGAACTCCACGAACATGCCCGGCGTCGGCATCACCGTCGCGCCGCCGGCGAGCGCGAGGGCGCACTCGCCGCGGCGCAGCGCCTGTACCGCGAGATGCAGGGCCACGAGCGACGACGAGCAGGCCGTGTCCACGGTCACGGCGGCGCCCTCCAGGCCGAGGGCGTAGGCAATGCGGCCGGAGGCGACGCTGCCGGTGTTGCCGGTGAGGAGATGGCCGTTGCCGTCCGTCGCCTCGTGCAGGCGGGGGCCGTAGTCCATGGTCATCGCCCCGATGTAGACGCCGGTGCGACTGCCGCGCAGGGTCTGCGGGTCGATCCCGGCGCGTTCGAGGGTTTCCCATGACGTTTCGAGGAGGAGCCGCTGCTGCGGGTCCATGGCGAGTGCTTCGCGGGGCGAGATGCCGAAGAACTCGGCGTCGAAGCGGTCGGCTTCGCGCAGGAATCCGGCTTCGCGCTGGTAGTGGCGGCCCGGTGCGACGTCTTCGGGGGCGCAGGCTCCCTCGGTGCTCCAGCCGCGGTTGGCGGGGAACGGTGTCACGGCGTCGGTGCCGTCCGTCAGAAGCCGCCACAGGCGCTCCGGGCTGTCGGCGCCGCCGGGGTAGCGGCAGCCCATCGCGACGATCGCCACGGGGTCGTCGTCCGGGGCCTCGGCGGGCGCGCCGCGTCCCTCGTCGCGCTCCCCGTCCGCTTGTGGGAAGGGCCGGGACGACGTACCCGTCAGTATCTCCTCCCCGAGAACCTCGGCGAGCCGCCGCGGTGTCGGGTGGTCGAAGACGGCCGTCACGGGCAGCGCCCCGGCGCCGGTGAGCGCGGCGAGGCGGTTGCGGATCTCGACCGCCGTCACGGAGTCGAGGCCGAGGCCGGTGAAGGTGGCGTCGGGGTCGACGGGCCCGGCGCCGCCGAGCACCGCGGCGACCTCCTGTCCCACGACGCCCAGCAACCGCTCGCGCCGTCCGACGGCGGTGAGGCGGGCCAGCTCGTCGCGGAGGGCGGTCCCGGGGTCCGCCGTGTCCGCGTCGTCGTCCGACTCCCGCGGGCTGGTGGGGAGTTCGGCGGGGTGTGCGTCGAGCCCTGCGAAGACGGCCGTGTGGTCCGGGGTGGCGCCGTGCGCGTACGCCTCGCCGAGCGCGGTGAGGAACTGCGTGCGACCGCCGTGACCGCGGCGCAGCGTCGCGCCGATGTGGGCGTTGACGTTCTCTTCGGTGGCGGTCGCCTGGAGGGCGGTGGTGAGGACCGGGTGCGGGCTGATCTCCACCAGAAGGCGGTGGCCGTCGCGCAGCAGGGCCGCGGTGGCTTCGTGGAAGCGGACTGTACGGCGCAGGTTGCGCGCCCAGTAGTCCGCGTCCAGGACCGGTTCCGGCAGCAGGTCGCCGGTGAGGCCGGAGTAGTACGGGAGGCCGGAGCGCAGCGGCCGGACGGCGGCCAGGTCCGCGTGGAGACGCGGCACGATGGCGTCGATGTGCGGGGAGTGCGCGGCGAGTCCGACGGCGATGCGGCGCGCGTGGACGCCCTCGGCGGTGAGCCGGGCGACGAGATCCGTGGCGGCCGCGGTGTCACCCGACACGATCACCGAGCCGGGGCCGTTGACGGCGGCTACTCCCAACTGCCCGTGGTACGCGCCGAGTAGGGCCGTGACGTCGGCGAGCGGAGCCATGACGGAGACCATCTCCCCGAGCCCGGACAGGGTGGCCTGCGCCTGGCTCCACCGGGCGACGACGCGGGCGCTGTCGTCCAGGGAGAGCGCGCCGCTGACGGCGGCGGCGGAGATCTCGCCGCAGCTGTGGCCGAGGACCGCGGACGGCTCCACGCCGTGGTCGCGCCAGTGACCGGACAGGGCGACTCCCACGGCGAACAGGGCAGGCTGCACGATGTCGGGGCGCCCCAGGGCGGGTGCGCCGTCGGCGCCGCGCAGCACGTCCATGAGCGACCAGTCGACGAAGGGCTCCAGCGCCTGTGCGCAGTCGTCCATGCGATTCCTGAACTCCGGTGCCGTTACGAGGAGTTCGGCGGCCATGCCGGGCCACTGGGAGCCCTGCCCGGGGAAGACGAAGGCGACGTCGGTGCCGGTCCCGCCGGGCCCCTCGATGAGGCCCGGAGTGCGGCGCCCCCGGGCGAGGGCGTCGAGGCCGTCCAGGAACTCCTCGCGCCCCCGGGCCACGAGGGCGACGCGCCGTCCCCGGGTGGTCGTGGCGCGCGCGAGGGCGAGCCCGATGTCCGCCGGGCTCCACCGGGGCAGGGCGCGCAGGTGGTCGCGCAGCCGTCGCGCCTGCGCCGCGAGGGCGCCCCTGCTGTCGCCGGACAGCACCCACAGGAGGGGGGTCCCGGCAGTGGAATCGGGCAGGTTCACGCCATGGCTCCTCAGCACGCACAGGGGGCAGGTGGCAGGGACGCGGGGCAGGGGGCGGGCCCGTGTCAGTGGAGGTGGGTCTTCGGAGTACGGGTCGGAGTACAGGACTGTCAGTACAGGCCCTCGACGGCGGTGCTGACGGTCTGGAGCGGACGCACGTCGGCCACGCCGTCGCAGGGCCACTCGGCGTCGATGTGACGCGCCGCCTGGTCGCGTTCGAGGATGTTGGGCAGGAAGAGGTCGTCGTGCAGGACGGTGAGGCGGACCTGGCCGGTCGCGCCGGGCGGGACGACCGCGCGCCAGTCGTCCTTGCGCACCACGGCCATGGTCACCTGCGGATAGTTCGGCATGTACGGGATCGGGCCGCCGCTCTCCGCTACGCCGAGGAAGGCGGCGTTGCCGAAGGTGTTGCCGTAACTGATGCCGCAGATCCCGCCGTCGAGAGCGGTGCGGAAGTCACGGTGCATCGCGGTGTTGATCTGGGTGCCGCTCAGGCGCGCCCCGGCGAGGGCCGCGACGCGCTCGGGCGAGTGCCCGCACAGCGCCGCGAAGAGGGCGGGGGTGGTGTTGAGGTAGTCGATGCCGCCCTGGTCGAGGGCGTCGGTGATCTGGTCGAGGAGGTGCCCGGTATAGCGCTCGACATCGGCCGGGCGGCCTTCGCGGATGAGTCGCTTGACCCAGCGCGGGTCCATGTCGATGGCGTACACCAGGCCCGCGTACAGGTCGGCGGCCTCCCAGGCGCCGTGCCCGATGAGGTGCGGTCCGGTGGGGGTCGCCTGGAGCCAGCCGCGGCCGGGCGCGAACCCTTCGTGGACGAAGGACCAGCGGCGCCAGACGGCGCGGTGCCGGAGCATGGCCGGGGTGTAGAAGACGCGGCAGGGCCTGCCGGTGGTGCCGCCCGTGTCCCAGACGCGGCCGGCGAGCGGCCGCCGCAGGGCGCGCGGCACCAGGTCCGCCGGATCCACGCCGCGCAGGTCGTCGAGCGGGAACGGGCCGAAGGCGGTGAGCTCTTCGTAGCGTGTGATGTCGAGCGGGTCGAAGTCGAGCAGCTCGCGGCGGCTCAGCCAATACGGGCTTCCGTCGACGGCGTCGAAGGTGCGCCGCACGACTCTGCGGGTCCATTCATCGATGTCGATACCGAGCCACTTCACGACGAGTACGTCGGGATCGGTGGCGTCTTCTTCTTCAGGACCCGCCGCGCGGTCGGTGCGCCACATATCAGCGATTCCAGGTGACGGGGTCGTCCTGGGAGATCCTGATGCCGAGATCATAGGCGGTACTGACGGCGAGTTGAATATTCTCGGGATTCTCCACATGAACGACGGGGAACGGGAAGGAGAGAATCCCTTCGGGAATCGCTGGTCCCATGACGAGGCCGAGTCGGACGTCGTGGCTCCGCATTCCTTCGTAGATGTCGACGAGGCTGATGGGGTCGGTGGGGTTCCGCTCGAACATGTCACGCACTTCGTCCGCCGTTTTCAGCTCTCCGCGCTCCAGACAGGAGAGCAGAGGAATGCGTGGCGCGGTGAACGGCATCTTCGCCACATGGGGCGCGATGAAGTCCCGGAAGGGCGCCCGCAGCGGCGAGTGCACGGCGATGGTCCGGCCGGGCAGCGGCACGATGGCGCCGGGGGCGGACTCGGCGGCCAGGCGCTCGATCACCGCGAGGTGTCCTGCGAGCATGACGATGCGCTGGGACCCGTCCGCGACGGGTCCGAAGTCGCCGGCGAGGTGGACGTCCGCGACCCCTTGCCACGGTGGTGGCGACTGCGCGTCCCCGGTCTGCAGAAAGGCGAGGGCAACGCCCTCCTCGGGGGCATCGGGGCGGGGTTCCGGGGCGTCGGCCGCACGGGCCAGCATCGTGAACAGCGACCGGCGGTCCAGGGCCCCGGCCAGACAGCCGGCCGTCATCGCGCCCAGGCTCAGTCCGCCGAGCACGTCCGGGCGCAGGCCCGCCTCCGCCAGCAGGTCGTGCACGGCGATGGCGAGCGCCGCTTCACGTATCGTGCCCGCGCTCTGCCGCCGCTCCCGCCCCGAAGGCAGCTCGCCCCGCAGGATCTGTTCCGCCGTCAGACCGGTCCACCCGGATATCTCCGCGTAAAGCTGCCGGACGAGTGGTGATGACTCGTACAGTTCGATCCCGTGCGGCTCGACCCCGACGCCACCGCCGAACAAATACCCCAGGGGCATGCTTACTCCTGTCACACTTTCAGGAACTTCTTTCCGCGCGACAACGAACTCAGCGCTGAGCCCGAATCACCGGCGATGATCTCCAGCACTTCGACGAAATAGACCCACGACAGTCGGCGCCACGGCACACAGGACCGACTCGCGAACGTTGAGGAATGAATACTGGTCGAGCCGATCGAGCGGCGGAATGAGGGCGTAGAGAAGTACGGGAATGAACTTCGGCGAGCCTAACACCGGGGCCGCGAGCACAAAATGGCGCCTTCCCGGATCCAGCCATTGCTTACGCGCCCCCGGCCTCCGCCGGGGAAAGGCACAAACAGGCCAGCACCGAACACCCCGCACGCCTCATCAAGCAAAACGCTTCGCACGCCCCGATACGCGCTCCCCCATGCCCGCAGCGGTCCTCTCCGCGGCACTCTCCCGGCTTCCGTCCATGGCCCGGAACACGCCAGCGGCGCATGCCACACGCGGTTGCCATGCGGGCAGGACACCACAGCAGCCACACGCGCTCCCGCGCGACCGGCCACTGGAGGTGGCGCAAAGCTTCGGTCGAGGGCCCGGATCGAGACTTCGCACGCGCGCACGCTTGCGAACGGGGGACCGTCTGCGGTTACCCGCACGGCCTCACGGAGTTGGCGCGTTCACGGCCCGTCCGACCCGCCCGCGTTCCCGGAGTCAGTCGGAGTGGTGCCGCTGGTAGCGCCGGCGCGACGTCGCGGCGCCGCCCATCACCGTCCTGACGACGTCATGGGCAAGGGTGTCGCTCACGGGGGCGTGACCGAAGAGAACCCGGTGGTAGGTCGTGTCGGCGAGCACATCGAGGAACAGGTCGATGTCCGCGTCGGGGCGGATGTCGCCACGTTCGATGCCGCGGCGCAGAGCCGCCTCGGTGGTCGCCCTGCGGGGATGGAAGATCGTCTCGGTGAAGGTGCGGTCGCCCTGGCCCTGCTCGGCGCGGTCGCGGGGATCCTCGCGCTGCGGTCGGTGACACCCGCGGGCACGCTCACCGTGCGGGCCGGGGTGCCGACAGGTGTGGTGCCGCGCTTCCTGCTCTGCGGGGCGTACTTCGGCAGTGAGGTGTTCCTGCCGCTCGGCCTCGTCCGGCAGGCTCTCAGCGGCCTGGGCGGCGCCGCGGTCTCGCCGGCCGACGCCCACGGGTCGTCCACGTTCCTCGCCCTGACGGCGACGTTCGCGCCGACGGGGGCACTGGCGGCGACCGGCGCGCTCGCGGCACGCCGGATCAGGCCGACGGGGACCTGAGAATCTGTCTTCACACTCCGGCCGGGTGCTCGGGTTCGAGTACGAGGACCGGGATCACGCGGGAGGTCTTCTCCTGGTATTCGGCGTACGGCGGGTACGCGGCGACCGCGCGCCGCCACCACTGGGCCTTCTCCTCCCCGGTGAGCTCACGGGCCGTCAGGTCCCGGCGTTCCGCGCCGTCCTGGAGAACCACCCGCGGGTCGGCCTTGAGGTTGAAGTACCAGACCGGGTGGCGCGGGAAGCCGCCCTTGGAGGCCACCGCCGCGTACCGCCCCTCGTGCTCCACGCGCATCAGCGGGACCTTGCGGAGCTTGCCGCTCTTCGCGCCGCGCATCGTGACGATGACGACCGGCAGGCCCGTGTCCCAGAGCGTCGCGCCCCGCGTGCCGTCCGAACTCTCGTACAACTCGACCTGTTCGCGTATCCACTGCGCCGGACTCGGCGCGTACTCGCCCTCAAGAGGCATCGCTTTCACCCGTCGTCGCGTACGGAATTTACCGGCCCAGTCCAGCACAGGCCTGGCTGCCGGTTCGACCCGAACAGGCCGAACCCGGCCAATGGCTCAGTTACGCACTCGATATCGAGCCATCAAGAGTCCACTTGTTCGAACACCCTCTGATGACTTTCCCGCGAAAGCCGACCGCATCACACCAGGTCAGCGAGGGTTTCTTCGCTACTCGGTCCCCGGTCGGCGGCATCCGTCCCAAAGCTTGACCACAAATTCCACACATCCCCTCTCCATAGCGGCTCCCATGGTCTAGATTGTCCGTGCTTCAGCTGTTCGGGCACGAAGCGATCGACAACGATCTATAGGTCCGGCGCTACGGAGGACAGCCAGCATCGCGTTCCCCGCGTCAGACGTGGGGATGATCAATTCTTGGAGCCCCAAAAGAGACCGCGGGTGCGGGGAGCACCCGGCTTTCTACGGGCTCGCGCGCACCTCGGAGTTTCGGCAGGGCCCATGGGTCCGCCGGTGCCGGGGCGGGCTGTTCGAGCAGCGCTGGCCCAGCCGGCAGTTGATGCGCGGAGGGTGGGGACCCACCGCGGGCAAGGAACGGCGCGGCGCGGGGGGCGAGGCCCCCCGAGGGGAGGAACAGTGCGGGGGGCGGGGGCCTCCCGGGGGGAGGAACGGTGTCGGACGAGCACGTCGAAACACTGGGAACCTGGGGGGTTCTGTGCGGCAGGGGGGATTAGTCAGCCCGTTTCCGCCGACGCGAGGGCGTATGGCGAACGAGGCGATCAACCGGCCCGCTATCGACTGGGAGCAGCGGTACCGACGTACCGTGATCACCAGCGATACGGTGACCACCGCTTTCGTGGTGGCGTCCATAGGCAACTTCTTCGGGGCCCGGGACGCGGCCAACTGGCACGAGAAATGGGGAATTCTCGCATTCGGCACCGAGCTCCTCGTGCTGGGTGCGCTCGCGGTGAGCCGGGCGTGGGCACCGGCCGTTCTCGGCCAGGGTGCCGAGGAATTCCGCCGGCTCGGCCGCTCGGTTTTCACGGCGGCCGTCGTCCTGGCGCTCGGCGGAATCGCCCTCACCTCGCGGAACATCAAACTATGGATCTTCGTCGCGATCCCCGCGATCACACTCACCACCATGACCGCGCGGTATCTGCTGCGCCTCTGGCTCCATAAACAGCGAAAAGAAGGGCGGTGCCTGCGCCCGGTGCTCGCTGCCGGGAGCGTGGCCACCGCGCGCGACCTGATCGTCCGGGCCCGCAAGTCCCCGCACCTCGGCTGGCGCGTGGAAGCGGTGTGCACGACGGACGGTCACGGGCTCGACGGCGACCAGCTGGAAGGAGTGCCGGTCGTCGGCCAACTGTCGGACGTGGCAGGTCATGTACGCCGCGACGGCTACCGCGTCGTCGCCGTCACACCGGACCCGCACTGGTCACCGGACCGGCTGCAGCGCCTCGCCTGGAACCTGGAGGGCAGCGACGCCGAGATGGTCGTGGCTCCGGTACTGATGGAGGTGGCGGGACCGCGGCTGCACGTCGACGCGGTGCTCGGCATCCCGCTGCTGCGGGTCAGCATGCCCGCCTTCACCGGGGGCCGCAGAATGGTCAAGGGAATCGTCGACCGGCTGGGCGCGGCGATCCTGCTGTTGCTGTTCGCGCCGCTGATGGTGCTCGTCGCGCTGCTCGTGCTCGCGGACAGCCGCGGCGGGGCGGTGTACCGCCAGCGAAGAGTCGGCAAGGACGGCCGCGAGTTCACCATCTTCAAGTTCCGCACGATGGTCTCGGGGGCCGACCGGGCGCGTGCCGAGCTCGCCGACCGCAACGAGGGCGCGGGCCTGCTGTTCAAGCTCCGCCGCGATCCGCGGGTCACGCGGGTGGGAGCGGTACTGCGCCGGTACTCGATCGACGAACTCCCGCAGCTCTTCAACGTACTCACCGGATCGATGTCGCTCGTCGGTCCGCGGCCACCGCTGCCGGAGGAGTCCGCCGCCTACGGCCCGGACATCCGGCGGCGCCTCCTGGTCAAGCCCGGGCTCACGGGGCTCTGGCAGATCAGCGGACGCAGCGATCTGCCGTGGGAGGAGGCGGTCCGCCTCGACCTGCGGTACGTGGAGGACTGGTCGCTCGCCCTCGACACGGTGATCTTGTGGAAGACGCTGCGTGCGGTGCTCTACGGGCAGGGGGCGTACTGATGCGCACGGATCGGCATTCGGCCGGCGCGCGAACAGCGGGCCGAAAGGGCCTGCCTTGGGGGGACGGGACATGAGGGTCAGCGTTTTCGGGCTCGGCTACGTGGGCTGCGTGTCAGCCGCGTGCCTGGCCGGCATGGGGCACGAGGTCATCGGCGTCGACGTGAACCAGGTGAAGGTCGACCTGGTCAACGCCGGCAAGGCCCCGGTGGTCGAGGAGCGGATCGGCGAGCTCATATCCGAGGTCGTGGGGACGGGGGCGCTGCGCGCCACCGCCGACGTCCGCGAGGCGATCATGGGCAGCGAGATCTCGCTCATCTGCGTGGGCACGCCGTCGGAGTCCAACGGCAGCCTCTGCACCACGTACTTGGAGCGGGTCACCGAGCAGATCGGCGCCGTCCTCGCGGAGCGGCGGGGCCAGGGTGAACACGGGCGGCAGACCATCGTCTTCCGCAGCACGATGCTCCCGGGCACCTGCCTGGACCTGCTGGTACCGATCCTGGAGAAGTCCCTCGGCACGGCCGGGGTGGACTTCGGGGTCGCGGTCAACCCGGAGTTCCTGCGCGAGGGCACGAGCGTGCGGGACTTCTTCGACCCGCCGAAGACCGTCATCGGCGAACTCGACCCGGTGAGCGGCGAGACGGTGGCGGCGCTCTACGACGGCCTGCCCGGCGAGGTGTTCCGGGTGCCGGTCCCGACGGCCGAGGCGATCAAGTACGCGGACAACGCCTTCCACGGCCTCAAGATCGGTTTCGCCAACGAGTTCGGCGCGGTGTGCCGGGCGCTCGGCGTCGACTCGCACCAGGTGATGGACGTGTTCCTGGCCGACCGCAAGCTGAACATCAGCCCCGCCTATCTGCGGCCCGGCTTCGCCTTCGGCGGCTCCTGCCTGCCCAAGGACTTACGCAGCCTGGTATACGCGGCGCAGCGGGCCGACGTCTCGGTGCCCATCCTGTCCCACGTGCTGCCCTCCAACTCCGCCCACCTCCAGCGGGCGGTGGAGCTGGTCGAGCGCACGGGCAAGCGCCGGGCCGGGCTCTTCGGCCTCTCCTTCAAACCCGGCACGGACGACCTGCGCGAGAGCCCGCTCGTCGAACTGGCGGAGCGGCTCTTCGGCAAGGGCTACGACCTGAAGATCTACGACGCCAACGTGAGCCTCTCCCGGCTGCTCGGCGCGAACCGCGAGTACATCGAGACCCGGCTGCCGCACCTGGCGCACCTGCTCGCGGACTCCGTCGACGAGGTCCTCGACCACGCCGACGTGTGCCTCGTCGGCACCAGGGACCCGGCCGTCCTCTCGGCGCTGCCCCACGGCGACGAAGGACCGGTGCTCATCGACCTCATCCACCTTCCCGACGCCGACGCGCGCCGGACCGAACCGGGGTACGTGGGCCTTGCCTGGTGACACATCGTCCGACATAGCCGGCGGCGCCCGGCCGGACCGGCGCGCGCTGATCCTGGTCGAGAACCTGTCGGTGCCCTTCGACCGGCGCGTGTGGCAGGAGTGCACGACGCTGCGCGACGCCGGCTGGGAGGTGCACGTCATCTGTCCCCGCGGGACGAAGCGGGACACGGAGGCGGAGGCCGAGATCGACGGGGTGCGGATCCACCGCTACCCGTTGCGCGCGGCCACCGGAGGCCCCGCCGGGTACCTCCGGGAGTACGGATCGGCGCTGTGGCACACGGTCCGCCTGGCCCGCAAGGTCGGCCCGGTCGACGTCGTCCACGCCTGCAACCCGCCCGACCTGCTGTTCCTGCCGGCGCTCTGGCTGAAGCGGCGCGGCGCGCGGTTCGTCTTCGACCAGCACGACCTGGTGCCCGAGCTGTACCTCTCCCGGTTCGACCGCGGCGAGGACCTGCTCTACCGCGCCGTGTGCGCGCTGGAACGGATGACCTACCGGGCCGCGGACGTCGTGCTCGCCACGAACGAGAGCTACCGGGACGTCGCCGTGCGCCGTGGCGGCCGACGCCCCGCGGACGTCTTCGTGGTGCGCAGCGCGCCCGACAACGACCGGTTCCACCCCGTGCCGCCCGAGCCGGAGTTGAAGCGCGGGAAGCCCCATCTCCTGTGCTATCTCGGGGTCATGGGGCCGCAGGACGGCGTCGACTACGCCCTGCGGGCCCTCGCGAAGCTGCGCGACGAGCTCGGGCGGAGCGACTGGCACGCCGTGTTCGTCGGCGGCGGCGACACCTTCGACGCGATGGTGGAGCTGTCCCGGCGGCTCGGGCTGAGCGAACAGGTCCAGTTCACCGGTCGCATTCCGGACGCCGACCTGGTGCGCTACCTGTCCACCGCGGACGTGTGTCTCTCCCCCGATCCGCACAACCCGCTCAACGACGTGTCGACCATGAACAAGGTCCTGGAGTACATGGTCATGGGCCGTCCGCTCGTCTCGTTCGACCTCAAGGAGGCGCGCGTCTCCGCCGGTGACGCCGCCCTCTACGCACCCGCCAACGACGAGAGCGAATTCGCCAGACTCATCGCGCTGCTGCTCGACGATCCGGAGCAGCGGGCCAGGATGGGCAAGGCGGGCCAGGAGCGCATCAACGGACAGCTCTCCTGGCGGAATTCGCAAGCGTCGCTGCTCGCCGCCTACGCCGTTGCCGGCCGTGATCACGCTCCGGCGTCGAAGGGCGACCCGGCGCGGGGACCGAGGAGGCGGCGCCGTTGAGCGATGACACGATACGTCTGGTCACGATCGGGCGGATCTTCCGACGGCGCTGGCGACTCCTCGCCATGGCCGCCGTGGTGGGCGCACTCGTCGGCTACGGCGCCTCCCTGCTGTTCCCGCCCAGCTACACGACGTCGACCTCGGTCCTCCTTTCGGGGCAGTGGGAGGAGCGCGAGCTGCTGACGCAGGCGCAGATCGCGGCCAGTTCGGCGGTGGTGGACCGCGCGGCCGCCGCACTCAACTGGGAGGGAGTCACCGGCAGCGACCTGCAGGAGCAGGTGAGCGCCAAGGCCGCCGAGGGGAACATAGTCAAGATCTCGGGGACGGCCGAGACGCCGGAGCGCGCGCAGCGGCTCTCCGACCAGGTGGCCCAGCAGTTCGTCACGTTCGCCGCGCGGCTCGCGGGCGACGACACCGACCCCGAATCCTCGGCGGGACCCGAGGCGCTGCGGCAGAAGGTGCTGCAGACCAACCGCCGCATCACCGAGCTGGCCAACGCCGCCGACCCCGGGCAGACCGTGGAGAGCGTGCAGGCCCGCACCGAGCTGGAGAAGCTGCGTACCGCGCTCCAGGAGGCCATGAAGAAGCTGGACGACGCGGACCCGGCGACCAACAAGGCCGGCATGGTCGTCATGGGCCCCGCGGCCCGGCCGGCCGGCGAGGCACCGCCGACGAGGACGCAACTCGTCGTCGGCGGGGCGCTGCTGTTCTTCCTGTCCGCGGTCATCGGCCATCTGACCGCCGCCCGGGTGAGCCGGCGGCTGCGCACCGAGCCGGAGATCGCCGCGGCGCTGGGCTCGACGCTGCTCGGCACCGTCGACGTACCGGGCGACGGGCGCGCGCACCGGTCGAAGGGCGGCGGCCCGAGGGCCTGGTTCCGCAGGCTCCTCGGCCTCGACATCCGGTGGGACGTTCCGGCCCCGCAGCCGTCCGGCGGCGAGGCCGGCAGGCAGATCCGCTACCGGCGCGTGTGCGCTCGCCTGCGGAGCCAGCTCAAGGGCTCGCGGAGGCTGTTGGTCGTCGTCCCGGACGGTGACGAGGTCGCCCGCCGGGCCGCGGGGCTGCTCGTCACGGAGGCCGAGAGCGATCCTGCCGCCGCCTCTTCGGGCCGGGGGTACCCCATGCTGCGGGTGGTGGACGTCTCGGTGGCCCGGCCGCTGGTGCCGGACCGCGGCGCCGAGTCCGGCGCCCTGGTCGTGCTCAGCGCGGGCAGCTGGACCGCGGGCGAGCTCGCCGGCATCGCCGAGGCGTGCGCGGACGCGGGGCACGAGGTCGTCGGCGGCGTCGTCGCCGGCGCGGTCCGGGGCCGTGCGGCGCGGACCGCCGACCGCCCTCCGCAGCACGCCACGCCCGCGATGGCGGGCGGCGCCGACGCGAGGGGAGGTGCGGTGTGACGACGAGCAAGAATGCCGAGTCCTCGCCCGCCACGCCGCTCCTCGACCTGCGGGCGCTGGTCGTGGCGGTACGCAGACGCCGCCGCCTCTGGTGCCTCATGGCGCTCCTCGGGCTGCTGGCCGGCGCGGCGATGGCGGTCCTGATGCCACCGGCGCCTTCCGCGACGACCAAGGTCCTCGTCGTGCACCAGGAGGACCAGCCGAACGACACCGGGACGCTGATCCGTACCGACGTGGAGCTGCTGAAGACCACGAGGATCGCCGACCGGGCCCTGCGCGCCCTGAAGTCCTCGCAGGACCCGGAAGACTTCATGGGGGACTACCGGGGCACCGGCCTGACCAACAACCTGCTGCAGATCGATGTGGCGGGCACCGACGACGCGCAAGCGGTGGCCCGGGCCGGGGCGCTGGCCGACGCGTTCGTCGCGGACCATGTGCAGCGGATGCGGCAGGCCGCGAGCGCCGAGGCCAAGGCCCTGGTCCAGCAGCGTGACCGGATGCGGGACGAGCTCGCCAAGGTCAACAGGGCGATCGGCGACCGGTCGCCGGAGACCGACCCGAAGGCGTCGGCGAGCATCGAGTCCCTCTTCGCCCGCCGGGCCGAGCTCAACTCGCGGATCGCCGACTTCGACCAGCGCGCGGAAGAAGCGCGCACCGGCACACCCAAGCTCGTCGCGGGCACCCAGATCGTGGACGCCCCGCGAGCGGTGCGGCACTCCCTGCCCAAGGCGGCTGTCACCAACGCCGTGATCGGGCTCCTGCTCGGGCTCGTCCTCGGGCTCGCGGTGGCCGCGGTCGGCGCGGTGGTCGCGGACCGGCCGGTACTGCGCCGGGAGATCGCGTCGCACCTGGGCGCCTCGGTCATCGCGGAGCTGCCCCGCGCGCCCCGCGGGCCGGCCGTGCCGTGGCAGCGCCGGCGCGGCCGGGAGGCGCGCGAACGGCTCACCACGACCCTGACCCGCGCCGTGCGCGGCGCCGCGGAACCGGTGTCGCTGCTCGAACTGGGCTGTGCGCGCACCACGAGCGCGATCGCCCTGGACGTCGCCAGAGCCCTGGCGGACCAGGAGCCGGTGGTCGTCATCGACGGCCTGACCGGCCCGCAGCTCGCCGAAAGCAAGCGGCAGCCGGGAGACCCGGCCGTGGTCAGCGGCGACCAGGCCGCGAGCGTGCCGCGCCAGACGGCCAGGCTCGGCGTCGGCTCGGTCGCGCCCGGCACGGCCTGGACCGACCTGCAGTACCTCGGCAGCCAGACCGTGCTCGTCGTGCGCGCCGGGCACGGCAGCGCCACCTGGCTGCACACCGTGGCACGGCAGCTCGCGGACCAGCGCATCCCGGTGATCGGTGTGGTGCTGATCGACCCCGATCCGCGGGACAGGACCGACGGCACGCTGTGGGACGGGCTGCACATCGCGCTGCGCGGCCACAGCGAGCGGCTGTCCCGGCAGAACGGGATGGGCAAGGAGCGGACGGAGCGGCAGCCGACGTGGGCCGCGCGCGTTCCGGACAACGACAAGGAAGCGCGGTAGGACATGTGCGGCATAGCAGGTACGTACCGGTGGCCGGACGGGAAGGCAGTGACCGACCGGCTCACCGATACCCTCGCCCACCGCGGTCCCGACGGGGCGGGCCGGTACAACCACGCCGCCGGTGACGCCGAAGTGCATCTCGGGCACCGCCGGTTGTCCATCATCGACCTGTCCGAGACCGGCGCCCAGCCGATGGTCTCGGACGGTCTCGCCCTGACGTACAACGGCGAGCTGTACAACGCCCCCGAGCTGCGGGCCGAGCTGGTCTCCGCCGGGGTGCGCTTTCGCGGCACCTCCGACACCGAGGTGCTCCTCGAGGCCTGGCGGCGCTGGGGCACGGACTGCCTGCCCCGGCTGCGCGGCATGTTCGCGTTCGGGATCTTCGACGAGCGCACCGGTGAACTGGTGCTTGTCCGCGACCAGTTGGGCATCAAGCCGCTGTTCATGCTCCGGCGCGGCGGCGGCCTCGTGTTCGCCTCCGAGCTCAAGGCGCTCGCGGCGGCCACCGGCGGTTCGCTGGAGGTGGACGACGCGGCGCTGGTGGCCTCGCTCCTCTACTACTGGGTGCCGGACTCCCGGTGCGCGTACCGCGAGGCGGAGAAGCTGGCGCCGGGGAGCTGGCTGCGGTGCCGGCCCGACGGCCGGGTGGAGCGCGGCCGGTTCTGGAACCTGAAGGACGTCGCCGCCGAAGGCCGCGAGCGGGCCCTGAGCGGCGACCGGCCGGACCTCGCGGCCATTGTCGAGGAGTCGACCCGGCACCACCTGCTCTCCGACGTGCCGGTGGCGACCTTCCTCTCCGGTGGCCTCGACTCCAGCTATCTGACCGCCCTCGCGGCCCGCGACCGGCCCGGCATCTCCGCCTACACGATCGGGTTCCGCGCCGAGGACGCCAAATTCGAGGCGATGCCGGACGATCTGCGCTACGCCCGGCAGGTGGCCGAGCGGTTCGGCGTCGACCTGCACGAGATCGAGATCGCCCCGGACGTGCTCGACCTGCTGCCCCGGATGACGTACAGCCTGGACGAGCCGATCGGTGACCCGGCGGCGATCAACACGTATCTGATCTGCCGGGCCGCCCGGGAGGCCGGGGTCAAGGTGATGCTCTCGGGGATGGGCGCCGACGAGCTGTTCGCCGGGTACCGCAAGCACCTGGCCAATCTGCTCGCGCTGCGCTACCAGCGCGTCCCGGGGCCGCTGCGGCGCGGCCTGTCCGGGGTCGTCGACCGGCTGCCGGTCGCCTCGGCCCGCCGGGGCTACCGCTCGGTGCGCTTCGCCAAGCGGTTCCTCTCCTTCGCCGATCTGCCGGAGGAGACCGCGTTCCGGCGCAGCTACACCATGTACGACCGGGAAGAGTTGCTCGCCCTGGTCAATCCCGACCTGGCGGGGGCGGTCGGGGACGTGCTGACGGAGCACGCGGACGTCTACGAGGACAACGACCTCGACGACTTCGTCAACCGCATGTGCCTGGGCGACGCCCGGATGTTCCTGCCGGGTCTGAACCTCGCCTACACCGACCGCTCCAGCATGGCCGCGTCGACCGAGGTGCGGGTGCCGTACGTCGATGTCGAGGTGGTCAAGGCGGCGTTCGCCGTGCCCGGTGACCAGAAGATCGTCGGCCGGCAGGGCAAGGCCGTCCTCAAGGAGGCGGCCACCTCGATCCTGCCCAAGGAGATCGTGTACCGGCCCAAGGGCCTGTTCAGCGCCCCGCTGCGGGCCTGGATGAGCCGGGACCTGGCGCCGCTGGTGCGTGAGGTCGTCAACGACGGTGTGCTCGTCAACTCCGGGTTCCTGCGCCGCGACGCGCTGGCGCGGATGGTCGCGGAGGACGCCGCGGGGCAGCGGGACTTCTCCAAGCATCTGTGGCACGTGCTGACGCTCGAGTACTGGTATCGCGGCGCGACCTCCGGCTCCGACCGGAGCCGAGCGGCCTGACGGCCCGGAAACACGGCTTGACAGCGTAGAAACAATGAGGAGCTCGGGTGAAACAGGTTGTGCAGAACTACAAGAGCGGCGAACTGGCGCTGCTCGACGTGCCGGTGCCGGGGTGCAAGCCCGACGGCGTGCTGGTGCGCAGCGCCTACTCGCTGATCTCCACCGGTACCGAGCTCATGAAGGTGTCCGAAGCCGGCATGTCGATGGTGGGCAAGGCCCGCTCCCGTCCCGACCAGGTGGCCAAGGTCATGCAGAGCGTGGCCACCAACGGGGTGCCCGCCACGTACCGCAAGGTGATGGGCAAGCTCGACTCCTACACGCCGCTCGGCTACTCGCTGTGCGGGGTGGTCGAGCAGGTCGGCGCCGGGATCGACGATGTGCGGGTGGGTGACCTGGTGGCCTGCGCGGGCAATGAGCACGCGCTGCACGCCGAGCTGAACTGGGTGCCGAAGAACCTGTACGCCCCGGTGCCGGACGGCCTCGCGGCGCGGCACGCGGCCTTCGGCACCGTCGGCTCCATCGCGATGCAGGGCGTCCGCCAGGGAGAGTCGCGGCTCGGCGAAACGGCAATGGTCATCGGCCTCGGCCTGATCGGGCAGCTGGTGGTGCAGCTCCTCGCCGCCTCCGGGGTCCGCGTCGTCGGTGTCGACCCGGACCCGGTGCGCTGCGATCTCGCCGAACGCCTGGGCGCCGCGGCCTGCGGCGATCCCGAATCCGCGGCCGTGGAGGCCACCGTCGCCGAACTGACCGACGGCCACGGCGTGGACCAGGTGTACCTGGCCGCGGGCGGCTCCAGCAATCAGCCCGTCGAGCTGGCCGCCCGGCTCTGCCGGGACCGCGGCCGGGTCGTCGACATCGGCAAGTGCCGTCTGGACCTGCCGTGGAACGCGTACTACGAGAAGGAGCTCGACGTCCGCTTCTCCCGCAGCTACGGCCCCGGGCGCTACGACCCGGCGTACGAGCTGGAGGGGCGCGACTACCCGATCGGCTACGTACGCTGGACCGAGCGCCGCAACCTCGCGTGCTTCCTCGACCTCGTGGCCCGCGGCCGCGTCGACGTGGGGCCCCTGGTCTCCCACATCGCCGACTTCGATGACGCCGTCGAGACGTACCGGGGCCTCAAGGACGGCGAACTGAAGGCCGTGGCCGTGCTGTTCCGCTACCCCGGCCAGGAGGTCACCGCCGAGGCCGGGGCCCCGGCGGCGACCGTGCCCGCGGTGAACGTGCCCTCGGTGAGTGTCACGCGCGGTCCGGCCCGCGCCGCCGGGGCGCCGGTGCGCTGTGCGTTCGTCGGCGCCGGGAACTACGCGACGTCGATGCTGCTGCCGCACCTGGCGGGGCGCGACGGCATCGCCCTGTCGACCGTCGTCACCACGACGGCGCTGTCCGCGGCCAACGCCAAGCGGAAGTTCGGCTTCGGTGAGGCGACCACCGATCTGGACGCCGTGCTCGGTGACAAGTCCATCGACGCGGTGTTCGTCGTCACCCGGCACAGCTCGCACGCCGAACTGACCCGCAGGGCGCTCCTCGCGGGCAAGGCGGTGTTCGTGGAGAAGCCCCTGGCCCTCGACGAGGACGAGCTGGCCGGTGTGGTCGCGGCGGTGGAGGAGTCCGGCAACGACCGGCTGCAGGTGGGCTTCAACCGCCGGTTCGCGCCGCTCCTGAAGGACGCCAGGCAGCGGTTCGGCGAGCGGACAGGGCCGGCGAGCCTGCGCTATCTGGTCAACGCGGGCCGGCTGGCGCACGGCAGCTGGTACCTCCAACAGGGCTCCGAGGGCTCGCGGTTCGCCGGTGAGGGCGGGCACTTCATCGACACGGCGAGCTGGCTGCTCGGGGCCGACCCGGTCTCGGTGTACGCGCTCGCCACGTCCGGCAACGAGGACCTCCAGGTCGTCCTGGCCTACCCGGACGGTTCCACGGCCACCATCAGCTACGTCACCACGGGGCCGGCGGGCTTCCCCAAGGAGACGCTGGACCTGGTCGCGGACGGCCGTGCGCTGCGGCTCGACGACTTCGTCCGTGCCGCCGTGTACGACGGCCGCAAGCGGTGGGTCAGCTCGCGGCTGCCGAAGGCCAGGGACAAGGGCCAGAACGCCGAACTCGCCGCGTTCTTCAAGGCCGTGAGGACCGGCGGGCCGATGCCGGTGCCGCTGGAGTCGCTCGTCGCCACCACGGCGGCCACCCTCGCCGTGCACAGCGGCCTGGCCTGCGGCGCGCCGGTGACGCTGGCGGGGGCGGCGCGATGACGGTGGGCTCGGGAAGCCCGGGCTGGTACCTGCGGCGGCTGTCCCGGATGGGGCCCCTTGAGGTCGGCGGCCGGGTGGGCGACGCGGTGCGCAGACGGCGGTGGCGCTCGGAGCCGCCCGGCTGCCCGCGGGTGACCGGCGCCCGGTTCACCGCGGTGCTGCCCGCCGGGGCGGTCGCCGCGGTGCCGCCGGACGCCGCGAAGCGTCTCGTCGCCGAGGCGGACCGGCTGATGGCCGGGCACGCCGAGTTCTTCGGCGTGGGCCGCGACGACCTGGCCGCCCCGGACTGGTGCCACGACCCGAAGACCGGGCGCCGGGCCCCGTCGGGCTACGCCTTCGGCCTGCCGTACCGGGACGAGGACGCGGTCGGCGACATCAAGCAGATCTGGGAGCTGTCCCGGCACCAGTACCTCACCGTGCTCGCCGCCGCCTACGCGGTCACCGGCGACGAGCGGTACGCGGAGCGCGTGGCCGGGCACCTGCGGTCGTGGTGGGCGGCCAACCCACCGCTGCGCGGCGTGCACTGGATCAGCGGCATCGAGCTGGGCATCCGGCTGCTCTCCTGGGTGTGGATACGGCGGCTGCTCGACGCCTGGCCGGGGGCGGCCGGGCTCTTCGAAGGCAACCCGGTGGCGCTGAACCAGATCTGGCACCACCAGCGCTGGCTGGCCGCCTTCCCCAGCAGGGGCTCATCGGCGAACAACCACGTCATCGCGGAGGCCGCCGGGCAGGCCGCCGCGGCCTGCGCGTTCGGCTGGTTCCCCGCATCGGCGCGCTGGCGCACCGGCGCGCTGCGCTCCCTTGAGCGGCAGCTGCGGAGCAACACCTATCCGTCCGGCCTCAACCGCGAGCTGGCCACCGAGTACCACGGCCTGGTGCTCGAACTCGGCCTGGCAGCGGTGGCCGAGGCGGACGCCGCAGGTGTGCCGGTTCCTCCGTCGATCCGGCTTGTGCTGCTGCGGATGACCGACGCGCTCGCGGCCGTCGTGGACAACCGGTTGCGGCCGCCGCGCCAGGGCGACGCGGACGACGGGCACGGCCTCGTCGTCGACGGCGCGGGCACCGACCGCTGGGCCTCGCTGCTCGCCACCGGCGACGCCGTGTTCGGCCGGCTCGCCTGGTGGCCCGCGGTGACCGGCACCGATGTGCGCACCCCGCTCCTCGCCGCACTCGTCACGCCGTACGCGAAGAGCGGGAGCGCGCCCGCCGTGTCCCGCCCGGCGCGGCGGCCGGACCGTTTCACCGGTCCGGGCATGACCATCCTGCGGGGCCCCGGGGAGATCTGGTGCCGCTGCGACGGCGGCCCGCACGGCTTCCTGTCCATCGCCGCGCACGCGCACGCGGACGCGCTGTCCGTGGAGGTCCGGCACGACGGCGTCGACGTGCTGGCCGACCCGGGGACGTACTGCTACCACGGGCAGCCCGAGTGGCGGCAGTACTTCCGCTCCACCCTCGGCCACAACACCCTGCAGCTGGACGGCGCCGACCAGTCGGTCTCCGGCGGCCCGTTCCTGTGGACCCGGCACGCCCGCACCCGCGTCCTGACCGAGGCCGTGCCGGACGCCTCCGATACCCGCGACGTCTCCGGGGGCGGGACGGCCCGCTGGTGCGCCGAACACGACGGGTACGAGCCCTCCGTGCACCGGCGCCGGGTGGAGTTGGTGGCCGCGTCCCGGGAGCTGAGGGTGATCGACGAGGTGCGCGGCCCGCGTCGCGGCGCCCGGCTGGCGTTCCACCTCGGCCCGGCGGTCGCCGCGGACCTGGTGGGGAGCAGGGCGGTGCTCACCTGGACCCGCGACGGCGAGGACCGCTCCGCGGTGCTCGAACTGCCCGAAGAGCTGGACTGGCGGGCGCATCGCGGCGAGAGCGACCCGCCGCTGGGCTGGTACTCGGCCGGTTTCGGGCGCAAGGAACCCGCCACCACGCTGATCGGCACCGGATTCGCCGACGGCACGCAGGGGTTCACCACCGTACTCAGGTTCCGTGGCTAGGGAGGACGCGTGGGGATGAAGTGGCGGAAGTGGGCGTTACCGGTGGCACCGCTGGCGCTGGCCCTGCTGGCGTCCGGCTGCGACAGCACCTCGGGCGCACCCGCGGCGGAGCCGACCGCCGCTCCCACCACGTCCGCGGCCCGGTCCGTGGCCCGGGTGTGCGCCAAACCGGCGGCCGGTCCCGCGAAGGCGCCGGCGGGCGCCGTGACGGTCGATCCCGCGGTGGTCGGCGATCTGGCGGCCAAGACCAAGAAGAGCCCCCCGAACACCACGTTCTGGCTGCGGCCCGGCAAGCACAGGCTCGATCCGGACCGTTACGCCCAGGTCATCCCCAAGAAGGGGGACCGCTACCTCGGCGCGCCCGGCGCGGTGCTCGACGGCAGGAAGAAGAACCAGTACGCGTTCGGCGGCAGCGCCCGCGACGTCACCATCCGCTATCTGACCGTGCAGCGTTTCGTCGCGCCGCACGACGAGGGCGTGGTCAACCACGACTCGGCCGACGGGTGGCTGATCGAGCACGCGACGATCCAGCACAACTCCGCCGCCGGGCTGATGGCCGGCTCCGGTCAGCGGGTCCGGGGCAGCTGCCTGCGCGCCAACGGCCAGTACGGCATGAACGCGTACAAGGCCAAGGGCCGGCTCAGCGATCTGGTCCTTGAGGGCAACGAGATCGTGGGCAACAACACCGGTGACTGGGAGCGGCGGCGCAAGGGCTGCGGCTGCACCGGGGGCGTGAAGTTCTGGGCCGTCAACCGCGCCGACATCCGCGGCAACTGGGTGCACGACAACCGCGGAACCGGTCTGTGGGCGGACACCAACAACAACGACTTCCGCATCGAGGAGAACGTGCTCGATGACAACGACGGGGCCGCGCTGATCTATGAGACCAGCTACAACGCGGTCATCCGGAAGAACACCTTCCGGCGGAACAACTGGATCGAGGGCAGCAGGTACGCCGACCGCGGCGACAACTTCCCGTTCGCGACCCTCTACTTCTCCGAATCCGGCGGCGAACCCCGTATCAAGGCCCGCACGGACAAGATCGAGATCTACCGGAACGTGCTGGAGAACAACTGGTCCGGGATCACCCTGTGGGAGAACGCCGACCGGTTCTGCAACAGCCCGGCCAACACCTCGTCCGGTGACTGCACGCTGCTGGTGAAGGACACCGGGCGCTGCGCCGACCCGGCGATTTCCAGGGCGCCGCTCTACGCCGACTGCCGGTGGAAGACCCAGCGGGTCGACATCCACGGCAACCGCTTCGTCCTGGACAAGTCCGTCGTCGAGTGCACGGTGAAGTGCGACCGCATGGCGGTCCTCGCCAACTACGGCACCTACCCGGACTGGTCGCCGTACCAGGGCGAGCGGGTGGCCGAGGCGATCACCGGCAAGCAGCACAACCGCTGGCACGACAACACCTACATCGGACCGTGGAAGTTCGTCACCCACGACCCGAGCCGGGTGCTCGACTTCGGCCAGTGGCAGGGCGCGCCGTACCTGCAGGACGCGGGCAGCACCTTCCGCTCGCCGGAGGGTGGCTGAGATGGCAGAGGGCCACACGTCGAAGATCGTCGCGACGGTCTGGGGGCTGCTCGTCCTCAACACGCTCGGCTCCGCCGGGGCGAAGACCATCATCCCGCTCCCCCGCTCCCTCATCCAGATGGTCACCATGGGCGCGTTGGTCGCCGCGTTCGCCTTGGCGCTCGCGGTCAACCTCCGGCTGCGCATCCGGCCCAGCGCCTACGTCTTCCTGCTCACGCTGCTCCTCGTGCCGAGCGTGATCTCCAGCGTGCACCTGGAGTCCGGGTTCGGCGCGCTGTTCCGCTGCGTCCGCCTCGCGCTCTTCGTCGGCACACTGTGGCTGCTCAGCCGCTGGTGGGACGGCGGCCTGACGTTCGTACGGCATCACATCCGGATGTACTTCGCGGTGCTCGGCTCGGTCGCCGCGGGGGCGCTCGCCTCACCGGGCGCGGCCATGCCCGATCTCTACGGCGGGCGCCTGGTCGGCGCGTTGTGGCCGCTCACCCCGCCGCAGATCGGACAGTACGCCGCGGTGATCATCGGGCTCACCGTACTGCTCCTCCTCGACCGCAGGACCGACAGGGCGAGCGCGGTGGTGGTCATCGTGCCCTCGCTCGTCCTGCTCGCCCTGACGCACACCCGCACGGCCACGCTCGGGCTGCTCATCGGCCTCGCGCTCGCGATCGGCTCGCTCCTGCTGACCAGCGCCGCCGCCCGCCGCTTCTTCACCTGGGCGGTGCTCATCACGACTGTGGCGGCGGTGGGGTTCGCCTCGGCGCTGCGGGCGTGGTTCCTGCGCGGCCAGAGCGAGGAGTACCTGACCAGCCTCACCGGGCGGGCCAAGGTCTGGGACGCCCTGCTCGCGGCGCCCCGGACGACCGCGGAGAAGCTGTTCGGCGTGGGCCTCGGCGACAAGTCGTTCGGCGGGCTGCCGATCGACAACAGCTGGCTGGCCGTCTATCACGAGCAGGGTCTGACCGGCGCCGCCATCGTGGCGACGATCATCGCCGTCCTAGGCGGCGTCGCGCTGCTGCGGCCCCCGTCGCTGGCGAGGGCCTGCGCGATCTTCCTCATCAGCTACTGCGCGATCGCCTCGTACACCGAGGCGGGGCTCGGCGACGCCTCGCCGTATCTGCTGCATCTGGCCGTCGCCGCCTCGCTCCTCGCGGCGCCCGCCGCTACCACTGCCACTGCCACTGCTCCGGCCCTCCCGGTGCCCGAAGCCCCGAAACGACGCGTCCCGCGCTGGGCCCAGGATCGGAGGTGACCTCGCACATGCACGTTCTCGTGGTGCACAACCGCTACAACTCGGCGCAGCCGAGCGGGGAGAACAAGGTCGTCGACCAGGAGGTGGAGCTGCTCCGCGGGGCCGGCCACCGGGTCGGGGTGTTCGAGCGGCGCAGCGACGACATCGCCGCCCGGTCCCTGCCGGGCAAGGCCGCGCTGCCGCTGCTCGTGCCGTGGAACCCCGCGGTGCGCAAGGAGCTGGCCGCCCGGCTCCGCGCCGAGCGGCCCGACGTGGTCCACGTCCACAACGTCTTCCCGCTCCTGTCGCCCGCGGTCCTCGCCGCCTGCGCGGACGCCGGTGTGCCCGCCGTCGCCACGCTGCACAACTACACCCAGGTCTGCCCGCCGGGCACGCTGCAGCGGGACGGCCTGCCGTGCACCGAGTGCGTCGGCTCCACGCCGCTGCCCGCCGTCCGGCACGGCTGCTACCGGAACTCCCGGCTCGCGACGGTGCCGCTCGCGGTCAGCCTCGTCGTCAACCGGCGGCGGTGGTGGTCCGGCGTGGAGCGGTTCTTCTGCATCTCCGCCGCGCAGCGCGACGTCCTGGTGCGCTCGGGCATGCCCGCCGAACGGCTGGCCGTGAAGCACAACTTCGTGCCGGAGCCGGACGCCCGCCGCTCGGGCCCCGGCGAGCATCTGCTCTACCTCGGCCGGCTCGCGGAGGCCAAGGGCGTACGGCTGCTCATGGCCGCGTGGGACGAGCTGGCGGCGGGCGGCGGTGTGGGCGTGCCGCTCGTCATCGCCGGTACGGGGCCGCTGGAGCGGGAGGTGAGCGCGTGGGCGGCGGGCCGGGACGACGTGCGCTACGTCGGCCTGTACGACCCGGCGCAGTGCCGGCAGGCGATCGCTCGCTCGGTCGCCGTGGTGGCTCCCTCGACCTGGCTCGAGGCGTTCGGCCTGGTCGTCGTGGAGGCGATGGCGGCGGGGGTACCGGCCGTCGCCGCCGGTCACGGCGCCTTCGTCGAACTCGTCGAGGACGGGGTGTCCGGGCTGCTGCACCGGCCGGGCGAGAGCGCCTCGCTCGCGGCCTGCCTGCGCCGGGTCGCGGCCGATCCGGCCCTGGGCCAGGAGATGGGCCGGGCGGCCCGACGCCGTTACGAGCGGGGCTTCAGCCCGGCCGTCGGCCTGGAGCGCCTGGTGGAGGAGTACCGCACCGCGATCGCGGGGCGGTCAGCACTGACTCGTGACGGGAAGACCCGCGCGAGCAGGGGGGATGGGAAAAGTACATGACACGATGCCGACTCTGCGGCTCGGAAGCGACGGCGAGCGTCGTCGACCTCGGGGCGACGCCGCCGTGCGAGAGCTTCCTCGCCGCGGACCAACTGGACGAGCCGGAACCGGCGTACCCGCTGCACCTGCGGGTCTGCACCGAGTGCTGGCTCGCGCAGCTGCCTGTGCTGATCACGCCGGAGGAGACGTTCAAGGAGTACGCGTACTTCTCGTCGTACTCGACGTCCTGGGTGGCGCACGCGCACACATTCGTCGCCGACTCCGTGGAGCGGGTGGGGCTCGGCCCCGACGCCTTCGTGGTCGAGGTCGCCAGCAACGACGGGTACCTGCTCAAGCACGTGGTGGACCGGGGGATCCGCTGCCTCGGCATCGAGCCGTCGGTGAACGTCGGCGCCGCGGCGCGCGACGCCGGTGTGCCCACGCTCACGGAGTTCCTGAGCCCCGACACCGGATCGGCCGTCCGCGCCGAGCACGGCCCGGCCGACCTGGTCGTGGCCAACAACGTCTACGCGCACATCCCCGACGTGGTCGGATTCACCCAGGGCCTGCGCGCTCTGGTCGCCGACGACGGATGGGTCTCCATCGAGGTGCAGCACCTGCTGACATTGATCGAGGAGAACCAGTACGACACGATCTACCACGAGCACTTCCAGTACTACACGGTGGCGTCCGCGATCCGGGCCCTGGCCAGCGGTGGCCTTGCGCTCGTGGACGTCGAGCTGCTGCCCACGCACGGCGGCTCCATCCGGCTCTGGGCGCGCCCGCAGGAGGTGGCGGGCGAACCCGGTCAGCGGGTGGCCGACGTGCTGGCCAGGGAGAAGGCGGCCGGTCTCCAGGAGCTGTCCGGGTACACCGAGTTCTCCGCCCGGGTCGCCAAGGTCCGCAGGGACCTCCTGAAGTTCCTCATCACGGCGGCCGAGCGCGGCGAGACGGTCGTCGGCTACGGCGCCCCCGGCAAGGGCAACACCCTGCTCAACCACTGCGGCATCCGGCCCGACCTGCTCGCCTACACGGTGGACCGCAACCCCTACAAGCACGGCAGATTCACCCCCGGCACCCGCATCCCGATCCTGTCGCCCGAGCAGATAGCCGCCGACCGGCCGGACTACGTGCTCGTCCTGCCCTGGAACCTGCGGGCCGAGCTGGTCGAGCAGCTGTCCTTCGTGCACGACTGGGGCGGCCGCCTGGTCTTTCCCATCCCGGAACTGAGCATTGTCGAGGCCACATCATGAAGGTCGTACTGTTCTGCGGCGGCTACGGGCTGCGCATGCGCGCCGGAGCCTCCGACGACGTACCCAAGCCGATGGCCATGGTCGGCCCGCGACCGCTGATCTGGCACGTCATGCGCTACTACGCGCACTTCGGGCACACGGAGTTCATCCTGTGCCTCGGCTACGGCGCGCACCACATCAAGAACTTCTTCCTCAACTACGAGGAGACGACGTCCAACGACTTCGTGCTGCGCGGCGGGCGGACCGAGCTGCTCTCCACCGACATAGCCGACTGGACGATCACGTTCGCGCAGACCGGCATCGAGTCGCCCATCGGGGAACGCCTTCGCCGGGTGCGCCACCACCTGGACGGCGACGAGATGTTCCTCGCCAACTACGCCGACGTGCTCACCGACGCCCCGCTGCCGGACATGATCGACTCCTTCGCCCGCCGCGACGCGGGCGCCTCGATGATGGTGGTCCCGCCGCAGTCGTCGTTCCACTGCGTGGACCTGGGCGAGGACGGCCTGGTGGGCGGCATCACCGCGGTGAGCGATCTGCCGCTGTGGGAGAACGGCGGCTACTTCGTGCTCCGCCAGGAGGTCTTCGACCACATCCCGGAGAACGGGGACCTCATCGGCGACGGCTGCGCCCAACTGGCCAAGCAGGGGCGGGCGGTGGCGTACCAGCACCGCGGCTTCTGGAAGCCGACCGACACCGTCAAGGAGCGGGCCGCGCTCGACGAGGCGTACGCCAGGGGCGAGCGCCCGTGGGCCGTGTGGGAGCGGGACGGCGTGCGGGTCGGCCCGGCCGGGGCCGGGCGCGGCGCCACGGCGGCGACCGCGTGATCCGGCTCGGGACCGGCGCTCTGGACCGGATCGTCGCTGTGGGCGCGCACTGCGACGACATCGCCATCGGCGCCGGCGGCACGCTCCTCGCGCTGTGCCTCGCGCGGCCGGGCATCCGCGTCGACGCGCTGGTGCTCACCGGGGGCGGCGGCGAGCGGGAGCAGGAGGAGCGGGCCGCGCTCGCCGCCTTCTGCCCCGGCGCCGACCTGCGGCTCACCGTGCTGAAGCTGACCGACGGCCGGCTTCCCGCGCAGTGGGACGAGGCCAAGGCCGCCGTCGAGGAGCTGCGCGGGCAGAGCGATCCGGATCTGGTGCTCGCCCCGCGTACCGACGACGCGCACCAGGACCACCGCGGCCTGGCGCAGCTGATGACCACCGCGTTCCGCGACCACCTCGTGCTCGGCTACGAGATCGTCAAGTGGGACGGCGATCTCGGCCGCCCGGTGGCGTACCAGCCGCTGTCGCCGGAGACCGCCGAGCGGAAGGTGCGGCTGCTGCAGGAGCACTACCCCTCGCAGCGGCACCGGCCCTGGTACGACCGGGAGGCGTTCCTCGGGCTCGCGCGGATCCGCGGCATCGAATGCCACGCGCGCTACGCCGAGGCGTTCGCCGTCACCAAACTCACTCTCGACCTGGGGGAATGAACCTTGCGCGTACTGCTGACCGGACATCAGGGCTACCTGGGCACCGTGATGGCCCCGGTCCTCACGGCCGCCGGACACGAGGTCGTCGGCCTCGACGCCGGCCTGTTCGCCGACTGCGTCCTCGGCCCGGCGCCCGCGGATCCGCCGGGCGTGCGGGTGGACCTGCGCGACGTCACGGCCGACCACGTGGCCGGGGTGGACGCCGTGATCCACCTGGCCGCGCTCTCCAACGACCCGCTGGGGTCCCTCGCGCCGGACCTCACCTACGACATCAACCACCACGCGTCCATCCGCCTCGCCCGGCTGGCCCGCGAGGCCGGGGTGCGGCGCTTCCTGTACGCGTCGACCTGCTCGGTGTACGGCGCGGCGGGCGGTGGCGACCTGGTCGCCGAGGACGCCCCGCTGCGCCCGGTGACGCCGTACGCGGAATCCAAGGTGCGGGTGGAGGACGACCTGCACGCGCTGGCCGACGGCGACTTCAGCCCGGTGTTCATGCGCAACGCCACCGCCTTCGGCTACTCGCCCCGGCTGCGCGCCGACATCGTGCTGAACAACCTGGTGGGCCACGCCCTCCTCTCCGGCGAGGTGCTCGTGCTCTCCGACGGCACCCCCTGGCGCCCGCTGGTGCACGCCGCGGACATCGCGCGGGCCTTCGCGGCCGCGCTGGCCGCGCCCAAGGAGGCGGTGCACGACCGGGCGTTCAACATCGGCAGCGAGGTCAACAACGTCACCGTCGCCGAGATCGCCGAGCAGGTCGCCGAGGCGGTGTCGGGATCGAAGGTGCGGATCACCGGGGAGAACGGCGCCGACCCGCGCTCCTACCGGGTGGACTTCTCCCGGTTCCGCGCCGCGATGGGCGGCTTCGACTGCGAGTGGACGGTGCAGCGGGGCGCGCTCGAACTCGCCGATGCCTACCGGGAGTTCGGGCTGACCCGGGAGGACTTCGAGCAGCGCTTCACCCGCCTCGCCGTGCTGCGCGCGGCGTCCGAGGCCGGCACCGTCGACGACACCCTGCGGTGGCGCCGATGACCGACCGGGTGGAGAAGAGCACGGGCGAGCAGATGTACGAGCTGGTGGAGCGGCTGTACCCGCTCTGCCGGAGCATCACCGGCGACGGGGTGCGCGCCACCCTGAGCATCGTCGACGAGTACCTGCCGCTGCGGATGCACGAGGTGCCGACCGGGACGCAGGTGCTCGACTGGACGGTGCCGCAGGAGTGGAACATCCGGGACGCGTACATAGCCGACGCCGCCGGGAACCGGGTCGTCGACTTCGCCGCGTCCAGCCTGCACGTCCTCGGCTACAGCGTGCCGGTGTCGGCGACCATGCCGCTGGCCGAGCTGCGCGAGCACCTGTACACCCTGCCGGAGCACCCGAGTTGGGTGCCGTACCGCACCAGCTACTACAAGCCGGAGTGGGGGTTCTGCCTCGCCCAGGAGACGCTGGACGCGCTGCCCGACGGCGAGTACGAGGTGTGCGTCGACTCCACACTCGCCGACGGCCACCTCACCTACGCCGAGCACGTGATCCCCGGGCAGGTCCCCGACGAGGTGATCGTCTCCTGCCACGTCTGCCACCCGTCGCTGGCCAACGACAACCTGGCGGGCATCGCGGTGGCGACGTACCTGGCCAGGGCCCTCGCCGAGCGGACGCCGTACTACACCTACCGGTTCATCTTCGCGCCCGGCACCATCGGGGCGATCACCTGGCTCGCCCGCAACGCGGAGCGGATCGAGCAGGTCAGGCACGGGCTGGTGCTGGCCTGCGCGGGCGACCCGGGCGACCTGACGTACAAGCAGAGCAGGCGCGGCGACGCGGAGATCGACCGGGTGCTGCGGTACGTCCTTGCCGCCTCCGGACGACCGCACCAGGTCAACGAGTTCACGCCGTACGGCTACGACGAGCGGCAGTTCTGCTCGCCCGGTTTCGACCTCGGCGTGGGCTCGCTCAGCCGGACGCCGTACGCCGGCTACCCCGAGTACCACACTTCGGCGGACAACCTGGACCTCGTCTCCCCGGAGGCGATGGCGGACACCCTCGCGGTCTGCCGCGAGGCGTTCGCGCTGCTCGACCGCAACCGGCGCTACATCAACCTCAGTCCTTACGGCGAACCGCAGTTGGGGCGGCGGGGGCTGTACGACGCGCTCGGTGGCCGCAGCGACACCAAGCAGGCGCAGATGGCCATGCTCTGGGTGCTCAGCCTCTCCGACGGCGAGCACGCTCTGCTGGATGTCGCCGAGCGGGCCGGGCTGCCGTTCGACACCGTGGCCGCCGCGGCCGACGCCCTGCACGGCGCCGGGCTGCTCAAGGCATGACGCCGATGACCACCGGCGGGGAGAAGACGACGGCCCCGGCGGACCAGGGCTCCGGCGCCCGGTCCGCCGCCAAGCGGGCCGTCGTCGGCCGGCTCTCCTGGGGTCTTGCCGACCAGGCGGCCTCCAGCATCAGCAACTTCGTGGTGGGCGTCTACGTGGCACGCTCGCTCGGGCTCGTCGCCTTCGGCGTGTTCAGCCTCGCCTGGGTGACCTACGGCGTGGTGCTCAGCGTCTCCCGCGGCCTCGCCACCGACCCGCTGGTGGTGCGCTTCAGCGGCGTGCCGGAGGCGTCCTGGCGCGGCGCGGTGGCCCGCTCTTCGGGTACCGCGCTCGGCGTCGGTGTCGCCCTCGGCGCGGTGAGCCTGGTGGTCGGCCTCGTGGTCGGCGGCCGGGTGGGGCCCGCGTTCGCCTGCCTCGGCGCCGTGCTGCCCGGCCTTCTGCTCCAGGACGCCTGGCGGTACTCGTTCTTCGCCGCGGGCACCGGGCGCAAGGCGTTCGTCAACGACCTCGTGTGGGGCGTGGCACTCGTCCCCGCCATGGTGGTGGCGGCGCGCGTGGGCAGCGTGGCCGCCTTCGTGCTCGCCTGGGGCACGTCCGCCGCGGTGGCGGCGGTGTACGGCTGTTTCCAGTCCGGCATCCGGCCCCGGCCCGGCGGCGCGCGCGAGTGGCTCCGCGACCACCGCGACCTCAGCTACCGGTACCTGGCCGAGAACGTCGGCGTCAGCGGCGCGAGCCAGCTGCGCGCGTACGGGCTCGGCGCGATCGTCGGGGTCGGCGCGGTCGGTGTGATCCGCGGCGCCGAGCTGCTGCTCGGCCCGTTCATGGCCGTGCTGATGGGCCTCTCGCTGGTCACCGTCGCGGAGGCGGCGCGGGTGCTGCGGCAGGCACCGCACCGGCTCGGCGTGTTCTGCCTCCTGCTCGGCGGCGTGCAGGCCGTCGCCGCGCTGATCTGGGGCGCGGCGCTGCTGCTGATGCCCGACCGGCTCGGCGAGCTCGTGCTCGGCGACGTCTGGAACTCCGCGTCCGAGCTCATCGTGCCGGTCACACTCGGTGTCGCGGGCGCCGGTCTGGGCACCGGCGCGGCGGCCGGACTGCGCGCGCTCGCCGCGGCCCGCCGCAGCCTGCGCAGCCAGCTGATCGCCTCCGCCTTCTATGTCGGCGGCGGACTCGGCGGGGCGGCCGCGGCCGGCACCGTCGGCTCGGCCTGGGGCGTCGCCGCCGCGACCGTCTGCGGCTCGGCCGTGTGGTGGCTGCAGCTGCGGTCCGCCCTGCGCGAGCGCTCCAAGAACCCCATCCCCGAAGTGAGGACTTCATGACCGCCCAACCCAGGCTGAGCATCGGCCTGCCCGTGTACAACGGCGAGGAGTACCTGGCCGAGTCGCTCGACGCGCTGCTCGGCCAGACGTACGAGGACTTCGAGCTGGTCATCACCGACAACGCCTCGACCGACGGAACGCAGGACATCTGCCGCAAGTACGCGGCGAACGACTCGCGCATCCGCTATGTCCGGCTGCTGCGGAACATCGGCGCCGCCCCCAACCACAACTACGTCTTCACCCAGTGCCGCGGCGAGCTGTTCAAGTGGGCGTCGCACGACGACCTGTACGCCCGGGACCTGCTGCGGGCTTGCGTGGAGGCGCTGGACGAGCGCCCCGAGATCGTCCTCGCCCACTCCGGGCAGGCGGTCATCGACGCCGAGGGGCAGGTGAAGGTCCCCTACGAGTACGGGCTCGCCACCGACTCCCCCGACGCGCCGGAGCGCTTCCGCAGCCTGCTGTTCGAGCCCGGCGGCGACGACTTCTACGGGGTGATGCGGGCCGACGTGCTGCGCCGGGTGAAGCCGCACGACAGCTACCACCACGCGGACCGCACGTTCGTCGCCGAGATCACCCTGCACGGGGCCTTCCACCAGGTGCCCGAACTGCTGTACTTCCGCCGCGACCACCCCACCCGCGCCGAGCGGGCGAACCCCGGCAAGCGCGCCCGGTGCGTCAACCTGGACCCGCGCAGGGCGGGCCCGCTGCACCCGACGCCCCGGCTGCTCGCCGAGTACGTCTGGGGCTTCGTCTCGGCGATCCGGCGGGCGCCGTTGTCCCCGGCCGACCGGCGCGCCTGCTACCGCCACCTGGCCGCATGGCTGGCCGGCCGGGCCCGTCCCGGCGCCGGTGAGCGGGTCGAGGACCGCGCCCCGGTCGACCCGGCCCTGCTCACCGTCTCCGTCGACGCCCTCGTCGCCGGCCGTGAGGGCCGCGAAGGCGGACGGGCATGACATCCACGGGCCAACCCCGGGTGCGCGTCGGGGTGTTCGGCCTGCTCGGCTCCGGCAACCTCGGCAACGACGGGTCGCTGGAGGCCGTGCTCGGCCACCTCGGCGCGGCGCATCCTGAGGCGGCCGTGGACGCGCTGTGCGGCGGACCCGGGACGGTCACGGCCCGGTACGGCATCCCCGCTACGCGGCTGCACTGGTACCGAGGGGAGTACCGGACCGCGTCGCGCGCGGGTGCCGTCGTGGGGAAGGGGCTCGGCAAACTCGTCGACGTCTTCCGCACCGCCGCCTGGGTGCGCAGGCACGACGTGGTGATCGTGCCGGGCATGGGCGTCCTGGAGGCCACGCTGCCGCTGCGGCCGTGGGGCTTCCCGTACTCGCTGTTCCTGCTCTGCGCGAGCGGCCGGCTGTTCGGCACCCGGGTCGCGCTGGTCGGCGTCGGCGCCGCCGCGATCGCCGACCGGCCGACCCGGGCCCTGGTGCGCTGGTCGGCCCGGCTCGCCGCCTACCGCTCGTACCGGGACACGCTGTCGCGTGACGCGCTGCGGGAGATGGGCGTGGACACCGGACGCGACGAGGTCTACCCGGACCTCGCGTTCGCGCTGCCTGCGCCGCGGGCGAGCGCTCCCCCGGCGGGCGCGCCCGGCCCGGTCTGCGTCGGCGTCATGGCCTTCCACGGCAGCAACGACGACCGGGCCAGGGCCGAAGAGATCCACCGGCGCTACCTCGAAGGGACGACCCGGTTCGTCCGCGCGCTGGTGGCGGACGGCCGGCAGGTCCGGCTGCTCACCGGTGACGCGTGTGACGCGCCGGTGGTCGCCGCGATCCTCGACGCGGTCGGCTCACCGCTGGTCACCGCCGCCGAAACGGCCTCGCTGGCCGACCTGATGGAGGAGACGGTGGCCGCCGACGCCGTGGTGGCGACCCGGTACCACAACCTCGTCTGCGCGCTGAAGGCCGGCACACCGACGCTCGCGCTCAGCTACGCGGCGAAGAGCGACGCGCTCATGGCCCTGATGGGCCTCGGCGCGTACTGCCATCCGGCCCGCGAGGTCGACGCCGACCGGCTCCTCACCCAGTTCCGGGAACTGGAGCAGCACTCGGCGCAGCTGCGCCGGATCCTCACCGAGCGAAACCTCGCCGCCACCCGGCGCCTTGAACACCAGTTCACCGCCCTGAGCGCGGCGTTGTTCCCGTCGAGCGACCACACCCGAGCCCATGCCCAGCGGGAGATCCGATGAAAGCGACCGAAGTGCCGGAGATCACCGGCGCGTTCCTCTTCGAGCCGACGCCGTACGCCGACGAACGCGGCTTCTTCTGCCGCACCTTCGATGCCGACGTGGTCCGCTCGGTGGGCCTCGACCCGCACGCCTTCGTCCAGGACAGCCTGTCGCGCTCCGTCCGTGGCGTGCTGCGCGGGCTGCACCTGCGCTCCGGCGACGGGGAGGCCAAGCTCGTGCGGTGCTCGTACGGGAAGATCTTCGACGTGGTCGTGGACCTGCGGCCGGACTCGCCGACGTACCGCAACCGGGCCTTCTTCGAGCTGTCCGGCGAGACCCAGACGACCCTGTACATCCCCGCGGGGTGCGCGCACGGCTTCCAGGCGCTGACCGACACCGCCGACACCTCCTACCGGATCGACCGCCCGCACGACCCGGCCGAGGACGTGACGATCGCCTTCGACGATCCGGAGCTCGCCATTCCGTGGCCGCTGCCGGTCACGTCGATGTCCCGGCGGGACCGGGAGGCACCGAGCCTCGCCGACGCCCTGAAGCAGAAGTCCTGAAGCAGAAGTCGAAGCACGGAGAGAGCTGAGGTCGTCGTGGACACCGAAGAATTCCGACTGCCCCGGTCGCGGCGGGCCAACGAGCGGTTGCACGCCCTGGTCCCGGGGGGCGCGCACACCTACGCCAAGGGCGACGACCAGTACCCCGAGGGCCTGGCCCCGGTCATCAGCCACGGCCGCGGCGCCCATGTGTGGGACATCGACGGCAACCGCTATGTCGAGTACGGCTCCGGTCTGCGGTCGGTCAGCCTCGGGCACGCCCACCCCCGCGTGATCGAGGCGGTGCGGCGGGAACTCGACCGCGGCAGCAACTTCGTCAGGCCGTCCATCCTGGAGGTCGAGGCCGCCGAACGCTTCCTGGCCACGGTGCCGACCGCCGAGATGGTGAAGTTCGCGAAGAACGGCTCCGACGTCACCACGGCCGCGGTGCGCCTGGCCCGCGCCGTCACGGGGCGCCCCCGGGTGGCCATCTGCGGCGACCATCCGTTCTTCTCCGTCGACGACTGGTTCATCGGCACCACGCCGATGTCCGCCGGCATTCCGGCGGCGACGACCGAGCTCACCGTGGCCTTCCCGTACGGGGACCTGGCCGCCACGGAGGAGGTGCTCACGCGCTACCCGGACGAGGTCGCCTGCCTGATCCTCGAACCCGCCGGGCACAGCGAGCCGCCGCCCGGGTACCTGGAGGGGCTGCGCGAACTGGCCGACCGGCACGGCTGCGTACTCGTCTTCGACGAGATGATCACCGGGCTGCGCTGGTCGGAGGCGGGCGCCCAGGGCCTGTACGGCGTCGTCCCCGACCTGTCCACGTTCGGCAAGGCGCTGGGCAACGGGTTCGCCGTCTCCGCGCTCGCCGGGCGCCGCGAGCTGATGGAGCGGGGCGGACTGCGCCACCGTGACGACCGGGTGTTCCTCCTTTCCACCACGCACGGTGCGGAGACGCACTCCCTGGCCGCCGCGATGGCCGTGCAGGCCACCTATGTCGAGGAGGGCATCACGGCGCGGCTGCACACGCTCGGCGAGCGGCTGGCCGCGGGGGTCCGTGAGGCCGCGGCGAGCATGGGCGTCGGCGACCACGTCGTGGTGCGGGGCCGGGCCAGCAACCTGGTCTTCGCCACCCTCGACGAGAACCGGCGGCCGTCGCAGCAGTACCGCACCCTGTTCCTGCGCCACCTCCTCGCGGGCGGGGTCCTCGCCCCGTCGTTCGTGGTGAGCAGCGCGCTCGACGACGCCGACATCGATCACACCGTCGACGTGGTGGCCGGGGCGTGCGCGGTGTACCGGAAGGCGCTGCACGCCGCCGATCCCGGCCCCTGGCTGGCCGGACGGCCGGTGAAGCCGGTATTCCGCCGCTTAGCGTGACGAGGCGTCAGCGCCGCTCGCACCGACCGGCGTCGGCCTCCTCAGGGACCTTCCGATCGGCCCTTCGGCCGGAGATCCCGTCCGCCGTCCGGTCGACCAGCCAGGCCGTCGCCGGGATCACCGCAAGCGCGGTGCACCAGCCGCCGAGGACGTCGGTCGGGTAGTGCGCGCCCAGGGCGACCTGCGCCCAGCCCATGGCGGCGCCCGCGACCAGCGCCGCGGCGAGCACGAGTGAGGTGCCCGCCGCCCTGCCGAGGCCGAGCCTGCCGGTCGCGAGGAGCGCCGCCACGAGGGCGAGCGCGGTGAGGAAGGCGGTGTGCCCGCTCGGGTAGGAGAGGTTGTCGTCCCCGTGGATGGTGCGTCCCACCAGGTACTTGAGCAGTGTCGCCGTCACCACGGTCACGGCGAGGCCGACCACGATGAGCACCGCCGCACGGGGACTGCGAAGCAGCAGGCAGCCCGCCACGGCGGCCACGACCAGCATCGCGGCTCCGGCGGGCTCTCCCAGGAAGTCCACGGCCAGAGCGACGTGCCGCCACGGGGGCCCCACACTGTCCGCCGTCGGCCGGACGACCCACCTGTCCACCCTGCCGGGCTCGCTGTGCCCGGCGTACAGGACCCCGAGGACGACGACCACGAGCGCGGCGAGGCCCGCGATCAGTCCGAGCCACGCACGCGGCGCGCGGGGCAGCACCGCGAGCCGCCCGTCATGTCCCATCATCCCCCCAAGGGCATCTTCACCACCCTGCCCAAGGACGACGAGATCAGTCATGTCCCGTCAAGTCGCGGCTGGTTCCACCGCTCCGAGGGTGTCGATGAGGTGGGGCGGGTAGCCGGCCGCGCGCAGCGGAGCGCGGACGTCCCGGTCGAGGTCGGGCAGGTATCCGAAGAGGACGTCGGCGGGCCCGGTGATCTCGACGTCCTGGCAGACCGCGGGGAGCAGCAGCGTCTCGGCCCGGCCGAGCTCTTCGTCCCAGGCGCCCGACCGCACGCGGACCGGCGCGCCGACGTTGGAGAGGATCTGCGCGGTGGCGAAGGAGTGACGCAGCGGTTCGGCCGTCCCGCCGGCCAGCCGCCCCGATCCGCGGTAGCTCTCCTCGCCGTGGTCGGGCCGCGGGGTCATCCCGGAGGTGGCACCCGGCGGGGTCTGCTGCTGACGAGGCTGAGACATGACGGCTCCCGGCGTTACGTTCGGTCGACGGCGCCCGGAACCCGGCACGCACCACACATGCTCACCTGCCGGCCGGGAGCCCGCCGGCCGAGGAGCGGCAGCCGGGCAGTTCGTGAGGAAGGTCGCCGTGCTCGCGGAAGGCCCGTCACCCGAACCGCAGGACGCGCGGCGCGAACGCGCCCTCGGGACCGTCGGCGCGGCCGACCGACCACACCGTCGCCGATCCCGGCACCGGGGCGAGGCGCAGCGTCCGGGAGTCGCCCTCCCCGGCCACCGCCGGTTCGGCGTACTCGGTGAACGACTGCCCGTTCCAGGCCAGGAAGTCCGGCCCCGGGACGAGCGGCGGATAGCTGCCGGGCGGGCCCAGCTTCTGCGAGCGGGTCACCGATACCCAGGCCAGTTCGCCGGACGTACCGGGCGTCAGCGAGCTGACCGAGCCGAAGTCGGTGGGCACGGTCACCCGGTTCCACGCCTGCCCGTCCCAGCGGACGAGCAGGGGTGGGATCGGTTTGCCCACAGGACCGCCGACGAATCCGGCCGTGCCGCCCGCCCACACCTCCGTCTTCGAGACCGCAAGCACGCTGCCCACGGCCGAGCGCGGGAACCCGTCGACGATCGTCTGCTGCCACGCCTGCCCGTCCCAATGCGACACGGCCGCCCCCGATCCGGTGGCGCCCGCGGCCCAGGCGTCGTCGGCGGCCAGGACGTGCAGCCCGTTCACGTATCCCGGCGGCACCGGCAGATCCCGCCAGCCGCGCCCGTCCCTGCGCAGCAGCGCCTGCGCGCCGTTCCGCGAGCCGGTCAGCCAGGTCTCGCCGCCACCGGCGACGACCTCGCCCAGCACGACACCGCGCGGCGGCGGGCTCTCGGACCAGGCCTTGCCGTCGTGGCGGAGCAGGTGGGAGCCGCCCGTCGAGTCCCGGCCGACCGCCCAGACCGCGGCCGGTGAGGTCGCGGCGACGGACAGCAGCTCGCCCTGCCAGCGGACCCCCGGCAGACTCTCGCGCTGCCACGCGGTCCCGTCCCAGCGCAGCATCAGCGGGAAACCCGGCGCCGCACGGCCGACGGCGTCGGCCCCGACCGCCCACGCCCGGTCGGGGCCGAACGCCACGGCCTCGTTCAGCCCGGCCTGTGGGCGTACCTGCGCCGGGACCGGGACGTGCTGCCAGGACCGGGTCTCTGCCGCGGCCGTCGTCATGACGGTCACCAGGGCCAGGGCGACGGCGAGGGCCGCGACGAGCAGTCGACGCACCATGGTCAGCCTCCCAGCCGCTCGCTCATCAGATTCGGTTTCGAGCCGTAGATCTCGACGGTGCCGAAGGACAGCAGGGAGCGGCCGGTGCTCGTCAGCGCACGCGGTTGGACGTCGATGGCGTTCGTGCGTTCCGGGCCGTAGGAGAAGGCGGTACGAGCGCCGTCCACCCGCGCGTACTTCGACCGGAACGCGCGGTCGCTGCGCACCGGCAGCCACAGCGCGCCGTCGGGGCCGCGCACCGTGGCCTCGGTGTAGGTGTCACCCAGCGCCGGGTAAGTGGTGCGCCAGGCCCGCCCGTTCCAGGCCGTCAGGTAGGTGCGGGTCACGCCGTCGGTGTACTGGCTGCCGCCGATCGTGGCACGTCCTGACGGTTCGAGGAGGATCGTGTGCACGTTGCTGTTCGACGGCAGCGGCACCTTCGCGTCCCGCCACGCCGTGCCGTCCCACCGCAGAACGGCGGTCCCGGTGTCGGTGTCCGCCCAGGCCCAGGCGTCGGTCGCGGTACGCGCGGTGACGCCCATGAGGAACAGCACACCGTCCGGGGTGGGCCGGGTGGTCCAGCGGGCGCCGTCGTAGTGCAACACCTTCAGGCCGGTGTCGTCCTCACCGACGACCCAGGCCGCTCCCGGTACCGCGGTGAAGTCCTGGTACGTCCAGAGGGTCCGCGGCAGCGGAACTGTGCTCCAGCCGGTGGCCGACCGGCGCAGGATCTCCCCCTCCCCCGCGCGGTTGTGAAAGATCCACACTTCCTCGCCGACGAACTGCACCTTGCCGAGCCAGCCGGATTCGCCGACGCCGGGGAAGCTGGTGTCCCGGCTCCACTTCGCGCCGTCCCACCCGTACAGCATCGGCCGCATCCCGTCGGCGGCCTGCTCGTACCCGGTCGCCCACGCCTCGCCGGAACCGCGGGCGGCCAGATCGAGCACGGTCACCGGCGCGACCGCCGCCGGAACCGGCACCGCCGACCAGCCCGGCGTCACGGCCGAGGCCGGCGACACCGCGGTGACACACGCGATGACGAGGCAGACGATGACCACGCGGAGACCGTGCACAGGACCTCCCAAGGCCGCGAAGGGCGCTCAGCCTAGGGCGTCCGCCCAGCGGTGAACAGAGCTGAACGGGATTGTTCGGTGGCTCGGACCAGGCCTGACGAACAATCCGTGAGCCGGTGAGATCGTTCACGGATGCCTGACCGGTATCCGCCATCGAGCACCAGAAGGAGAACTGTGCTGACTCGCACGAAGCTCACCACCGCGCTGGCGGCAAGCGTCCTCACGGCCGGGATCATCGGCGGCGCCTCCGCGACCGCCGCACCGTCCGAGCGTCCGGCCACCCCGTCGGTGGGGCACGCGTCGGTCGCCTCCTGCCTCGGCGGGGACTGGTCGTACGACGGGTACAAGTACGCGCCCCAGGGCGACGGCTACTACGTGACCACCAACCGGTGCGACGACATCCAGGTCAAGCCGGACCGGGACACGAAGATGAAGCTCTGCTACCTGAAGAACCGGAACCCCGACAACAAGGTCTGCAAGGGCTGGGTCACGGCGAAGGCAGCCAAGTGGACCGTCCTCGGCAAGGACTTCAACGACGGCGTCTACTTCTACCTCGACTTCCCCAACTCCCCCTACCTCAAGACGGGGTGGGTCGCCGCCTGACGGCTTGACGTCTGCCCCCGCCTTTTCGGCGGGGGCAGCGCCATGTGCGGACCGGGCGGGGGGCATCGCCTCACCGTCCGGCGGACAGCAGTAGGACTATGTCCAGGTTTGAACCGTAATTTCATCTTTCCACCCTTTGGCACCCCATGTAGGCAACTGCCTGCTTTCGCGATGCGCCCGAGCGAAACGGCTCACATTCTGACGGCCCGTCGATTCCATTCCGGGCCGTATCCCATTCGGTGAATTGAGTCACACCGTCCGCCGTACCCCGCTCCGGGAATCTCCGCGCGCATTCCCGCGCCACTCCAGGAGAGTTGGGCTTTTGGATCAAAGGCGGCGAGGAGTTTCCGATCTTCAGCGACAGCCCTCACGCATTGCCGATGCAAATTCGTATCTTGTTCCGTCCTGTCTTTCTCGTCTAACGTCACCGCCAATCCGGATGGAACGCCGAATCCTGCCGCTGTCCGGAATCCCTTCCACCACTCACTTACGCCCGGCAGGAGCGGGGGACCCAGGTAAGCCGCCGACCCGGATTCCGGGACGGCTCGGGGTGAAGGCGCATTCACCGTGCGTCCGGACATCTCCCGTCCGAACCCGACAGCTCACCTCGCAGGCGACGGAGAGGAATGCGTCATGCCCGCAAAGGGAAAGCACCGCCGCCCCAAGTCGAGCCCGCTCACCCGGGGCATCGCCGCCGCGGGCACGGGCGGCGCCGTGCTCGTCCTGCCGGTGCTCGGCGCCACCACCGCCGCCGCGGCACCGGCCGACGGGGCCGCCAAGCCCACCGCGGCCCCGAAGACCTACGTCGTCCTCGCCGGCGACTCCCTCTCCAAGATCGCCAAGGAGCACTCCCTGAGCGGCGGCTGGAAGGCCCTCTACCAGCAGAACCGCGGCATTCTCGGCGACAACCCGGGGCTGATACACCCCGGCCTCAAGCTCACCCTCGGCAAGGACGACGCGGCCGGGACCGCCTCCAGGACGTCCGCCGAGCGGGCGGACCGCTCCGGCAACACCGACGCGCTCGCCGCCGATGCCCCCACCGCCCCGGCCGTGAGGTCCTACCCGAACGACCTCGACGGCTGGATCAGGGAATCGCTCGACATCATGGCCCAGCACGGCATCCCGGGCACCTATGAGGGCATTCACCGCAACGTCATGCGCGAGTCCTCCGGAAATCCGCTGGCCATCAACAACTGGGACGTCAACGCCATTGCGGGAACCCCCTCCAAGGGGCTCCTGCAAGTTATCGCCCCCACCTTCACCGCCTACCACGTGCCCGGCACTTCGCTGGACAGCTTCGACCCGGTCGCCAACATCACGGCCGCCTGCAACTACGCGGCCGACCGCTACGGTTCGATCGACAACGTGAACGGCCCCTACTAAAAGCGGGCCGGCGTCGCCGAATGGAAAGAACTCCAGAACTCGCCGATGCAAAGGGCGACTTCAAAAGGTGACAAGCCTTTCGTGCGTCGGTAGCACCTGGGTGCTACCGGCGTACGCGCCGGTCGGTGCGTGAATCGGGCGAGAGAGCCGACACTCGGCGGACGATTCCGCGGCGGCAGCCGGTGAGGATGACGGGCATGGACCCTGAACTCGCCACAGCCATCCCGCCGTTCACCGCCACCCACCCGCCGCTCGCCGACGCGCGCGCCGTCTCCGCCCGGTGAGGGAGGCAAGTCCGGCGCCGGGGCAGAGCCCGGCAGCGCTGCTGCGCCCGTACGCCCGGAGTTTCGCCGCCGTCGTCATCCTGCAGGTCGTCGGTGCCGTCGCGGGTCTCGCGCCGCTGCTCGCGGTCCTCGAGGTGGGGCGTGCCCTGCTGTCGCCGGGGCCGGTCGACCGCGGGCACGTCTGGTCGGCCGTGGCCGTGGGTGCGGCCGGGCTGTTCGTCCGGTTGCTGTGCACAGGCGCGTCGTCCGGGATCGGGCACGTCCTCGACGGCCGGGTGCAGCTCTCGTTCCGTCGGCAACTGGCCTCCCGGCTGGGGCGGGCGCCGATCGGCTGGTTCTCCCGGCGCCGCACCGGTGAGCTGGCCAAGGTGGTGGGGGAAGACGTCAGCGCCGTACACCCGTTCATCGCCCACGCCCCCGGTCAGCTCGTCTCGGCGTTCGTGGTCCCGTTGGTGTCGCTGGTCTACCTGTTCACCGTCGACTGGCGGCTCACCCTCATCACGCTCGTCCCCGTGCTGCTGGCGGTGGCGCTGGTTCCGCTGATGATGACACCGGCCCGGCTGCGCGAGCAGGAGGCGTTCGACGCGGCCATGGGACGGATCTCCAGCTCCGTCGTCGAGTTCGTGCAGGGCATCGCGGTGGTCAAGGCGTTCGGCGGATCCGGGCGTGCGCACCGCGAGTTCCGTGCCGCCGTGGACGACTTCACGGACACCTTCCACCGGTGGGTGCGCGGCCTCTCCAGGATCGCCGCGGGGATGCAGCTCGTCCTCTCACCGCCGTTCGTCCTGCTCGTCGTCCTCGTCGGCGGCGCCGCTCTGCTCACCGACGGCGCTCTCGCCCCGGCCGACCTGCTCCCCTTCCTGCTCCTTGGACTCGGCCTGACCGCGCCGGTGGAGGCACTCGGCCACGGTTTCGACGACCTGCAGGCCGCGAGGCGCGCGGTCGGCCGCATCCGCGACGTCCTCACCGTACGGCCGCTGCCGGAGCCCGAGCATCCCCTCGCCCCCCCAGGGCCACCGGGTGGAACTGCGAGACGTCCGGTTCGGCTACGAGGCCGGTCGCGAGGTGCTGCGCGGCATCGACCTCGTGCTGGAACCCGGCACGCTCACGGCGATCACCGGGCCCTCCGGCAGTGGCAAGTCGACGCTGGTCCAGCTGCTGCCGCGATTCTTCGACCCCACCCACGGCTCGATCCTCCTCGGCGGTGTGGACCTGCGCGAGCTGAGCGGCCGTGACCTCTACCGCACCATCTCCTTCGTCTTCCAGGACGTACGCCTGCTGCGCGCCTCCGTGGCGGAGAACATCGCGCTGGCGGTCCCGCACGCCGGCCCCGACGCCGTGACGCGGGCCGCCCGGCTGGCCGACATCCACGACCGGATCCTCGAACTCCCGCGCGGCTACGAGACGGTGATCGGCGAGGACGCCGGACTGTCGGGCGGCGAGGCGCAACGGATCGCCCTCGCCCGCGCGCTGCTCGCCGACACGCCCGTTCTCGTGCTCGACGAGGCGACCGCCTTCGCCGACCCGAAGACCGAGCAAGCGGTGCGCCGGGCCCTGGCGACGTCGGCGGGCCAGCGGACGGTCGTGGTCATCGCCCATCGCCCGGAGACCGTCGCGGACGCCGACATGGTGGTGATGCTGGACGACGGAAGGGTCGTCGAGCGCGGTCGGCCCAGTGAACTCCTGGCGAAGGGAGGGGAATTCGCCACGTTCTGGCGGCCTCCCCAGCCGCCGTCGGCGACCGCCGAGACGCCCCGGGACCAGCACGACGCACCCCTACCGCAAGGAGACGAGCCCCGATGATTCCGCTGCTGCTGCGTGTGCTGGGGCGCGAGTACGCCCGGCCGTTGCGTCGCGCCCTGGTGCTGATGACGACGGCCGCCGTGGCCGAGGGCCTCTCCTACGCCCTGCTGGTCCCCGTACTGCGCGCCCTGTTCGGGAGCACCCCCGAGGACGCCTGGCCCTGGCTGACCGCGTTCGGGGCCGCGACGGCGGCGTACGCCGTGCTGCGGTACCTCGGCGACCTCTCGGGGTTCCGCGTCGGGACCGCGCTGCTGCGCGGCATGTACGACCGTCTCGGGGACCACCTGGCCCGGCTGCCCATCGGCTGGTACGGCGCGGGCCGTGTCGGGGAGGTGTCCGTCCTGGCCGGTCGCGGCGTCCTGGACGCCATGGCCGTGATCGCCCATCTGCTGGTGCCGTTGATCTCCGCGGCCGTGACCCCCGCGACGATCGTCGTCGTGATGCTCACCGTCAGCTGGCAGCTGGGCCTTGCCGCGCTGGCGGCCGTACCGCTGGTGGTGGTGATCCAGCGGTGGACGGCGCGCTCGACGGCCGCGGGCGACGCGGAGCGCTCCGCACGCGACGACGAGGCCACCGGCCGCGTCATCGAGTTCCTCCAGGTCCAGCCGGTGCTGCGGGCCGGCGGGCGCGGGGCCGAACGCTTCCGGGCGCTCGACGACGCGTTGCGCGGTGTCGAACGCGCGTCGCGCCGTGCCACGCTCTCGGCGCTGCCCGGCGTCGTGGGCCTCGCGCTCGTGGTGCAGGCGGTGTTCACGGGACTGCTCGTTCTCGGCACCTACCTCGCCCTCGGCGGCGACATCGGCGCGGCGGAACTCCTGACGGTCCTGGTACTGGCCGCGCGCTGCGCCGACCCGCTGTTGTCGCTGGCGGAGCTCGGCGGTCAACTCCGCGGCGCCCGCTCGGTGCTGGCCCGCCTCGACGCGGTACTGCGCACCGCTCCCCTGCCCGAACCCGCCGATCCTGTCCGGCCCCGCCACCACGGCCTGGAGTTCGAGTCCGTGACCTTCCGGCACGGGGAGCGCACGGTGATCGACGACGCGTCGCTGTCCGTGCCCCAGGGGCAGCGGCTCGCCGTGGTGGGCCCGTCGGGTGCGGGCAAGAGCACCCTGCTGCAACTTCTCGCACGGTTCTACGACGTGGACGCGGGCGCGGTACGCATGGGAGGGGTGGACGTGCGCGCGATCGACACGGAGGTGCTGATGGCGCAGATCGCCTTCGTCTTCCAGGACGTCTACCTCTTCGACGGCACGATCGAGGAGAACGTACGGCTCGGCCGCCCCGCCGCCGACGAGGCCGAGGTACGGGCGGCAGCCGCCGCGGCGAGGCTCGACGAGGTGATCGAGCGACTGCCCGAGGGCTGGGCGACCAACGTCGGCGAGGGCGGCGCGCGCCTCTCGGGCGGCGAACGTCAGCGGGTGTCGATCGCCCGGGCACTCCTGAAGAACGCTCCCGTCGTCCTGCTCGACGAGGTGACCTCCGCACTGGACCCGGTCAACGAGGCGGCCGTGCACGAGGGGATCGAGCGTCTGATGGCGGGCCGGACGGTGGTGATGGTCGCGCACCGGATGCGCACCGTCCGGCGGGCCGATCGCGTCGTCTTCCTCGACGGCGGCCGGATCGTGGAGGACGGAAGCCACGACGAGCTGCTGCGCCGGAACGGCCGCTACGCCGACTTCTGGAACCTCGCGCTCGCGCCGGCCGCACGCGAGTGAGGCCCCGTTCGCCGGGGGGGCGGGGCGCCAGGTGGCCACCAGGGCGGCGGCGAGGAGTAGTTCGGCGATGTCTCCGCCGTAGTACATGATCTCCGCGCCGCCCCGCACCTGGTCCACGGGGGCATGGATGTCCGTCCAGAAGCCGCCGTACATCAGCTGGGAGATCACCGCGTGCCCGGCGATGGCGACGCCGAGGCAGATCAGGCGGGCCCGCACCCCGGGTCGGGTGGGCGCCGGGTCGGGGCCCGCGATGACGTGGGCGAACAGGCACCCGGAGAGCACGAAGTGGGCGTGCAGCAGCCAGTGCCCCGCCGGGTGGCTCATGGTCGCGTTGTACAGGGGTGTGAAGTAGAGGAGCGCGAGACTTCCCGTGGACAGCAGCAGCGCGACGGCCGGGCGGGCGAGCACCCGGGCGGGCCCGCTGCGCAGGAGCGCGGTCAGCTGCCGGCCGCGCCGGGCGGGCAGGGTGCGCAGGAGCAGGGTGACGGGCGCGCCGAGGACGAGGGCGAGCGGCGCGTACATGCCGATGAGCATGTGCTGGGTCATGTGGCCGCGGAAATCGTCGTGCGCGAACGGCGCGAGCGGCGGCAGCAGGGCCACGGCCAGCAGGGCGAGACCGGTCAGGAAGCTCAGCGACCGCCACCGGGACCAGCCCTGGGCGGGGTTGCGGCGGTGGGCCCGGTGGACGAGGAGCAGGTGGGCCGCGGCGACGGTCAGCAGCGCGACGGCGGGCCACAGCGTCTCCAGCGGGTTGCCGGGGGCGGTGTGGCCTTCCATGTGCGGGCCGTGGTCCATCAGTGGCTCCGGGCCTCACGGCCGTCGGCCGGGGCATCGGGGTCGAACAGCTTGCCGCCGCGCTGGATCAGGTGGCCGCCGGCGAGGAGGAGGGCGCCGAGCACGAGGAAGCCGGTGTCCCACCAGGCCTGGTGGGGTCCGCCGTGGACGTGGTGGATGCCGAGGATCTGGTGGTCGAGGAGGCCTTCGACGAGGTTGAACACGCCCCATCCGGCGAGCACCCACCCCCACAGCACCCGGGAGGTCCACACGCGGCGCCGGTCGCGGGTGACGCGGGAGTACAGGATGGCCAGGCCCAGGAGTACGGCGAGCCAGCAGACGGTGTGGAAGACGCCGTCCCAGACGGTGTTCATCTCCAGGCCGGAGACCGTGTGGGGGTTGTAGTACTTCACACCGATGCGGTCGTGGTTGGTGCTGGTGAGCATGTGGTGCCACTGCAGGAGCTGGTGCAGGAGGATGCCGTCGACGAAGCCGCCGAGTCCCACCCCGAGGATGATGCCCGGCAGCTGGATGCTCCTGGCCGCTGCGCCCGCCCGGTCCGCGCCGGTGGTAGGGGCCATGTTGTCTCCGTCCGCAGCGTGCTTCGGGCCCGCGGGCCCCGGAACAGCACGTGTTCCCCGGCCGGTCGCGAACCTCACACGGCCGCGGGTTATCGGCCCGTAATGGCAGGGGTGGCCGACGCCCCGCGACCACCGCGCCCTCACGGAGGTGGGACGGCGGCCGCAGGGCGCCTACAGGCGTACGACGGGGGTTACGGCAGGCGGATGGACTGCGCGTGCCGGAAGATGTCCTTCGGGTCCCAGGCCGCCTTCGCCTTCTGGAGGCGGGCGTAGTTGTCCTTGTAGTAGAGGCTGTTCCAGGCCGTCGACGAGGTGTTCCAGGCGGTGTCGCCGAGGTCCTTGTCGGGGTAGTTGACGTAGCAGCCGTCGTTGGTCTCGTTCGGTACGGGGACGCCGCCGGTCTCGGCGTACACGTCCCGGTAGAAGTCGCGGATCCACTCCAGGTGCCTGGCCTCGGTGGCCGGGTCGGTCCAGTACGTCTGGTACTGGAGCTTGAGCACCGAGTCGCGCTGCGGCACGGCGGTGTCGCCGGGCTTCACCGCGTTGATGCGGCCGCCGTACGAGTCGACCTGGACCAGGGCGTCGGGGTTGTTGTAGTCGGTCCGGGACAGGTGCTTGTACATGGCCTTGATCTGCACGGCGGTGAAGCCCTTGCGTGCGTACGCCGACTTGTACTTACCGTACAGCGTCGGGTTGCCGCCGCTGAGGTAGTCGGTGGCGATGTACCAGGGGAGCGTGCGCGGGGCCGCGAACTGCGGCATGGCCGCGTGCTCGCCCGCCCGCTGCGTCATGGCCCGGCGCGTGACGCCGACGCCCTCGGTGACCGCGGCCAGGTAGTCGTCGAGGAGGCCCTGGGCGCCGGGGACGGTGGCGTCCATCTGGGTCAGCAGGACGATGGAGCCGTTGGAGATGTGGTTCAGCTTCAGCAGTCCGAACAGCGAGTTGTACTTGGAGTCCGGCGCGCTGTTCTTCTCGTGCCAGGCGCCCCAGTTCTGCAGGAGCCGGGTGAAGGACGCCTCGGTCATGTCCTTCCAGGGGAAGGCCGTGGCGTGCACGAACACCTCGGACGGCGGCTTGGGCAGCAGCTTGGACGGGTCGGTGCCGGTCGCGCCGGGCGAGCGCAGCCAGTAGCGGGTGATCAGGCCGAAGTTGCCGCCACCGCCGCCGGTGTGCGCCCACCACAGGTCCTTCAGGGCGGCGGAGTCGGAGTCGCGGGTGGCGACGACCGCCTTGGCGGTGCCGTTCTTGTCGACCGTGACGACCTCGACGCCGTAGAGGTGGTCGACGGTCAGGCCCTGGAGGCGGGAGAGCAGACCGTAGCCACCACCCGATATGTGGCCGCCGACGCCGACGGAGGCGCAGGATCCGGCGGGGAGCGTGACGCCGTACAGCTTGTAGAGCGTCTCGTAGACCTGGAGGTTGGAGGCCCCGCCCTCGACCGCGAAGGCGTTCCTGCCGCTGTCGTAGTAGACCTGGGTCATCCCGGACATGTCGATGACGACCTGGACGTCCTTGTTGAAGACGAAGTCCTCGTAGCAGTGGCCGCCGCTGCGCACGGTGAGCCGCTTGCCCGCGGAGACGGCCTCCTGCACGGCCCGTACGGCCTGGGAGGTGGTCGTGACCAGGCGGACGTAGTCGGGCTTCGCGACCCAGCGCTGGTTGATGCCGCGCACCAGGTCGGGGAAGCGTGAGTCGCCCGGGGCGACGGTGATGTAGTCGGCCGTGCCGACGGTGGTCTGCGAGCCGGTGGCGGCGGTGGTCGCGGCGGCGGCGCCGGGGTGCGGGGCGGCCTCGGCGGTCGCGGGCAGTGCGGTGCTGAGGGCCGCTCCCCCGGCGACGGCGGCGGCGCCGGTGAGGAGGGATCTTCGCCCGAAGCCTCTGTCCCCACTTGCCTCGATTGCCTCGATGGCCTTGTTTGTCTTTCGCATGGGCACATGCCTCCAACGGGTCTGCACGCAAAGGAAGTTGAAAACGCATTGAACGATGATCGATCACGACACTAGCCCAGCGGGACAGGGGCGACGCAATAGCTCCAATGAGAAAACTGTCCGAACTGCCGCTCAAACTATGGTTGGTTGCAACATGTGCAACTATCGCCAGAAGGAGGCGGGCAGCAGGTCGACTTCGCGGGCGGCCAGATCAAGCTCGGCCGCGACCGGCTCCAGTGCCGCGTAGACCGGATCGCCGTCGGCGGCCATCCGGCGGATGACGTCGGCGTTGGTCCGGGCGCGCTCGGCCACCACGGACGCGAACGCCGCGCGGTCGCCGTCGTACGCGTAGGCATCGAGCAGCAGGTGCAGCCGCCGGGAGCGGTCCTCGAACGCGGTGAAGCCGGTGCGCTCCGCGAACTCGCGCGCGTGCAGGGGGACCCAGGTCAACGCCATGAAGGCCAGATCGAACTCGCGGGTCGAGGGGCCTGCCGTGTCCCAGTCGAAGAAGCCCGCGAGGCGACCGTCGCGCCAGACAGCGTTCCACGGGGCGGCGTCGTGGTGGCCGATGACCAGGCCGGGCCGCCACGTCTGCCCGGCGAGCCAGCGGGCGTCCGGCGCGGGGACGAAGGACCGGGTCGCGTCGTGCAGCCTCCGCGCCCAGCGGCCGACGTCCGCCAGCGCGTTGTCGGAGTACACCCAACCGGGCCACGGCAGCTCCTCCCCCGCCGTCTCGCCGTCGAGATGGGTCAGCACCTCGCGCCCTTGCTCGTCCATCCCCAGGACCCGGGGCGCCCCCTCCACCCCGACCGCCTCCAGATGACGCAGCACCGCATGCACCGCGGGCGTCCACGGCCGCACAGGCCGATGAACCGCGCCCCCGCGCCGCACCGCTCCCCCCGTCCTGCCGCCGGGCAGGCGCCGCTCCGCATCATCCATGAGTCGGTTCTAGCGTGCCCCGGTCGCGGACGCAGCCGCATTTCGCGGCGACCGGGGCATGCCCGAGGAGGATCCTCACCCCGATTCCCAGGGATGGACGGCGCTCGTCCGGATACTCGTGGGGAATGGTCTGGACACCGAAACGGCAAGGAAAGCACGGCGAGCCCGCCCCGGTCGGTCATGACGGGGCCGACAGGCCGGGGGCGAGCGCCGGGCTCGATGAGCAGGTGGAGCGGCAGGCGCCGGACACGCCGACCGAGTTGCCCAAACGCTCCTGGATGGCGGTGCTGAAGGGCACCGTCAAAGAGTTCAAGGACGACGAGCTGTCCGACAGGGCGGCGACACTGACGTACTACGGGATCCTGTCGCTCTTCCCGGCGCTGCTCACCCTGGTCTCACTGCTCGGGATCGTCGGAAGGTCGGCGTCCCAGGAGGTGCTGGACAGCATCCAGGACCTCGCGCCGGGCGCCGTGCGGGACGTTCTCAGCAGCGCCGTGAAGCAGTTGCAGGGCAATGCCGGGACCGGCTCGGTCATGGCGATCGTGGGTCTGCTGGTGGCGGTGTGGTCGGCGTCGGGTTACGTCGCCGCCTTCATCCGGAGCGCCAACGCCGTCTACGACATGCCGGAAGGCCGGCCCGTGTGGAAGGTGCTGCCGCTCCGGCTCGGCGTCACCGTGGTGCTGATGGTGCTCGCGGTGGTGAGCGCGCTGATCGTCGTGTTCACCGGTGGTCTGGCCGAGGAGGCCGGCAGCCTGCTCGGGGTCGGTGGCACGGCGCTGACGGTGTGGTCGATCGCGAAGTGGCCCGTGCTGCTCGTCCTCGTCACGATCATGATCGCCCTCCTGTACTGGGCGACGCCGAACGCCAAGGTCCGCGGGTTCCGCTGGATCACACCGGGCAGCTTCCTCGCGCTGGTGATCTGGATGATCTCCTCCGCCGGGTTCGCGCTGTACGTGGCCAACTTCGCCTCGTACAACAAGACGTACGGCACCTTCGCCGGTGTCATCGTGTTCCTGGTGTGGCTCTGGATCACGAACCTCGCGATCCTGCTCGGCCTCGAATTCGACGCGGAAATGGCCCGTCAGCGCGCCGTCGCAGGCGGTCTCCCGCCCGATCAGGAGCCGTACGTGGAGCCCCGCGACACCCGCGCGTGGGACGAGGAGGACCGGCGCCGCCTCGACCCGTGAGCGACCGGCGCGGCGGAGCGCAGTGGCGCGAGGACGGGCTCTCAGGGCTTGCGCGCCACGCCTCCATAGAAGCCGATCTCGGCCGACCGCTCCGGCGGCGGCGCGTCCGGGCGCCAGAACGGGACCTGGGCGAGGCCCGGTTCGACGAGTTCGAAGCCGTCGAAGAGCCGCTCGACCTCCGCGCGGGTGCGCAGGTTCAGTGACGCGGTGGCGTTGCGGTAGACGGCCTGGGCCCCGCTGCGGTCGGCGAAGTCACCCGTGGCGTGCGAGAGGACCAGGAAGCTGCCGGCCGGCAGCGCGTCCCGCAGCGTGGCGACGACCTCGCCGGGCCGCTCCGCCTCGGTGAGGAAGTGCAGGACGGCGACGAGGAGCAGGGCGACCGGCTCGTCGAAGTCGATGATGCGGCGGACGTCGGGGTGCTCCACCACGGCACGCGGATCGCGCAGGTCACCGAGGACGATGCTGGTCGCGCCGGAGCGGCTGAGCAGCGCGTCGGCGTGCGACTTCACGATCGGGTCGTTGTCGACGTACGCGACGCGTACGTCCGGGGCGATCTCCTGGGCGGTTTCGTGCACATTGGGCGAGGTCGGCAGCCCGGTGCCGATGTCGAGGATCTGGCGCACGCCGCCGCGGACGGCGAAACGGACTGCGCGCTGCAGGAAGGCCCGGTTGGCCTGCACCCCGATCCGTACCTCGGGCGCCACGGCGGCGAGCTCGTCGGCGGCGTTCTGGTCCACCTCGTAGTTGTCCTTGCCGCCGAGCAGGTAGTCGTAGATCCGCGCGGGGTGCGGCCTGCTGGTGTCTATCGTCCCGGTGGGAAAACCGTCCTGTCGCACGCCGCGCTCCTCTCGACCACCACTCCCGCCCCTGTCCGCGGGCGGCAGTCGACAGCTTCCCACATCAACTGCGCGCTCCAGGCACGCAGTTACGGGAGCAGACGCCCTGGTCACACGCGGTGCGCAGGGCACGGGACCACCCACCACGACGCTCGATCACATGTTCGAGTGCGATGTCGTGGTGACGAGCCACCGGATGCGAACCGGGGCGCACTGCGCAAGCCTGGACGTGGGGGCGGCAATGCAGAGAGGCAGGCACTCCATGTCAGTCATGGACAAGCTCAAGCAGATGCTCAAGGGCCACGAGTCCCAGGCCGGTAAGGGAGTCGACAAGGCGGGTGACTTCGTCGACGACAGGACCCAGGGCAAGTACAGCGGCCAGGTCGACACCGCCCAGGACAAGCTGAAGAACCAGTTCGGCCGGGATCAGGACCAGCCGCCGCACGCCTAGGCCGCGCGCCCGGAACCGGACCTCGTGGACCCGGAAGGACCCGAATCCCGGTCCACCCCGGCACCGGGCGCGGCCCCGCACGTGGACAAGCCCGTCTCCACGTGCGGGGCCCGCCTCCACGTGCGGGGCGCCTCACCCTGCGTACGCCTACTTGTGGTGCGGGTCCCGGAAGCGCCCGAACGGTTTCGTGAGGGCGCTCAGCAGCGAACCGTCCGGCTTGGCCGCCCCCGGCTTGAGCACACCCGGCTTGAGCGGCCCGGACACCGCCCCGTCGCCACCCGTCGCCTCCGCCAGGGCCGCCTGCGCCGCCTCGGCCGCCTCCCGGTACAGGTCGCAGGAGTTGGTCATCGCCTCCAGCGCCTCCGCGTACTTGGTGACCATGGCCTGGGCGTGGGCCAGCTCCTCTTCGGGGGTGAGCAGGTGCCAGCCCTGGCGCAGCCGCGTCAGGGCCCGCTCCGCCTCGCCCTCCAGCGGTCGCGGACGCGCGGCGAACTCCTTGATCCTGTCCAGGAGTTCGGTCGGCTCCGAACCGTCGAGAAAGACACTGCGCACCGTGAAGCGCTCCGCGTCGTAGTCCGAGTCCTTCGGATCGGAGGGCAGGACGACGCCTCCGCCGCGCGGCACCCGTACGCCCAGCTCTCGCTTGACCGCGAAGTCGACGATCTGCGCCTGCTCCGGCGTGCCGCGGTGCTCGACCACCAGGTGCCGCAGGCTCGGCGGAAGGAACACCGAGACCGGCTGCTGTCCCTTCGCGTCCGGCGTCATCGCCTCATGCACCACGACGTGGATGAACCAGCTCTGCCGTGCGGCGTCCCGCAGCCGGTGGCGCAGCTCGTCGTCGTCCTTGGGCAGGTGGTTCGTCGACCGCAGACGCAGGCCCGGGACCGTGTCGTGGTCCCAGGCGATGCGGTCGCTGTCCGGCCAGAACATGGTGGCGGGCGAGGGCCAGTGCGCGTCCCACGTCAGTGCCGCCTCGGCGGCCAGGATCCAGGTGACTCCCTCGCCCTCCTTGCGGCGGGCCTCGGGGTCGTACGTGGTCAGCTGTGCGCGTACGGTGACGTCATCGGCCACGCGCCAGCGCGCCTCGAAGACGCGGCGGGCCGACGGGCCCGGGTCGGCGCTCTCGTCCCGCGGGTACAGGACGGTGGAGCGCGCCGCCTCGACGGGGTCGAGGTCCAGGAAGTCGTCGAGCACCCCGGCCGCCTTGAGGGCGATCAGGTTACGCCGGACGTCCTGCTCGGGCTCCGGCCCGAGATGTCTGCCGCGCGCGAGCCACGCGGTGTCGGGGACAGTGGCCGATGGGGTGCTGTTCTTGGTCATGGAGTCGTTCTGTGAGTGATCAGGGCCCGACCAGTATGGCCCGTCGACCTCTCAATGGAAGGGCTAAGGCCTCATTGGCTTCACCACGCCCCTCACCACGACCTTGATCACGGCCCGGCCCCGGCTCCGTCACGGCCTTGTCCCACGGCCTCCGTGAGAACCTTCACGTCACGGCCCGGCGTGAGAACCTTCACGTCACGGCCCGCTCGCCGGACCGCCCCGGGACCTCGGACCGGCTTACTTCCGCCGCGCGTTGTAGGCATCGGCCGCCCTCTCGTTCATGGCGCTGCCCCACGCCTGGAACGTGCTGCTCACAGCGCCGTCGGGTGGATCGACGTCCGCGCCGCGCCGCATGGCCCTTCGGCCCCCGGGCGCCCCCGGCAGCAGCCGCGCCAGAACGCCGTTGAGCCGCGTCGTCGTGGCCGGCGCCAGGCCGTGGGCCAGGTCGGCGGCGCGGGCCGCGGGCGTCAGGACCAGGCGGGTGCGGCGCCGGACGACCGCCTTGACGATGCGTTCGGCGGCGCGCTGCGCGTTCATCGATACGACGGGGGCACCGGCCAGCGCCGAGAACCAGCCGTACTCGCCGCTGCGGTCCCCGCCGAACTGCGCGTGCAGATGTGATCCGGTGCGCATCAGGCCGGGGTAGACCGCGGTGACGCTCACGCCGCTGGGGCCCGCTTCCGCGTTCAGCCCCTCGGCCAGGATGCCGGTCGCCGCCTTGGCGCTCGCGTAGGGGAGCATGTGCGGCACGCCCAGCAGGCCGCCGACCGACGAGATCAGCCCCAGGCGGCCGCCCCGCCCGCTCTCCCTGAGGTACGGGAGCGCTTCGAGCGAGGTGTGCACAGCGCCCATGAACAAGGTGTCCATGGCGTCCCTGAACTCGGTGGCACCGATGGCCTCCACCGGTGCCACCTGGATGATCCCGGCGTTTGCGATGACGATGTCGGGGCCGCCGCAGGCGTCGTGGGCCGTGCGGAACATCTGGTGGACGGACTCCTGGTCGCGCACGTCGCAGACGGCGGTGTGGACGGCTGCGCCGGGGTGCCGGTGGCGCAACTTCCGCTGGGCTGCGGCGAGTTCGTCGGCGTCCCGTGCGGCGACGACCACCGTGGCGCCGCGTGCGGCGAGGCGGTCGGCCATGAGCAGGCCGAGGCCGCGGGAGCCGCCGGTGACGAGCGCCGTCGTTCCCGACAACGACTCCGTGAAGTGCGACATGAGCGTCCTGACGTCCCTTCCCTGTCCACTCCCCCTGCTGCCCTCTCCGCTCCCGCTGCTGCCCCTCTGCGTGCTCAGGGCTTGAGCAGCGTCTTGATCATGCCGTCTTCCTTGTCCTGGAACATCTGGTAGACCTTGGGCCCGTCCTCCAGCGGCATGTGGTGCGTGGCGAAGCTGTCGACGCCGAGCGGGTCGTCGTCGGTGAGGAGCGGCAGGATGTCGTCCACCCAGTGCCGCACGTTCGCCTGCCCCATGCGCAGCTGGATCTGCTTGTCGAACATGGTCAGCAGCGGCATGGGGTCGACCGCGCCGCCGTAGACACCGGAGATGGAGACCGTGCCGCCGCGCCGCACGATGTCGATGGCCGTGTAGAGCGCGTTGAGCCGGTCGATGCCTGCGCGGTCCATGAGCTTCTCCGCCAGGGCGTCGGGCAGGAGGCCCACGCCCCACTGGGCCGCCTTGGCCAAGGGCGCGCCGTGCGCCTCCATGCCGACGGCGTCGATGACGGCGTCCGTGCCGCGTCCGTCGGTGAGATCGCGGATGGTGTCACCGAGGTCCTTGCCGTAGCGGCGCAGGTCGAGGCATTTGACGCCGTCCGCGTGCGCGCGGCTCAGCCGTTCGGGCACCAGGTCGACCCCGACCACGAGGCTCGCGCCCCGGTGGAGCGCGATGCGCGCGGCCATGGCGCCGATCGGGCCGAGCCCGAGGACGGTCACCGTGCCGCCCGCCGGGATGTCGGCGTACTCGACGGCCTGCCAGGCGGTGGGGAGCACGTCGGAGAGGAAGACGAACCGGTCGTCCGGGGGCCCCGAGGGCACCTTGATGGGCAGGGTGTTGCCGAACGGCACCCGCAGGAGTTCCGCCTGTCCGCCGGGCACCTGGCCGTAGAGCTTGGTGTACCCGAAGAGCGCGGCGCCCGAGCCGCGCTCCTTGACCTGGGTGGTCTCGCACTGGGAGTGCAGACCCCTGTCGCACATGAAGCAGCTGCCGCAGGAGACGTTGAACGGCACCACCACGCGGTCGCCGACCGAGAGCTCGGTGACGTCCCTGCCGACCTCCTCGACGATGCCCATCGGTTCGTGGCCCAGGATGTCGCCGGGGTCGAGGTAGGGCCCGAGGACCTCGTACAGGTGCAGGTCGGAACCGCAGACCCCGGTGGATGTCACCCGCACGATGACGTCGGTCGCGTCCTTGAGCTCGGGGTCGGGGACGTCCTCGACACGGACGTCCCTCTTGCCGTGCCAGGTGAGTGCGCGCATCGGGTCTCCTCCAGTCGCAGTTGCGCTCGGCTGGTTACGTGTCTCCCGTGAGCGCGCCGTCATGCCTCCGCAGGCGTCGACTACCCGAAACATAAGCGTCAAAAACCCCTAAAATGGTCCGCAATGGACTCACCCATCTGGATTCCTGGCTGATATGGATTCCAGGTCGACACGGATCCGGCCTCCTGGTTCCTGCGGATCCGCCGTGCGCGTTCGCGAGTGGGAGCGTTCACGGAGACGATGAGAAGACCCCGGCGCTTCTGTCGCGGAACGCGTCCTGCCCGGGTGACGTCGCTGAGAGGAAGAGCGCCATGAGCGTGCCCGTACCGCCCGACCCCGACACCCGGCCCACCCCGCAGCCGGACCCCGGCCCCCGCCCCGGCGGCCCCGCCCCGGGCCCCCACCCTGGACCGGGTCCCGTGCCGACCCCGGGGCCGGACCCCGTGCCGGACCCGACACCCGCGCCCACTCCCCCTTCGCCGCCCCTCTGAACAGCGACGACCATTGATTTTCGGGCGTTCATGACGCCGGCACGGCACGGACACCTCAGGACGGTACGCAGATGAACAGCCACAGAGCACTCACCAGCGAGGTAGCGGTCAGCGACCAGGTCTACGGCGCACCCTGCTGGGTCAGCCTGACCGCACGCGATCTGGGGACGGCGGAGCGCTTCTACCAGGCGGTACTGGGATGGGAGTGGCGCGGCGGCAAACTGGGCGACCAGTACCGGTTCGCGAGTGTGAACGGCGTGCCGGTGGCGGGTGTCTCCGCCATGGACAGCCTGGGGCAGATGGCGGTCGCGTGGACGCCCTACTTCGCCGTGTCGAACGCCGACGAGACGGTCGCCCGCAGCCAGGAGCGCGGCGGGACCACCGCCGTGGGGCCGATCTCGTTCCCGCCCGGCCGCGCGGCTCTGCTCGCCGACCGCGACGGGGCCGTCTTCGGCATCTGGGAGGGTGACCTGGTGGTCGGCTGGGAGAAGTGGCGCGGCGCGGCGCCGACCTTCGCCGAGCTGCACACCCGCAACGCCTTCGACGCGGCCATCTTCTACGGCGAGGTGCTCGGCTGGGCGTCCGCGGAGCCCGGCGCCTGCGACGTCGACTACGAGGACGAAGAGGTCGTCCTGCGCAGCCAGGGAGACGTGGTGGCCCGCATCCATTCGGGCGCGGTGGACTCGGCGCCCGACCCCGCGATCCGGCCCCGCTGGCAGATCCACTTCACCGTCGACGACGTGGAGGCCTGCGTCCGGGCCGCGCGCACCCACGGGGGCAGCGTCCTGCTCCGCGACGAGGGGTCGGCGGAGGCGGTCCTGAGGGATCCGGACGGTGCGCGTTTCGTGGTGAACGCGCGGTAGCAGCCGCGGTGGGGCGAACCCGCCTCCGCCCCTTCCTCCGGATGCGCCTGCCCGCGCCCCGGGGTGCCATGGCAGGAGACAGGAACGTGGCAGGAGAGAGGAAGGGGTGACGCCGCCATGGCGCGTCCGGTGTGGAGCGGAACCGTGACCTTCGGCCTCGTGTCCCTGCCCGTCCAGATGTACACCGCCACGGACAGCCACACCGTCCGCTTCCACCAGCTCCAGCGAGGTACGTCCGATCGGGTTCGCAACAAACGGGTGAATGAGCGCACGGGCGAGGAAGTGCCTCTCGACGAGATCGTCAAGGCCTACGACGCCGGTGACGAGTACGTGGTGGTCGAGCCCGGCGAGCTGGAGGACATCGCTCCCGGCCGCTCCAAGGCGCTGGAGATCACCGGCTTCGTCGATCTGGAGGACGTCGAGCCGGTCTTCTTCGACAAGACGTACTACCTCGGCCCGAAGGGCAAGGAGTACGCCAAGATCTACGCCTTGCTGGAGAAGGCGCTCGCCGAGGCGGGCCGCGTCGGCATCGCCATGTTCGTGATGCGCAACCGCCAGTACTTGGTCGCGGTGAAGGCCGAGGACGGTCTTCTGACACTGCACACACTCCACTGGGCCGACGAGATCCGTGACCCGCGCGACGAGATCGACAGCCTGCCGGAGAAGACCGAGGTCACCGACCGTGAGCTGAAGATGGCGCGGCAGCTCGTGGACACCCTGCGTATCGAGTGGAAGCCCGAGGACTTCCACGACACCTACCAGGAGCAGGTGGCCGCTCTCATCGAGGCCAAACGCACCGGTGAGAGCGTCGAGAAGGCGGAACCGCCCGCCGAGTCCACGAACGTCGTCGACCTCATGGACGCGCTGCGGGCCAGCGTCGACCGGGCGAAGAGGCCCGCGGACAAGCCCGCCAAGACGTCCGCGAAGGAGTCCGCGAAGCAGCCCTCAAGTAGCGGCGAGGCGAAGTCCGGCTCCGACGGCGTCCGGCCGCCGACCCACATCCGCGACGCCGCCGAACGCCGGTCCGCGAGGGCCGGGAGCCGTAAACCGGCGGAGCCCCGGGCGAGGAAGTCCGCCGCGTCCAAGGCGCGGAAAGGCACCGCGAAAGGCCGCTCGCTCGACTCCCTCACCAAGGCCGAGCTCTACGAACGGGCCACCGACGCCGAGATCCCCGGCCGCTCCTCCATGAACCGTGAGGAACTCGTCGATGCCCTGCGCGACGCGCGCAGGCACAAGGCGACGTCCTGAGAAACTGTGTCATGTCCTCGGCCCGGTGGTCGCCGCGGAAGGACCGACCGTCCTCACAGCTCGATGCGTTCCACGGCCGTGACCTCCGCGGCCATGTTGCGCCGCATCATGCGCAGCGCCGCGTCCGCCAGGTCCGGGTCGATGGCCGCGACAGCGTCCTCGGCGACGACCACGTCCAGATGCCTGATGTGGGCGTCGAGCGCCGAGTAGAGCACGCACTGCTCGGTGACCTGGCCGCAGAGGATCACCTCCTCCACACCCAGCTGGGAGAGGAGGTACGTCAGGGGTGTCTCGAAGAAGATCGAGTGCCGGGCCTTGATCACGAAGAGGGAGTCCTCGTCGGGCCTGATCGGTTCGATCACGTCGGCGTGCGGCCCGGCGAGGGCGGTCTCGACGAGTTCGCCGTGGTGCGAGCGCCATTCGCCGAAGTTGTCGTTGGCGTAGATGACGGGCACCCCCGCGGCGCGCGCCCGCTCCAGTAGCCGGACCATGGCGGGCAGGGCCTTGCGGACCCCGGACAGGAGTACGTCCGCGTCCCGGTGCTCGTACGTGTTGATCATGTCGATGACGATGACTACCCGCTTGCTCATGCTTCTGTGCTCACCCCGTTTCGTCCACGAGGCGCCGCAGCCGCCGGGCCGCCGGGGCCACCCCACGGCCTCGGCGCGCCGGCTCCGCCCAGGGATCCTGCTCCAGCCTGTCGCCGAGGTCGGTGACGGTCCAGCGGCGGGCGCTCAGTTCCGGTTCGGCCAGCTCGTGCCAGCCGAGCGGTACGGCGACGGGGGCGCCCGGCAACGACCTGACGGCGAAGGGCGCGACCGCGGTCTGGGCGTACCCGTTCCGCGCGACGTCAAGGTACAGCCGCCCCTTGTGGGCGTCCTTGCGCGCCTCGGTCGTCAGCTCCTTCGGGTACCGCGCGGCGAGGGCGTCCGCGGTGGCGCGGGCGAACGCGAGTACGTCGTCGACCTCGTCGCGCCGGTTCAGCGGTACGACGACGTGCAGGCCGCGGGAGCCCGAAGTCATCAGGCCCGAGGGCAGCTCCAGCTCCTCAAGGAGAGCGCGAAGGCGGTGGGCCGCGCGGCGTACGGGCTCGAATCCGTCGGCGGACGGGTCCAGGTCGAACACCAGGCGGTCGGGGTGGCGCGGCCGGTCGGCGCGGCTCAGCCAGCGGTGCGGAGTGATGCACGCCTGGCCCGCGAGGTAGGCCAGGGTCGCCGTGTCCTCGCACAGCACATGGGTGACCTCGCCGTTCTCCTTGGGCACCGCGGCGCGATGGATCCAGTCGGGGAAGTAGTCGGAGACCTCCTTCTGGTAGAAGCGGTCGCCGTCGATTCCGTCCGGCATCCGTTCGAGCATCAGGGGCCTGCCGCGCAGTTCGGGGAGCATGCGCGGGGCGACGCGGCGGTAGTGCTCCACGAGATCGGCCTTGGTGATGCCGTCCTCGGGGAAGAGCGTCTTCTCGGGCCGCTTCACTTCGACCGTGCGCCGGCCGACCCGCAGCTCAAGGGTGGGAGTGGGGCTCATGTCACCGCCTCCTTCGTACCGATGGTGTTCATGATCTCCTCGGTGGCGGGGCCACCGCACTCCGGGCCGAGGGGGCGGACACTCATCCCAGGGTCAGCAGGACGATGGCGGCGCCCGCGCCGAGCAGACCGGCCGCCTGGGGTTTCGTGACCTTCTCGTGGAGCACCGCGAGGCCGAGCAGCGTGGGGATGGCCGGGTACAGCGAGGCCAGGACGACGGCGATGGCCAGCATCTGCTGCTGGGCCGCCAGGAGGTAGAGGATGAGGCCCAGTGCGGCTCCCGCCCCGATCCCGGCGGCCTGGACCTGGCGCGGCCACGGCTCCCGGAACCGGGGCGCGTGCCGCCACGCACTCGGGATCAGGACGAGAACGGCAGCCAGCCGGCCCGCGGCCACCGGCCAGAGGCCGCTGACGGCATCGGCCTGGGCGAGCCCGATGTACTGCACGGCCACGCCCATGCTCGCGAGCAGGCCGTCGACGGGCGCCGGCCCTCCGGCACGCAGGCTTCCACGGTGCGGGCCTCCCCCGGCGACGAGCCACAGGGCGGGCACGGTGACGCAGATGCCCAGCCAGGCCAGGGCGGTGGGCCGGTCCCCGAGGAAGCACACGCCGCACAGGACGGACAACGCCACCCCGGTGACGGCGCTCACCGGCACCACCACACTCATCGCTCCGCGGCTCATGCCACGGTTGAGGAAGAGCATGGCCGTCGCGCTTCCGGCACCGGACAGCGCGCCCCAGAGCAGGTCCACCGGGCGTACGGCGTCCGCGGACATCACCAGGGCGGCGACGAGTGCGAGAAGCAGTCCGCCCACCTGGCCGACGAAGGTGACGACGGCGAAGTGGACGCGGCGGGACAGCAGGCCGCCCGCGAAGTCCACGACGCCGTAGCAGGCGGCCGACGCGAGTGCGAGAAGAGCTCCCATCAGTGCGCGCGGCCCCCGGCGACGGTGATGATCGATATGCCCGGCACGACCCGCTCGGTCGGCATGACGGCCCCCCTCCTCGACGTAACTCCTGCCTTCAGACCCCTTGAGACTCTTCGGCTCCTCGGATCAGCCGCGTTCCAACTGGCCGAAGACGCTGTCGTCGAGCCGCGCGAGCAGATCCGCGGGGTCCCGGTAGACCGCCACCGCGCCGGCCTCCTCCAGATCCGCCCGCGGGATGCCGCCCGACAGCAGGGCCACGGGACGCACGCCGGCCCGTACCGCGGCCCGCATGTCCCACACCGTGTCGCCGATGAAGACCGCGCTGTCGGCGCTCGCTCCGGCCAGATCGAGCGCCTGGTGCACCGGGTCCGGGGCCGGTTTGCCCGCGGCCACGTCGTCCGCGCTCGCCGTCCCCGCGATCACGTCGTCCGCGTCGATGGCCCGGCGCAGGGCTTCGAGCTCGCGGCCCCCGGCGGACGTGGCGAGGACGTTGCGCCAGCCCCGGTCCGCGAGGGCGTGCAGGAGGTCGTGCGCGCCGTCGAGGGGCGCCAGCCGGTCGGAGTAGGCGCCGTACAGCGCCTTGTGGGCCGAGCTGATCTGCCCGTCCTGGTCCTTGTCGCGGTCCTCGCCGAGCAGGTGCTCGATGAGGTCGTCGGAGCCGAGGCCGATCGACCGGTGGATGGCGTGCGTGGACACGCGGTGGCCTGCCTGGCGGAAGGCCTCCCACCAGGTCGTCACATGCAGGTGGTTGGTGTCCACGAGGGTTCCGTCGACGTCGAACAGCGCCGCGCGCCCGGCGCGTCCCCCGCTCATGAGCCGCTCCGGAGCCGCGGCAGGACACTGGCCCCGTAGAAGTCGAAGAAGCCCTGCTGATCGGGCCCCATCTGGGCCACGTACACCTCGTCGAAGTCCGCCTCCACGAAGGCTCGCACCGCGCTCACATGCTCCTCCACGTCGTCGCCGCAGGTGACCGCCGAGCGGATCATGTCCTCGGTGACCAGCTCGGCGGCCTGCTCGAAGTGTTTCGGTGTCGGCAGGAGCTGGCCCAGCTCGCCCGGCAGGTAGTCGGTCGGCCAGAGGCGGTGCGCCGTCTTCACCGACCGGTCGCGGTCGGGGCCCCAGCAGACCTTCAGCCCGCCGACGACCGGCTTGCGGCCGCCGCCCGCCGACCGGAACCGCCCCACGAGGTCGGCGTCGGGCGTCATCGTGACGAAGCCGTCCCCGATACGTCCCGCCAGCGCGGCCGCCCGTGGGCCGAACCCGGAGACATAGATGGGCGGCGGCTGCTCCGGTCGGGTGTAGAGGCGGGCGTTCTCCACATTGTAGTGGCGTCCCCGGTGGGTGACCTGCTCGCCCGTGAAGAGCTGCCGGATGACCTGGACGGCCTCTTCCAGCATGTCCATCCGCTGTTCGGCGTCGGGCCACCGCTCGCCGACGACATGCTCGTTGAGCGCCTCCCCGGTCCCCACCCCGAACCGGAACCGGCCCTCCGTCAGCACGGCGGACGTGGCCGCCGCCTGCGCGTTGACCGCGGGGTGCATACGGACCGTGGGGCAGGTGACCAGCGTCGTCACCGGCAGCGAGCAGACCTGGGACAGCGCCCCGATCATCGACCACACGAAGGAGCTCTGCCCCTGTTCGTCGTTCCATGGGTGGTAGTGGTCCGAGATGGCGAGCACCTCGAATCCGGCCTCCTCGGCCGCCCTGGCCTGCGAGAGGAGCTCAGCGGGCGCGAACTCCTCGCACGACAGGAAGTATCCGTAGACGGTCATGGCGCGTGGCGCTCCTTCGTATGAGTCCCTCTCACAGGTTCACGCAGTCCACGGCGCGCCACACACTGGACGGACCCGATGGGTGAACCGGCGAGTCGACGCAGCGGGTACCCAGTGGGGGGCGAGACACACGGGGGGGTTCTGCCTCGTGGGCACCATGCGGCCGAGGCCGCCGGGACTGCTCCCCGCGGCTCAGGCGTGCCGGCGCTGCGCGTAGCCCTCCCGCAGCGGCCCGCCGAACAGGTCGAGCACCTGCTCGGCGGCGGCTGCCAGCGGCGCGGGGTCGGCATGCTCTGCCACAGCCAGGTGACCGTCCAGCAGGGCCCGGCCACGTACCGGGTCCGCGCTCAGGAGCCTGCGGGGGAGCCATTTGCCGATGCCGGTCCAGGCCCGGTGATGGGCCGTGAGGAGGTGGGCCGCCTCGCGCAGCGTGAAGTCGGCGAGGGCCAGCTGTTCGTACCGGTTGTCCGGCGGGGCGTCGACCAGGTCCGGGTCCGGCAGCAGGACGGCGATGTCGAGATCACTCGTCGGTGCGGCACGCCCGTGAGCGGCGGACCCTCCCAGCAGGGCGCCGAGCGCCTGGGGGTAGCGGGTGTTGACGAGGCGAAGAGCTTGCGCGGCGAGGTCTTCTCGCTCCGGAGCGGCGGGGCCGTCTTGATCCTTCATGGCCCCTGATCGTGCCAGCTCCATTCCGTGTGATGTTGGGCGAGGCAAGATGCCCCTCCCGCCACGGTTCTGGCCGGCACCCCCTCGTACGGGGCCGGCGCTCTCAACCCCGATGAACAGCGATCGCCGTCCGGACGAATGACCGGATCAACGGGTTCGGGGTTCTTCGCGTCCACGCCACCACCGCGCGGCTCGGTTCCATGTCGAGCAGGGGTACCACCGTGAGGCCTTCGGGTGGTTCGTCGGCCAGGAGGGTGATGCCTACCGTGCCGTTCCAGAGGACGGCCTGGCGGCATTCCTGGACGGCTCTCACCACCGGTCCCTTGCGGGGGCGTCCGCCGTTCCAGTACGTCTGCCAGGCGGGGTCCGTGCCTTTGGGGAACACGAACCACCGGCGGTCGGCCAGGTCGGTCAGGGCCAGGGCGGAGCGGTGGGCCAGCGGGTCGTCGGCGCGCAGCAGCGCTCCCACCGGGTCGGCGCGCAGCTCGCGTACGGTCAGTCCGGTGCCGTCGAACGGTCCGCGGGTCAGGGCGACGTCGACGGCTCCGGCGTGCAGGCCGCAGGTGGGGTCGGTCAGGTCGGTCTCGCGGACGCGGACTTCGACTCGCGGGTGCTGCCGGCGGTACGCGTCGGCCAGCCGGGCCGCGTCGGAGTCGGTGCCGCCGCTCAGGATGCCGACGGTGATGCTCGCGGCGCCGGCCGCCGTGGCGACGCGTTCGCGTGCCCGGTCGGCACGGTCGAGCAAGGCGCGCGCCTCGTCGAGGAGGACCGCGCCCACGGGGGTGAGCGCGACACCGGCGGAGGAGCGGTCGAACAGCGCGGCGCCGAGTTCCGTCTCCAGCTGTTTGATCGCCCGGCTCAGCGGCGGCTGGCTCATGTGCAGCCGGGTCGCGGCCCGCCCGAAGTGGAGTTCCTCGGCGACTGCCACGAAGTAGTGCAGTGCGCGCAACTCCATGCCGCAACGATACCCATGCGGTATCGAGGTTCCGGAACGGGTCTTGGACGCCTCCAGGCCCTCGGCGGTGGGATGGGGTCATGACCGACGAGAGCATGACTGGCAAGACACCTGCCCACCCCGCCGTGTCCGTGGTGCGGCCCGGCCAGGGCGAGACCATCGTCCTCGGCACCACCCGCATGCGCATCCTCGAGGACGGCAGCAACACCGGGCACCGCCTCGGCATGGCCGAGTCCGTCCTCGCGCCGCACACGCCAGGCCCGCCCCAGCACCGCCACGCCCAGCACGACGAGGGCTTCTACGTCGTCGCGGGCACCGTGCGGTTCACGGTCGGGGAGGCGGACCACGACGCCGCGCCCGGCACACTCGTGATGGTTCCGGCCGGCGCCCCGCACACGTTCGCCAACGTGACGGACCAGCCGGCCGTCATGCTCAGCACGTTCACACCGGATCTGTACGTGCAGTACTTCCGGGACATGCGGGACGCGTTGGCCGGTCGCCGGCCCCTGGCCCCGCAGGCCGTCATCCGGACGATGAGCCACTACGCCACCGAGCCGGCCACCGAGTTCGCGCGGCCCCGGACAGATCCGAAAGACAGGCCCTAGCCGACCGGACGGACCGTGAGGATCTGCTGGGCGTACCCGACCGGGCCGTTGATGTCGTGCAGGACCGTGCTGGTGATGCCCTGGCCCGTGGGGCCGAAGGTGACCGTGGTGTCCAGGCCCGTCCAGCGGCCCTCGGGCTGACGGTGGAGGTGGATGGTGAGGTCGACGTTGGGGAAGATCCAGGCGGTGGGCGACTCGCGGGCGGCGATGCCGTTGGCGGTGTCGACGAGCGCGACAAAGGACGCGACTGGGCCCGCGCTCTCCCCGGCGACCAGGTCGAGAGGGGTGGAGAGCCACGCCGTGGCGCGGCCCGGTCGCGGGGGCGCCGTCGGCCGGACGTCGACGGAGGCGACGTAGCCACCGGGCCAGACGGAACCCATGGCCCAGGGGGCGAGCGTCCCGGGTGCGGGGAGCCGGTCGGGGCCGCCTCCGGCGACGGCCGTGGTGTCGCCGGAGGCGAGGAGCCAGGCCCGGGCCCGTACGACGGCGCGGCCGGCGATGAGGGCGACGGCCTCGATCAGTTCGATGGTGCGGCCGGGCCGTACGGTCTCCACCCGGATCTCGCACTCGTCGAGGGCGAGCCGGCCGAGGATGTCGAAGCTGATCCTGGACATGAGGAGGCCGGTTTCCGGCCGCGCGGCGATATGCCGCTCCATGGCGTGGACGAGGAGGCCGCCGAGCGGGCTGAAGTGCTGTTCGTCGGTGCTCCATGCGCCGCTCGCGTGCGCGGTGGGCTTGTAGCGGTGGGTGTCGATGGGCTCGAAGTAGCTGCCGGTGTTCAAGGGGTGCGTACCTCCGCGGATCGGCGCTTCGGGCCGCGGCGCGTCACGAGCGTCACGTCCCGGGATGCCGTTCCCTCCCGTACCTCCGGTAAAGGAACCGTGCTAGTCCGGCCTCGTATCGCATCGGCCCATGTCAAGAGCAAGAAAAATAACTTCTAGCTACAACCAACTGGCTCGAATGAGATCCACATCACGTGCCGCGCGAGAGGAGTCTGATTTCCGTTCATCGACAGACGCGTGCCGGAGGTGACCGCTCCGGCAGGCCGGTCCCCGAGGGGAGTCCGTGGCATGGGACGTGGCAGGGCGAAGGCGGCACGGATCGCGGCGGATGCCGCCGAACGCCTTCTCGCCGTCGGGCAGTTGACACAGCGGGCGCCGACCACGCCCGAGGGAAGGGCGGTCTTCCGCCAGGACCAGCGGGTCAACGACCAGCCGTACCGCGAGCGCTGGGCGCACGACAAGGTGGTCAGGTCGACCCACGGGGTGAACTGCACCGGCTCGTGTTCCTGGCAGGTGTACGTCAAGGACGGCCTGATCACCTGGGAGACGCAGGCCACCGACTACCCCTCGGCGGGCGCCGACCGGCCCGACTACGAGCCGCGGGGCTGCCCGCGCGGGGCCTCGTTCTCCTGGTACACGTACTCACCGACCCGGGTCCGCTACCCGCACGCGCGCGGCGTCCTGGTCGAGATGTTCCGGGATGCCAAGCGGCGCCTGGGCGGTGACCCGGTGGCGGCCTGGGCGGAGATCACCGGCGACCCGGACAAGCGGCGCCGCTACCAGTCGGCGCGCGGCAAGGGCGGCCTGGTGCGCGTCGGCTGGGAGGAGGCACTGGAGATCGCGGCCGCCGCGCACGTGCACACGCTCAGGGAGTACGGCCCCGACCGCATCGCCGGCTTCTCGCCGATCCCGGCGATGTCGATGGCCTCGCACGCCGTCGGCGCCCGCTTCCACTCGCTCATCGGCGCCCCGATGCTGTCCTTCTACGACTGGTACGCGGACCTCCCGATCGCCTCCCCGCAGGTGTTCGGCGACCAGACCGACGTACCGGAGTCGGGTGACTGGTGGGACGCGGCGTATCTGATGCTGTGGGGCTCGAACGTCCCCGTCACACGCACCCCCGACGCCCACTGGATGGCGGAGGCGCGCTACCGGGGCCAGAAGGTCGTCGTGGTCTCGCCGGACTACGCGGACGCGACGAAGTTCGCCGACGAGTGGCTGCATCCGCATCCGGGCACCGACGGCGCGCTCGCCATGGCGATGGGGCACGTGATCCTTCGGGAGTGCTTCGTGGAGCGGCAGGTGCCGTACTTCACGGACTACGTCAAGCGCTTCACCGACCTGCCCTTCCTCGTGGCGCTCGACGAGCACGGCACGGGCACGCGCGCGCCCGGCGCGTTCGTCACCGCCAGGGACCTCGACCTGGCCAAGGAGGCGACGGCCGACGCGCGGCGCTGGATGCCCGTCCTCCACGACGCGGCGACCGACCGCCCCGCCGTCCCGAACGGCACCCTGGGCGACCGCTGGGGCAAGGCCGGCGAAGGCCGCTGGAATCTGGACCTCGGCGACATCGACCCGCTCCTGACCCTGTACGGCCACCCCCGCGCCGAGACGGCCGATGTGGTGCTGCCCCGCTTCGACGAGGAAGGCGCCACAGTGCGGCGCACGGTCCCCGCGCTGCGCGTCGAGGGGCGCCTGGTGACCACGGTCTTCGACCTGATGCTGGCTCAGTACAGCGTCGCGCGGGCCGGGTTGGGCGAGCAGGAGACCGTCTCGTACGACGACGCGGCCACACCCTGCACCCCGGCCTGGCAGGAGGCGGTCACGTCGGTTCCCGCGCAGGCGGTGGTGCGCGCGGCGCGGGAGTTCGCCCGTACCGCGGAGCAGACCCGGGGCCGCTGCATGATCGTGATGGGGGCGGGCACCAACCACTGGTTCCACTCGGACACGATCTACCGTTCGTTCCTCTCACTGCTGCTGCTCACCGGCTGCCAGGGTGTCAACGGCGGCGGCTGGGCACACTACGTGGGGCAGGAGAAGGTGCGTCCGTACGCGGGCTGGCAGCAGCTCGCCTCGGCGGCGGACTGGGTCCGCCCGTCGCGGCAGATGGCCGGGACGCCGTACTGGTACCTGCACACCGACCAGTGGCGCTACGAGAAGTTCACCGCCGATACCCTCACCGCGCCCACCGCGCCCGGCGGCCTCGCGGGCCTGCACACCGCGGACCTCGTCTCCCGTTCGGTGCGCCAGGGCTGGATGCCCTCGTACCCGACGTTCGGCGCCAACCCGCTGGACCTGGGGCGGCGCGCGCACGAGAGCGGCGCGGACCCCGCGGACTGGGTGGCCGCCGAACGCGACGCCGGGAACCTCTCGTACGCCTGCGAGGACCCCGACGATCCCGCCAACTGGCCCCGCGTGCTCACCGTGTGGCGCGCCAACCTGATCGGCTCGTCCGCCAAGGGCAACGAGTTCTTCCTGCGGCATCTGCTCGGCGCGTCCGACAACGCGAGCGCCGACGAGGCCGCGCCCGACCAGCGGCCGCGCGAGGTGACGTGGCGGGACGACGCGCCGCGCGGCAAGATCGACCTGCTGCTGTCCCTGGACTTCCGCATGACGTCCACCGGCCTCTTCGCCGACCTCGTGCTGCCCGCGGCGACGTGGTACGAGAAGCACGACCTGTCCAGCACGGACATGCACCCCTACGTCCACGCCTTCTCCCCCGCGATCAACCCGCCCTGGCAGGCCCGCACCGACTTCGAGATCTTCCACGGCCTGGCCGCCGAGGTCAGCCGTCTCGCCGCGGGCCGCCTCGACGTGGCCCACGACCTGGTCGCCGCGCCGCTGCTGCACGACACACCCGGCGAGGCACCGCCCGACGGGCCCACCGGACCGCGGTTCACCCTCGTCGAGCGGGACTACACCGCCATCGGCGACAAGATGGCCGCGCTCGGCCCGCTCACCGGGCAGCAGGGCATGACGGTCAAGGGGGTGACCGTGCGCCCGCGGCCGGAGATCGACTGGCTGGCGGGACGCTGCGGCACGGTGGGCCGCGGTCCCGCGCGCGGGCTGCCCCTGCTCGACACGGACGTCAAGATGTGCGAGGCGATCCTCGCGCTCTCGGGCACCACCAACGGCCGCCTCGCCGCCGAGGGCTTCGAGCGTCTCGCCGAGCGCTGCGGCGCCGACACGGGACTCGGCGAACTGGGCGCGTCGGTGGCCGAGCGGCGCATCACCTTCTCCGACACGCAGGCGCGCCCCGTACAGGTCGGGGCGAGTTTCGAGTGGTCGGGCAAGGAGGGCCCCGAGCGCCGCTACGCGCCGTTCACGATCAACACCGAGCACTTCAAGCCCTGGCACACCCTCACCGGCCGCCAGCACTTCTACCTCGACCACCCGTGGATCGCCGAGTACGGGGAGCAACTGCCTGTCTACCGCCCCCCGTTGAACCTCGGGGAGCTCGGTGAGCAGCCCAGGGCGGACGGCGAAGGGCGTTCGGTGACCGTGCGCTACCTGACGCCGCACTCGAAGTGGTCGATCCACTCCGAGTACCAGGAGAACCTGCTGATGCAGACCCTCGCCAGGGGCGGCCCCGTCATCTGGCTCGGTGCGGCCGACGCCGAGGCGATCGGCGTGGCGGACAACGACTGGATCGAGGCGCGGAACAACAACGGCGTGGTCGTGGCCCGCGCCGTCGTGTCCCACCGCATGCCGCCCGGCACGGTGTTCATGTACCACGTCCAGGAACGCCTGGTGAACGTGCCGAAGTCCGAGGCGACAGGGAAGCGCGGCGGCGTCCACAACGCCCTCACCAAGCTCCTGATCAAGCCGACCCATCTGATCGGCGGCCACGCCCAGCTCAGCTTCGCCCCCAACTACTACGGCCCCACCGGCAACCAGCGCGACGCGGTCACGGTGATCCGCCGCCGCGCCCAGGAGGTTCAGTACTGATGCCCCGTGACGGAGCCACCATCGGACGGGTCATGGCACAAGTGGCGATGGTGATGAACCTCGACAAGTGCATCGGCTGCCACACCTGCTCGGTCACCTGCAAACAGACCTGGACCAACCGCTCGGGCACCGAGTACGTCTGGTTCAACAACGTCGAGACCCGCCCCGGCCAGGGCTACCCCCGCGGCTACGAGGACCAGGACAAGTGGCGGGGCGGCTGGGAGCTCAAACACGGCCGCCTGGTGCCCCGCAGCGGGGGCCGCGCCCGGCGCCTTGCCCGGCTCTTCGCCAACCCCGAACTGCCCTCGCTCAGCGACTACTACGAGCCGTGGACGTACGACTACGAGACGCTCATCTCCGCGCCGCTCGGCGACGACGTGCCGACCGCGCGGCCCCGCTCCCTGGTCGACGGCGAGCCCACCGCGGTCACCTGGGGCCCGAACTGGGACGACGACCTCGGCGGCGGGCCCGCGCACATCGCGGGCGACCCGATGCTGAAGAAGATGAACGAGCAGGTGCGCCTGGAGTACGAGCAGGCGTTCATGTTCTACCTGCCGCGGATCTGCGAGCACTGCCTCAACCCGTCGTGCGTGGCGGTGTGCCCGTCGGGCGCGATGTACAAGCGCGTCGAGGACGGCATCGTGCTCGTGGACCAGGACCGCTGCCGCGGCTGGCGGATGTGCGTGAGCGGCTGCCCGTACAAGAAGGTCTACTTCAACCACGAGTCCGGCAAGGCCGAGAAGTGCACGTTCTGCTACCCGCGCATCGAAGCGGGCCAGCCGACCGTCTGCTCCGAGACCTGTGTGGGCCGGCTGCGCTACCTCGGCGTGATCCTCTACGACGCCGACAAGGTCGGCGAGGCCGCCGCCACCGAGAACGAACAGGACCTCTACGAGGCGCAGTTGGGGTGCTTCCTCGACCCTGACGACCCCGAGGTGGCGCGGGCCGCCGAGGCGTCCGGCATCCCGCACGACTGGGTCACCGCCGCCCGGCGCTCCCCCGTGCACGCCCTGATCAGCACGTACAAGGTGGCGCTCCCGTTGCACCCGGAGTACCGCACCATGCCCATGGTCTGGTACGTCCCGCCGCTGTCGCCCGTCGTCGACTCGCTCACCGCCAGTGGGCACGACGGCGAGGACCCGGCCAAGCTCTTCGCCGCCATCGACTCGCTGCGCATCCCCGTCGCCTACCTCGCGGAGCTGTTCACCGCGGGCGATCCGGCCCCGGTGGAGGCGGCGCTGTGCCGCCTCGCCGCGATGCGCTCGCACATGCGGCGCGTCAACCTCGGCGAGGAGCAGGACCCCGCCATCGCCGGCGCCGTCGGCATGGACGCCGAGGGGATCGAGGGGATGTACCGGCTGCTCGCCCTCGCCAAGTACGACGAGCGCTACGTCGTCCCGACCAGCTACACCGCGGGCACCCCCGCCGACGACCTCGACGCCGGGTGCAGCCTGGACGGCCACGGCGGGCCCGGCATGTACGAGGCGGACGCCTTCCACACCGCCCCGGCCCCCGGCAGGGAGCCCGAACACGCCGGGACGTCGCTGCGCGACCGGGTCAACCTCCTGAACTGGAACGGGCGCGGGCGTCCCGACGGCCTCTTCCCGAAGACCGAGGGGGGCGGGGCCCGGTGAACCGCGCCGTCGTCCACCAGGCCGCCGCACTGCTGCTCGGCTACCCCGACGCGGGCTGGCCCGAGCGACTGCACACCGTGCGCACCGCCCTCGAGCCCGTGCCGGGCGGCGACATCCGTCTCCTGCGGCACTTCTGCGACCAGGTCGCGGGAACGGAACCGCTGACGCTCGCCGCCCGGTACGTCGCCACGTTCGACCGCAGCCGTCGGCGCTGCCTGTACCTGACGTACTACACCGACGGCGACACCCGCAGGCGCGGACCCGCCCTGGCCGGGCTCAAGGCGCTCTACCGCGAGCACGGCTGGCAGCCGCCCGAGGACGAACTGCCCGATTTCCTGCCGCTGGTCCTGGAGTTCGCCGCCCGGGTCCCGGAGGCGGGCACGCGGCTGCTGAGCGACCACCGGGCCGCCCTCGAGCTCCTCCGCTTCGGCCTCACGGCACACCGCAGCCCCTACGCCGACGTCGTCCAGGCGGTCTGCCGGACCCTGCCAGGGGCCGGCCCCGCCACCCGTGAGGCGGCCCTCCGGCTTGCTCGCACCGGCCCGCCCGCCGAGTCGGTCGGTCGCACTCCCCTGCCCTTCCCCCGGCTCCGACCGGTTCCCGACGCTCCGCACGCGGAGGAGACTTCCCGGTGAAACACCTGCACATCGCCCTGTGGGGCGTCCTGCCCTACCTCGTCCTCGTCGTGCTGGTCATGGGCACGGTCTGGCGCTACCGCTACGACCGCTTCGGTTTCACCACCCGCTCCAGCCAGCTCCACGAACACCGGCTGCTCAGCGTCGGCGGCCCGCTGTTCCACTACGGGCTCCTCTTCGTCGTGGCCGGGCACGCCATCGGCCTCCTCGTGCCCGAGTCGCTCACCGAGCGGGCCCACGTCCACGAGTGGCTCTACCACGCCAACGCCCTGCTCGTCGGCGGCACCGCGGGCCTCGCCACCCTCGCCGGGCTCCTGATCCTGCTGTACCGGCGGCTGCGCGTGCCCGCCGTGCGCGCCGCGACCAGCCGCAGCGACCGCGCCGTGTACCCCGTCCTGCTCTGCGTGATCCTGGCCGGTCTCACCGCCACGGCCACCACCCTGCGACCCCACTCCTACGACTACCGGCTCGGCGTCTCGGTGTGGTTCCGCTCCCTGTTCGCCCTCGACCCCGACGTGCCCGCCATGTCCGACGCCCCGCTCTCCTACCAGGTGCACGCGCTCCTCGGCATGGCCCTGTTCGCCCTGTGGCCGTTCAGCCGCCTCGTCCACGCCTTCACCGCGCCCGTCGGCTACCTGGTCCGCCCGTACGTCGTCTACCGCTCCCGGGGCGTTCCCGCCGCGCGCGCCAGGGCGGTGACGCGGCGTTAGCGGCACGCCCTCTACAGGTCGACGCCGGGGCGAGGGAAGCCCTCAGCCCCGGCGTCCGGCCCGGCCACGGTCAGTTCAGCGCGCCGTGCAGCGCTTCGACCGCGGAGGACGCGAGCTGCTGGGTCACGCTGTCCTTCTTTCCGATCAGGATGGAGTTGGACTGGCTAAGGCCCTGGTTGACGGTGCTGCCCAGCGGAGGGTTCGCCTCGGTCGCGAGAGCGGGAGCGGCGAGCGCGACGGGTGCGGCGGCGAGCGAGAGGACGACGAGAACACGCTTCACGGAATTCATACGCTGCAAACGATCACCCCACCGCGCCGTCACGCTCCGTGCGACGGCGGTCATGTTTCACGGTCGACGATCAAGGGGACTGGAGAGATCTCATCGCCGCTCACCCCCGTGGAACCGACAAAGGAGTCATCGTGCGCGCCTTGGCACTCGTCTGCACCCTGTCCCCCTCCCCCGCCGCGTCCAGCAGCGAGAAGCTGGCCGGGCAGGTCCTGGCCGAGCTGGAGAAGCGGGAGGTGGCCGTGGAGTCCGTGCGGGTCGCCGACCACGACGTGAAGCCGGGTGTCGAGGCGGACATGGGCCATGGCGACGCCTGGCCCGCACTGCGCGAGAAGGTCATCGCGGCCGACATCCTGCTCCTCGCCACGCCCATCTGGCTCGGCCACCCGGCGAGCATCTGCCAGCGCGTCCTTGAGCGCCTGAACGCCGACTCGTCCGAGACCGACGACCAGGGGCGCCCGCTGTACTACGGGAAGGCGGCGGCCGTGGCCGTGGTGGGCAACGAGGACGGTGCCCACAAGGTGAGCGCCGACGTCTTCCAGGGGCTCAACGACGTCGGCTTCTCCCTCGCTCCGGGCGCCGTGACGTACTGGGTGGGCGAGGCCATGCAGGGCACCGACTACCAGGACCTCGACGAGACGCCCGACGCCGTCGCCTCCACCACGCGGACCCTCGCCGCGAACACCGTGCACCTGGCCCGTCTGCTGCGGGGCGCCCCCTACCAGGCCCCGGCCCAGTAGTTCACGCGGTGGTTCAGCCGTTGGTTCAGCCGTTGGGCAGGATGACCGCCCGGCCGTTCACGCGGCCCTCGTGGAGCGCCTCGTACGCCTTGGGGGCGTCGTCCAGCGCGTACGTCTCCACATGTACGTCGATCACGCCGGACCTGGCGAGGTCCAGGACCTCGATCAGCTCGGCCCTGCTGCCCCAGTACGGGGAGCGGACCGCGGTGTCGTAGGGGGTCGTGCCGAAGCCGACGGCGACGGCCCCGCCGCCGATGCCGACGATGCTGACGTCCGCCTCCACCGCGGCGCACGCGATCGCCGTCGCCGCGGTGGGCGGTGCCCCGACGAAGTCGAACACCGCCTGGGCGCCGAGACCGTCGGTCAGCTCGCGGACCGTGCCTGCCGCCGCCGCGTCCGACAGGACGGCCTCGTGGGCGCCGACCGCGCGGGCCAGCCGCAGCTTCTCCTCGGTGACGTCGAGCGCGATCACCCGTGCCGGGGTCAGCGCGCGCAGCAGCTGGATGGCGACATGCCCGAGACCGCCGGTGCCGATGACCACGGCGGTGCTGCCGGGGGTCAGCTTGGGCAGCGAGGTCCTGATCGCGTGGTACGGGGTCAGTCCTGCGTCGGTGAGCGGTACGGCGGTCACCGGGTCGAGGCCGCCCAGCGGGACGAGGTGGCGCGGGTCGTCCACGATCATGTACTCGGCGATGGCGCCGGGCGCGCCGAGTCCGGGCGGACGGATGCCGAGCTCGGCGGCGCGCGTGCAGTAGTTCTCCTTGCCCTGCGCGCACATCAGGCAGCTGCCGCAGCCCCACGGCCCGTACACGGCCACGGAGTCGCCGAGCACGAACCCGGTGACGCCCTCGCCCAGCGCGGCGACGGTTCCGGCGCCCTCGTGCCCGAGGGTGAGCGGCAGCGGGAAGCCCAGGGCCTCGGCGGGGCTGCTCATCACGGCGATGTCGGAGTGGCAGACGCCGGCGGCGGTGACCTTGAGCAGCACCTGACCCGGGCCTGGCTCGGGGCGTGGGAGGGTGACGACCTCGGGCGCGGCGCCGACGCTGCGGTACTGGACGGCCTTCATCTCGGCGGGCAGGCCGGCGATTTCTTGTCCTGACATGTCTGGGTGCCTCCTCTTCTTGCTTCGGCTTCTTCTTGCTTCGGCTTCTTCTTGCTTCGGCCTCTTCTTGCTTGTCGTCCCGGTCAGCGGGCCGCGTAGCCTCCGTCGACCAGGTGGTAGCTGCCGTTGATGAAGGAGGCGTGGTCGGAGAGCAGGAACAGCGTGAGGTCGGCGACCTCGGCGGCGGTGCCGAGACGGCCCTGCGGGTGGAGCGCGACGAGGCCGGCGAGCTGCTCCTCGTCGCCCCTGAGCAGCGGGGTGTCGATGAAGCCGGGCGCGACGGCGTTCACACGGACGCCCCGGGCCGCGTACTCCACGGCGGCGGTCTTGGTCAGGCCGACGACCGCGTGCTTGGCGGCGGAGTACGCGGCGGAGCCCGCGAAGCCGTTGGTGCCGAGGATCGAGGACATGTTGACGACCGCGCCACCGCCCGCGGCGAGGAGCTGCGGCAGCTCGTACCGCAGGGAGTAGAAGACGCCGTTGAGGTTGGTGTCGATCACGCGCTGCCAGTCCTCGACCGTGTACTCGCCGGTCGGGGCGGTCGCCCCGGCGATCCCCGCGTTGTTCACGGCCAGCTGGAGGCCGCCGAAGGTCTCGACGGTGAAGTCGACCGCGTGGCGCACCGACTCGGGGTCGGTGACGTCGACGCGTACGGCGGCGGCCCGGCCGCCCGACCCGGTGAGCCGGCGGGCGACGTCGCGCGCGCCCTCTTCGTTGTGGTCGGCGACGACCACGGCCGCTCCGGCCGCGGCGAGGCGGCGGGCGACCTCCAGGCCGATGCCGGACGCGGCGCCGGTGACGAGGGCGGTCTTTCCGGCGAAATCGGCCGCCGCGGGGGCGACGGTGTGGGTGCTGGTGCTGACGCTCATGGTGGTGCCTGGTTTCAGGTGGTGGTACGGGGGGCGGGCTCGTCGGCCAGGGCCGCGAACGCCGTGTCGATGAGCTGCGGAAGCGGCGTGCGCGCGCCGGGGGCGATCCAGAACCGCACGGCGGTGCCGAACGCGCCGACCGCCAGCGAGACGGCCAGCGCGGGACGCAGATCGCGTCCGGCGTCGAGGCCGAGCCTGCGGGCGACGATCGCCACCGATGCGGTCTCGGCCTCGTCCTGCACCCGCAGGTAGGCGGGCAGCAGCGACGGCTCCTCGTGGAGCAGCCGCAGCAGGTCGGCCGAGCGGGGCAGGCGGTGCCAGGCGGTCGGTTCGTCGTCCAGCCAGTTCCGCAGGGCCCGGTAGTAGGCCGTGAGGGGGCTCTCGCCGGGGGGCCGGGCGGCGAGCGCCGCGTTGATCCGTGCGAAATCGGCGCGCAGGGCGTCGACGACGGCGTCCTCCTTGCCGGAGAAGTACCGGGAGAAGGTGCGGCGGGAGACGTCGGCGCGTTCACTGATCGTCTCGACGGTGACCTGGTCGAGGCCGTGGGCGAGGACCAGGTCCACGGCGGCGTTCGCCATCGCTTCCCGGCTCTCGCGGACCTTGCGGGTCCGTCGGCCCTGCTCGCTGCTCATGCTTCGACTGTACTCCTCGAAGTGTCCCAGTGAGACACGTGGCTCACTGGGACAGTTCTGAGGGCCGGGGAAGCCGTGCTTTCGGCGCAAACACGGTCCTGTCCGACGGCGTCCCGCATGCCATGGTGGGGAGCCCACTGGCCCGGACCAATCTTCGGCCGATGAGGAGCATGCGCATGCGCGGTACAACGGTCCTGCCGGGTGAGGGCAACAACGGAGAACCGGGCGAGGACGGCATGCCGACCCACCGGCTGCAGGTCCCGATGCCCAACGCCCTGCCCTTCGCCATCGGCACGTTCGACACCATCGGGCCCATGTCCCGCGCGCCGTTCCCGCACCGGCACACCTTCCACGAGATCGTCCACGTCACCGGAGGCACCGGCGGGCACGTCGTCGACCTGAGCCGTTTCACGCTCCGCCCGCCGAACCTGTGCTTCATCGCGCCCGGCCAGGTCCACCAGTGGCAGAACGTCACCGGTCTTGAGGGGCAGGTCATCCTCTTCACCGACGACTTCCTCGTGGACCACCCCGCCGACCGGTACGTCCTGCGGACGCTCGCCCGGCGCTCCTGGCTCGATCTGCCGGAGGACGCGGCGCGGTGGACCACGCGCCTGGTCGCCGACCTCGACGGCGAGTACCGGGCGGGGGCCCAGGGTTTCGAGAGTGTCCTGCGGGCCCTGCTGCACGTCCTGGTCGTGCGCGCGGCCCGGCTCCCGGCGCCCCGTGCGGCGGCGGTACCGCTCGCACCGCCCGACGAGGACGCAACCCTCGCTCCCCCGCACTCGCGCCCCGTCTCGGTGGCCGAGGACTTCGTGACACTGCTCGGCTCGGCGGAAGGCCCGTTGCAGTCCGTGCGCTCGTGCGCGGAACGGCTGGGCGTCTCGGTGAGCTACCTCAGTGAAGTGGTGAAGGCGGCGACCGGCCGCACCCCCGGCGAACTCATCCGGCAGGTCCGGGTGCACGAGGCCAAACGGCTGCTGCTGCGTACCGAGTTGTCGGTACGTCAGGTGGCGGGGCGGGTCGGCTTCGTGGACCCCGCCTACTTCTGCCGCTTCTTCCGGCGCGAGACCGGCGCGAGCCCCGGGAGCTTCCGGCGCGGTGGCGGCGATATTCACCACGACCACCGGCTGGAGTCCATCGCCGGGCCCTCCTCCCCCGCATAGCTTCATAGCCGATCCGGAACCCGCCCACCCCTTTGAGGCTCAGGAGGAGCGATGGACAACGAGATCGGCACGCCAGGAGACGACGGCACCCCCGCAGGGGGCGGCACCGGCGCCCCCGCCGTCAACGGTGGCAAGGGACCCAGCCGCAAGACCGTCCTGAGGGCCGCCGCCGCGATGGGCATCGCCGTGCCCGTCAGCCTCATGGGCGTCCCCGCGCTGGCCAGGACCGCAGGCGAGCGCGGCGAGGCCCCGGAGCTGACCCCCACCTGCGACGACGGTGACGACCCGACGATCCCTCAGACGGAGGGCCCGTACTTCAAGCCGAACTCCCCGCTGCGCACCTCGCTCGTCACGTCCGGCACACCGGGTACGCGGCTCACCGTCACCGGTTACGTCTTCGGACTCGCCTGCAAGCCGATAGCCCAGGCCCTGCTGGACTTCTGGCAGGCCGACACCTACGGGACGTACGACAACGCGGGCTACCGCTTCCGCGGCCACCAGTTCACCGACGCCAACGGCGCGTTCAAGCTCTCCACGATCGTGCCCGGCCTCTACCCGGGGCGCACCCGCCACCTGCACGTGAAGGTGCAGGCACCGGGCCGGCGGATCCTCACCACGCAGCTGTACTTCCCCGGTGAACCGCGCAACAACACGGACTCGATCTTCGACGCCCGGCTGCTGATGAACGTACGGAGCGTCGGCAACGCGAAGGAGGCGGACTTCGACTTCGTCCTGAACGTACCGCAGTAGCCGCCACGCGCCCGCCCCGGAACCTTCCCCGCCCTTGAGGCCTCCCCCGAGCACGAGGGAGGCCTCAGCCCGACATTCCCTCCCTTGTTACACACCTGTGTCATCTCATGCCGCAACGGACTTCGGGTCCGGGCTGTCTAGCAGGTGGAATTCAAGGAATCCGCCGGGACGCACCCGCGGACGGACGACGACGGAAGAGGGCAGCAGTGGGGGACATACGCAGACGAGGAGCCGTGGCGCTGGGCATCACCATGCTGGTGGCCCCGCTCACCATGGCGCTCGGCACCGGCAGCGCGCAGGCCGCGTCGTGCTCGACGCAGACCGGGCCGTACCAGAAGCAGGTCGAGAAGTTCCTCGGCCGCCCGGTGGACGGCAAGCAGTCGGCGGCCGACTGCAAGGCCATCAAGGCCTTCCAGACCAAGCACCAGATCACCCCGAACGCCGGGTACGCGGGCAGCGTCACCTGGGGGGTCATGAACCTCATGAACAAGCAGAAGGCGGTGGGCAACAACCCCAACAAGGCGGGCAAGTGCCCGACGGACAAGGGGCGCATCGCCTGTGTCGACCTCACGCTCCAGCTCAGCTGGATCCAGGACGGCAAGAACCTCAAGTACGGCCCCGTGCCGGTACGCACCGGCCGCAACGGCCACGAGACCCGCACGGGCCTGAAGAAGATCTACTGGCGGGACATCGACCACGTGTCGAGCCTGTACAACGTGCCGATGCCGTACAGCCAGTTCTTCGACGGCGGCCAGGCCTTCCACTCGGTCGGCATCAGCGTCTGGTCCCCGCCGGGCTCGCACGGCTGCGTCAACATGACGAAGAAGGACGCCACGAAGTACTGGAGCATGCTGCGCAAGGGCGACGACGTCTTCGTCTACGGCCGCAAGCCCGGCACCTGATAGCAAGAGCCGCCACGCTCCGGCTCCTCCTGCCGCCTTCGCTCAGGCCAGCACCGCCCGCACCGTCTTTCCGCCGCGGTGGGCGCCCACGACCTCCAGGCGGTACGCGAGCTCCCGCACCATGGCGAGGCCCCGTCCGCCCTCCCTGTCAGTACTCGGTTTCTTCAAACGGGGGCGTTCGGGGCTGGCGTCGGTGACCTCGACGGTCACCCGGTTGCCGGAGACCTCCACGCGAAGGCGGCAGCCGCCCTCGGCGTGCCGCACGGCGTTGGACACGAGCTCGGAGACGATCAAGGTGGCGTCGTCCACGCGCTCGGGGGCCACCTCCGTCTTGCGGCGTCGGGAACCGGCGAGGAACGCGGAGGCCAGCCCCCGTGCCCGGCCCGCCGATGCGAGCTCCTGCGGCAGCGCGTACTCCACCCGTTCCGTCGGCCGATGGGCGCGCTGGTGCGCACGCATGGCGACTCACTCCCCTCCCTGGGACAGACCGGCGTCCACCCGCGATCCACGTCGCCACCGGGGCCGCGGCATATGGTGCGCGACCGGTCCTGCCTCACGGTGATGCCCTCGCAGACTGATCCCCAATCCGCCCGCCGCCACTTCCCTCGGCACGTGTTGACCCTGACGTCGACTTCGACCGAGACTGGCTGATCGTCCGTCGGCACCGGTGTCCGAGGCGCCGGGCCCGCATCCGCCACGCCGGAAACACGCCGGAAAGGTGACTCCCATGAGCCCCGCGCCCCGCGCCTTCAAGGACTACCAGGACGAGATCTACCTCGGCGGTCTTGGCGGAGTCGTCCCCAAGTACCCTATAACGTTCGCCGAGTTGGAGGCGCGCGCCCATGCCGCGATGCCGCCGTCCGTCGTCTCGTACGTCGCCGGGGGCGCGGGCGACGAGCACACCCAGCGCGCCAATGTCCGCGCGTTCGAGGGCTGGGGACTGATCCCGCGCATGTTCGTGGGGGCCACCCGGCGCGATCTGTCCGTCGACCTGTTCGGCCTGCGGCTGCCCTCTCCCCTGTTCATGGCGCCCATCGGTGTCCTCGGTATCTGCGCGCAGGACGGGCACGGCGATCTGGCGACCGCGCGGGCGGCCGCGGAGACCGGCGTCCCGATGATCGCCTCCACCCTGTCCTCGGACCCGATGGAGGCGGTCGCCGCCGAGTTCGGCGAGACGCCCGGCTTCTTCCAGCTGTACACGCCGACCGACCGCGCGCTCGCCGAGAGCCTGGTGCGCCGGGCGGAGAAGTCCGGGTTCAAGGCGATCGTCGTCACCATGGACACCTGGATCACGGGGTGGCGCCCGCGCGACCTGAGCACCTCCAACTTTCCCCAGCTGCGCGGCCACTGCCTCGCCAACTACACGAGCGACCCGGTCTTCCGCGCCCAGCTGTCCACCGACCCCGAGCAGGACCCGCAGTCGGCGGTCCTGAAGTGGACGCAGGTCTTCGGCAACCCGCTCACCTGGGACGACCTGCCGTGGCTGCGCTCCCTGACGTCCCTGCCGCTGATCGTGAAGGGGCTGTGCCACCCCGAGGACGTACGACGGGCCAGGGACGGCGGCGTCGACGGCATCTACTGCTCCAACCACGGCGGCCGCCAGGCCAACGGCGGGCTCCCCGCGCTCGACGTACTCCCCGCGGTCGTCGAGGCCGCCGACGGGCTGCCCGTCCTCTTCGACTCGGGGGTACGCAGCGGCGCGGACATCGTCAAGGCCGTCGCGCTCGGCGCCACCGCCGTCGGCGTCGGCCGTCCGTACGCGTACGGCCTGGGCATCGGCGGGGCCGACGGCGTCATACACGTCCTGCGGTCGCTCCTCGCCGAGGCCGATCTGCTGATGGCCGTCGACGGCTACCCGACCCTCGCCGACCTCACCCGGGAGGCACTCCAGCGCGTGCGGTGACCGGGCGCGGACTCAGGGTGCGGGCTCTCAGGCCCACAGCCAGACCGCGGTGTCCTGCGGAAGCAGCCCCGTAGCCGTCAACGGGCCGCTGGCCAGCAGGGGTTCGGTGCCGGGCGGCAGCGGCACGGCGTCCGGGCCGAAGTTGACCAGGGTGATCCAGGTGGTGCCGGCACGCTCGCAGGCGCGCGCGAAGCAGAGCACCCCGGGCTCGTCCTCGCGCAGCCTCCGCAGCGGCCCCGCCTCACCCGCGCAGCGTCGCAGCCGCAGCGCCGTGCGGTACAGGGAGAGCATCGAGTCCGGGTCGCGCGCCTGCCGTGCGGCCGCGTACCCGGCCCAGCCGGGCGGCGCCGGCAGCCAGCCGGGGGCCGGGGCGCCGTCCCAGGGCAGCGGCACCCGGCAGCCGTCCCTGCCGGGATCGAGCCCGCCGGAGCGCGCATGCATCGGGTCCTGGATGAGTTCGCGGGGAATCTCCGCCTCGGGCAGGCCGAGCTCCTCGCCCTGGTAGAGGTAGACGGAGCCGGGCAGCGCCAGGGTGAGCAGGGCCGCGGCCCGTGCCCGGCGGGTGCCGAGTGCCAGGTCGGTGGGGACACCGAAGCGCTTGCGTGCGAAGGCGAAACCAGTGTCATCGGCGCGCCCGTACCGGGTGACCGTCCGCGTCACGTCGTGGTTGGCGAGGACCCAGGTGGCGGGAGCGCCGACCGGGGCGTGGGTGGTCAGGGTCAGGTCGATCGACTCCCACAGCTTCGCCGGGTCCCAGGGGCGGGAGAGGAAGTCGAAGTTGAACGCGGTGTGCAGCTCGTCCGGGCGCAGGTAGCGGGCGAAGCGTTCCGCGTCGGGCAGCCAGATCTCGCCGATCAGCGCGGCCCCGTACTCGTCGGCGATCCGCCGCCAGGAGCGGTAGATGTCGTGCAGCTCGGGCCGGTCGTGGAAGGGGTGCGGGCCGCCGCCGTCCATCGGGGGCAGGCCTTCGGCCTTGGCGAGCAGCGCCGCGGAGTCGATGCGGACGCCGGCCGCGCCGCGCTCGAACCAGAAGCGCAGCACCTCCTCGTGCTCCGCACGGACCTTCGGGTGGCTCCAGTTGAGGTCCGGCTGTTCGGGGGCGAAGAGGTGGAGGTACCACTCGCCGTCCGCCGTGCGGGACCACGGCACCCCGCCGAACTCGCCGACCCAGTCGTTGGGCGGTTCCTCGGAGTACGGCCGGAAGTGGAACAGCTCCCGCTCCGGCGAGCCGGGGCCCGCCGCGAGGGCCGCCTTGAACCATTCGTGCTGGTCGGATACGTGGTTCGGGACGATGTCCACGATGCAGCGAAGGCCGAGCTCCTGGGCCTCCGTCATCAGCTTCTCGGCCTCGCCGAGGGTGCCGAAGGCCGGGTCGACGGCGCGGTAGTCGGCGACGTCGTAGCCGCCGTCCGCCAGGGGCGAGAGATACCACGGGGTGAACCAGAGGGCGTCCACGCCCAGTTCGGCGAGGTAGGGCAGCCGGGCGCGGACGCCGGCCAGGTCGCCGGTGCCGTCGCCGTTCCCGTCGGCGAAGGAGCGGACGTACACCTGATAGATGGCAGCGCTGCGCCACCACTCCGTGCTGGACAAGAGGAAGTCCTTTCGAAGAAGGGCTCTCAGCCCTTGAGGCTGCCCGCGCCCAGCCCGGCGACGATCTGGCGCTGGAAGACCAGGAAGAGCGCGATCAGCGGAGTCGAGGCCATCACGAGCCCGGCCACCAGGGAGTTGAGCGGGGTGTCCTGCGCCACCCGCTGGAGGAAGACGCTCAGCGGTTGCGCCGCCGGGTCGGGCAGCACGAGGAGCGGCCAGAGGAAGTCCTTCCAGGCCGTGACGATGGACAGGATGGAGACCACCGCGAGGATCGGCCGGGACAGCGGGAGCACGATGCGCCACAGGGTCGTCAGCGTCCCCGCGCCGTCCATCTTCGCCGCGTCGAGCAGCTCGTCGGGGATCCGGTCGAAGAAGTTCTTGAGGATGTAGATGTTGAAGGCGTTGGCGGCGGCCGGGAGCCAGACCGCGCTCGGGCTGTTGATCAGGTTGCGGTTGAACAGGGGGACGTCCACGACGGTGAGGTAGACCGGCACGAGCAGCGCGGTCGTGGGCATCATCAGGGTCAGCAGCATCAGCGCGAGCACCGCGTTGCCGAACCGCGGGCGCAGCTTGGACAGGGCGTACGCGGCGGGCACCTGCACCGCGAGCTGCACCAGCCAGGCCCCGCCGGCCAGGACGACGGTGTTGAGGAAGTAGTCCGTCAGCTCCATCTCCCGCCACGCCTTGGCGTAGTTCTCGGGGTGCCAGGACTCCGGTACGTAGGTGGGCGGGTTCTGCGCCAGTTCCGTGGACGACTTCATGGCGCCGGTCGCCGCCCAGTACAGCGGCACGATGAAGGCCAGCGTGAACAGGGCGAGGGCCAGGGCGAGCGCCGACCAGTAGATCAGTCGTCCCTTACGGGTCCGCAGGACGGCGGGGCGGACGAGGGTACGCATGGAGGCGGACATCCCCTCACTCCTCGGCGGCGCGGGTGACCCGCAGGTAGAGGGCGGAGAAGGCGCCCAGGACGAGCAGGAGGAGCAGGCTGAGCGCGCTGGCGGTGCCGAAGTCGTCGTAGACGAAGGCGTACCGGTAGACCAGGAACATCACGGTCACCGTGGAGTCCTCGGGGCCGCCGCCGGTCATCACGTACGGCTCGGTGAACACCTGCATGGTGGCGACGATCTGCAACAGCAGCAGGACGAGGAGGACGAAGCGGGTCTGCGGGACGGTGACGTGGCGCAGGCGCTGCCACACGTTGGCGCCGTCGAGCTCCGCGGCTTCGTACAGCTCGCCGGGGATGGTCTGCAGGGCGGCCAGGTAGATCAGTGTCGTGGTGCCCATGTTGGCCCAGGTGGAGACGATGACCAGGGAGATCAGCGAGGTGGACGAGGAGTCGAGCCAGGCCGAGGCCGGCAGGTGGAGCGTGCGGAGGATTTCGTTGAGGAGTCCGGGGCCCGGGTCGTAGAACCACTTCCACATCAGGGCCACCACTACGGGAGGCAGCATGACCGGGAGGTAGACCAGGACCCGGAAGTACGCGCGCGCGTGGCGGAACTCGTTCAGGAGGACCGCTGTCAGGAACGGCACGGCGAAGCCGAGCAGCAGCGCGTACAGGGTGAAGAGGCCGGTGTTCTTCCAGGCGGTGAGGAAGAGCGGGTCGTTGAACAGCTTCTCGAAGTTGGCGAGGCCCGCCCAGGTGTTCCCGGTGGCGAAGTTGACGTGCTGGAAGCCGAGGATGACGTTGCGGACGATCGGCCACCACGAGAAGAGCGCGAAGATCACCACGGCGGCGCAGAGGAACCCGTACGCCGTCAGGTTCTCGCGCAGTGCGCGGCGCCGGGCCGCTGCCTGCCGCCGGGGAGCGGGCGGCGGCGGGGGCGCGGCCGTCTCCCGGGGCGGGGTCTTCAGGGACATGGCCATCAGGAGGCGTCGTAGATCGCGTCGACCTTGTCCTCGGCGCTGTCGAGGAGCGCGTCGATGTCGGCGCTCTTCTTGGTGAGGACGGCCTGCATCACGGAGTCGAGGACCGCGTAGACCTCTTGGGCCTTCGGGGGCTCGATGACGCCGGGCACCTTCGGCGCGGCGTCCATGAACGCCTGGTAGTTGCCGGTCGGCATGTTGGCGTGTCGCTGCTTGGCCTTCTCGATCCGGTCGCGGACCGGGCCCTCGAAGACGTCGGGGACGGTGGGCATCGGGATGCCGACCGGGAGCTCGGCCTGGGCGTAGTCGGCGACGTTCTTCTCGATGAGGTCGGGGTTGAGGTAGCGCCACTGGATCCACTTGACGCCGGCCTTGATCTTCTCCGGGGACGCCTTGGGGTTGAACATGTACCCCTCACCGCCGAGGAGCGTGGCCTTCGCGTCCGGCACCGGGGCGAGGGCGTAGTCCTTGTACTTCCCGCCGAACTGCTTGGCGATGACGGTGATGTTGTCGGCGGCCGAGACGTACATGCCGAGCTTGCCCGAGCCCATCATCCGCTGGACGTCCTCGACCTGGAGCAGCTGCTTGCTGCCCATCGAGTCGTCCTTCCAGCGCATGTCGTACAGGTCCTGGAGGGTGGCCCTGCCCTGCGCGGTGTTGAACGCGGCCTTCCGCTTGCCGCCGCTCTCCTGTGCGATCCGGCCGCCGCGCGAGTACAGCTCCGCGGTGAAGTGCCAGCCGCCCTGGTTGTTCTTGGAGAAGTCGGCGTAACCGACGTTGTTGTCACCGAGTCCGGCGATCCTCCTGGCCGCCTTGCGGACGTCCGCCCAGGTCTTCGGCGGCTGGTCGGGGTCGAGGCCCGCCTTCTCGAACAGCGCGCGGTTGTAGACGAGGCCCATCGAGTAGTTCGACGTCGGCAGGCCGTACTGGCGGCCCTGCTCGTCCTGGAAGATCTTCATCAGCGGTTCCTGGATGTCGCCGCGGCGCGGCATGTCCTTGACGGCGTCCGTGATGTCCGCGGCCTGCTTCTTCTCGATCAGGGACCGGGTGTCGGTGAAGTAGACGTAGAAGACGTCCTCCAACTTGCCGCCCGCCAGCTTGGCGTTGAAGGTCTTCGGGTCCATGAAGCCCTCGTGCGGCACGATGTCGATGTCCGGGTTGGCCTTCTCGAACCGCGCCACGTGCCGGTCGAAGAGTTCGCGTTCGAAGGCCTGGGTCTTGGGCGGCTGCCCGTTGACGTCGAGCTTCACCCTGCCGCCCGAGTCCGAGTCGGACGTGTCGCTGCTGGTGCCGCAGGCGGACGCCGCGACCAGTGCGAGAACGGTGACGGTGGCCAGTGCGAGCGTACGGCTGCTCGTGGATGTCATCGGGAGACCCCCTCCGGGTCGTGCTGCACGGTGCGAGGACGCGCCGGGTCGGCGGCGCGAGGGCGGCCCTTGAGGGGCGCGGCCGGTCCGCCGCGGTGCTGTGACTGTCGGGTGCGGCGCACACTCAACCACCGGCGACAGCGCGGCACAATATTCTGCGCAGACATTGCAAAATGCTGATAGCCGTTGCCGGCAGGGGTGTTGAGCCGGTCAGCTGTGGCGGGCCGGAACCTCCGCACGCCCCTTCCCGATGCGGCGCCACATGGCCCAACCAGCGATAACGCGTGCCGGGCAGAGGCAGCGTCACAACTTCGGCCGTCGCTGTAGTCAGATCGACAGTTCTCTGCAACTCTCCAGCATCGCAGCGCGAAAAGTTGCGCACCGATCCCATGTGAGGGAGCTGTGAGACTCGTGAGCCACCTCAGACCCGCACCGAGCACGAGGCCGACGCCGACGCCGACGCCGACGCGAAGACCTCATGGGCTCCGGCCGACCGGCCGCAGGTGGCGGACCTTCGCCGCCGCCCTCACCGCCGCCCTCCTCCTCCTCGGGCTGCCCGCCCTGTCCGCTACCGCGGCGGGCGGCCCCGACCTCGCCGCGGGCAGACCGGCCAAGGCGAGCAGCGCCAAGAGCGAGTACGGGGCGGGGAACATCACCGACGGCAACCCGGCGACGTACTGGGAGAGCTCGGGCAGCGATCTGCCGCAATGGGTGCAGGTGGACCTCGGCCGCACCGTGCGCGTGGACGAGGTGGTCCTCGAACTGCCGCCGTCCTGGGAGGCCCGCAAGCAGACCCTTTCGGTCCAGGGCAGCCCCGACGGCACCGGCTTCAACACCCTGTCCGCGTCGGCCGCGCGCTCCTTCGAGCCCGGCGGCTCCAACGCGGTGAAGGTCGCGTTCCCCGCCGCGCAGGCCCGCTTCGTCCGCGTGCACATCACCGCCAACACCGGTTGGCCCGCAGCCCAGTTGTCCGGGTTGCAGGTGCACGCGGCGGAGGACGTCTCGGGGAATCTGGCTCGGGGCAAGACCCTCAAGGCCAGTAGTGACACCGGGACGCACCTCGCCGCCCTCGCGGGCGACGGCAACCGCGACACCTACTGGGAGAGCGAGAACGGCAAGCTGCCGCAGTGGATCCAGGCCGACCTCGGCGCCTCCCTCCGCGTCAACCAGGTGGTTCTGCGCGTGCCCACCAGTTGGGAGGCCCGCACCCAGACCCTGAAACTCCAAGGCAGCACCGACGGCACGGACTTCACCGACCTGTCCGCCGCCAAGGACCACGTCTTCAGCGACGCGACGGGCCGTTCCGCCACGCTCTCCTTCGACACCGCCACCACCCGTTACGTACGCGTACTGATCAGCGCCAACACCGGCAGACCCGCCGGGCAACTGGCCGAGCTGGAGATCTACGGCCCCACGGGCGGGGACACCCAGGCGCCCACCGCGCCCAAGAACCTCACCCTCACCGAGTCGGAGCCGGGCCGTCCCAAGCTCACCTGGGACGCGGCCACCGACGACAAGGGCGTGACCGCCTACGACGTGTACGCGAACGGGGAGCTGCGCACCAGCGTCGAAGGCGCCGTGCACACGTACACGGACACGCAGCCCACGAGCTCCACCGTCACCTACCACGTCCGGGCGCGCGACGCGGCGGGCAACGCGTCGCCGAACAGCAACACCGTGACCCGCAGGGGCGATTCGGGCGACACCCAGGCGCCGACGGCCCCTTCCCACCTCGCGCTCACCCAGCCCTCGCGCGGCGAGGTCAAGCTGACCTGGGGCGCCTCCACGGACAACGTGAAGGTCACGGCGTACGACGTGTACGCCGACGGCAAGCCGCTCAAGTCCGTCGGCGGCGACGCGACGGCGTACACCGATCAGCGGGCGGCCGGCGAGACGGTCTCCTACGCGGTGCGCGCCCGCGACGCCGCGGGGAACGTCTCGGCCTTCAGCAACACCGTGACACGCCCCGGAGCGGACGACGGCGCGAACCTGGCTCAGGGCAAGCCCATCGCCGCCTCCTCGGTGACCCAGACCTACGCGGCGGAGAACGCCAACGACGGCCTGACGTCCACCTATTGGGAGGGCGCCGCCGGGAGCTACCCCAACACCCTGACCGTGAAGCTCCGGGCCAACGCGGACGTCGACGCGGTCGTCGTCAAGCTGAACCCGGACCCCGCCTGGAGCCCGCGCACCCAGACCGTGGAGGTCCTCGGCCGGGAGCAGAAGGCCACGGACTTCACCACGCTCAAGGAGGCCAAGGAGTACTCCTTCAGCCCGTCCGGCAACCAGAACACCGTCACCGTTCCGGTCTCGGCCCGGGTCGCCGACGTCCGCCTCAAATTCACCGCGAACAGCGGGGCGACGGCGGGGCAGGTCGCCGAGCTCCAGGTCATGGGCACACCCGCGCCCAACCCCGACCTGGAGATCACCAAGCTGGCGTACGACCCTGCCGCGCCGGACGAGACCGACGAGCTGACCCTGGCCGCGACCGTGCGCAACAGCGGCAGGGAGGCGTCCGCCGCCTCCGACGTGACGTTCCGGCTCGGCGGCGACAAGGCGGGCAGGGCCCCGGTGGGCGCCCTCGGGGCGGGCGAGTCGGCGACCGTGGACGTCAAGGTCCCGGCACGCGGGGCGGGTTCGTACTCCTTCGCCGCGACCGTCGACGAGGCGGACGGGATCATCGAGCAGGACGAGGGGAACAACACCCTCACCAGCCCGACGCCGCTGACCGTCAAGCAGGTGCGCAGCTCCGACCTCCTCGCGTCCCCGGTGAGCTGGACGCCGAGCGCCCCCGCGAACGGCAAGGAGGCCGCGTTCAGCGTCGCGCTCAAGAACCAGGGCACGCAGGACTCCGCGTCCGGCGGCCACCGGATCACGCTGACCGTGCAGAACGCCAAGGGCGACACGGTGAAGACCCTGACCGCGACGTACGACGGGACCATCGGCGCGGGTGACACCACCGCCCCGGTCAAGCTCGGCACCTGGACGGCGGCCAACGGCCGCTACACGGTCAAGGTCGTCATCGACGACGACGCCAACGAGATCCCGGCCAAGCGCGTGAACAACACCAGCACCCGGCCGCTGTTCGTCGGTCGCGGCGCCGCCATGCCGTACGACACGTACGAGGCGGAGGCCGGTGTGCTCGCCGGCGGTGCGAAGGTGGTCGGCCCCAACCGCACCATCGGTGACCTGGCGGGCGAGGCGTCCGGCCGCCGGGCCGTCACCCTCGAATCGACCGGTGCCTCAGTGGAGTTCATCGCCGACCGGCCCACGAACACCCTTGTCACGCGCTTCTCCATCCCGGACGCGCCGGGCGGCGGCGGCACCGAGGCGACGCTGAACGTGTACGTCGACGGGGTCTTCCGCAAGGCGATCGACCTCACCTCCAAGTACGCCTGGCTGTACGGCGCGGAGGCCGGGCCGGGCAACTCGCCCGGGGACGGCCCGGCCCGGCACATCTACGACGAGGCGCACGTCCTGCTCGGCGAGACGGTTGCGGCGGGCAGCAAAATCAAACTGCAGAAGGACGGCACCAACACCTCCCGGTACGCCATCGACTTCGTCGACCTGGAGAAGGCCGAGCCCAAGGCGAACCCGGATCCGGCCGCGTACGTCGTGCCGGCCGGGTTCGGGCACCAGGACGTGCAGAACGCCCTGGACAAGGTCCGCATGGACACCACGGGCAAGCTGACCGGCGTCTACCTGCCGCCCGGCGACTACGAGACGTCCGGCAAGTTCCAGGTCTACGGCAAGGCCGTGCGGGTCGCGGGCGCGGGTCCCTGGTTCACGCGCTTCCACGCACCGGCGTCCCAGCAGAACACCGACGTCGGGTTCCGCGCCGACGCCGACGCCGAGGGCTCGTCCTTCACGGGCTTCGCCTACTTCGGCAACTACACGTCACGCATCGACGGCCCCGGCAAGGTGTTCGACTTCCAGAACGTCTCCGACCTCACCATCGACGACATCTGGAACGAACACATGGTGTGCCTGTACTGGGGCGCCAACACGGACCGCATGACCATCAAGAACTCCCGGATCCGCGACATGTTCGCCGACGGGATCAACATGACCAACGGCAGCACGGACAACCTCGTCGCGAACAACGAGGCACGGGCGACGGGCGACGACAGCTTCGCCCTCTTCTCGGCCATCGACGCCGGTGGCGCGGACATGAAGAACAACGTCTACGAGAACCTGACCTCCCTGCTGACCTGGCGCGCGGCGGGCATCGCAGTCTACGGCGGCTACAACAACACCTTCCGCAACATCCGTATCGCCGACACCCTCGTGTACTCCGGGATCACGGTCAGCTCCCTGGACTTCGGCTACCCGATGAACGGCTTCGGCACCGATCCGACGACCCTGGAGAACATCTCCGTCGAGCGGGCCGGCGGTCACTTCTGGAACGGGCAGACCTTCCCCGGAATCTGGCTGTTCTCCGCGTCCAAGGTCTTCCAGGGGATCCGGATCAACAACGTGGACATCACCGACCCGACGTACCACGGCATCATGTTCCAGACGAACTACGTGGGCGGCAGGCCGCAGTTCCCGATCAAGGACACGGTCCTGCGGGACATCACCGTCACGGGGGCCCACAAGAGCGGTGACGCCTACGACCACAAGTCGGGGTTCGGTGTCTGGGCCAACGAGATGCCCGAGGACGGGCAGGGCCCGGCGGTCGGCGAAGCGACCTTCCACAACCTGAGGTTGAGCGACAACGCACAGGACATCAAGAACACCACGTCCACCTTCAGGATGGACGTACAGCCCTGACCGACGACCGCCACCGAGGGGAGCACGGCCCCGGCCGACCGGAGACGGGCGGCCGGGGCCTCCCGGCCTGCAACGCGACAACAGCCGAGCGAACAAAATCCGGCACAGGACCGTAACTGGCTTGCGCTGCTTGCTATACGCTTGCGCATATGACGCGACGACTTGCTCAAGTTGCGAAGAAGGTGGGGGTGAGCGAGGCCACGGTGAGCCGTGTCCTCAACGGCAAGCCCGGTGTCTCCGCAGCGACTCGACAGTCCGTACTGACGGCGCTGGACGTCCTCGGGTACGAGCGGCCGACGCAGCTGCGCGGAGAGCGTGCCCGGCTCGTCGGTCTCGTGCTCCCGGAGCTGCAGAACCCCATCTTCCCCGCGTTCGCCGAGGTGATCGGCGGCGCGCTCGCCCAGCAGGGGCTCACGCCCGTGCTGTGCACGCAGACCAGGGGCGGCGTCTCTGAGGCGGACTACGTGGACCTCCTGCTCCAGCAGCAGGTCTCCGGTGTCGTGTTCGCGGGGGGCTTCTTCGCGGAGACCGACGCCCCGCACGACCACTACCACCAGCTGGCGGAGCGGAAGATCCCGGTCGTCCTCATCAACGCGTCGATCGAGGGCCTGGACTTCCCCTGTGTCGCATGCGACGACGCCGTCGCCGTCGAACAGGCCTGGCGCCACCTCGCCTCACTCGGACACGAGCGGATCGGCCTGCTGCTCGGCCCGTCCGACCACATGCCCTCGCGTCGCAAGCTGGAGGCGGCCCGGGGCATCGCGAAGGCAGCGGGCACCCAGCTGGCCGACGAATACGTCGAACGGTCGATCTTCTCCCTGGAGGGCGGCCAGGCCGCGGCCACCCGGCTGCTCGGGCGCGGGGTCACCGGCATCGTCTGCGGAAGCGACCCGCTCGCGCTCGGCGCGATCAGGGCGGCCCGTCGGCGCGGGCTCTCGGTCCCCTTTGACGTGTCGGTCGTCGGGTACGACGACTCGGCCTTCATGACCTGCACGGAGCCGCCGCTCTCCACGGTGCGTCAGCCCATCGAGGCGATGGGGCGCGCGGCGGTCGACCTGCTGTGCGCCCAGATCCAGGGCCACCAGACCCATCCCGGCGAACTCCTCTTCGAACCCGAGCTCGTCGTCCGCGGGTCGACGGCGCAGCGGTCCACCGGCTGATCACCCGAGTAGCCCGAGTAGTACGCGGAGGTCGGGTGCCGCGGGGAGCGCCGGCCGGCGGCTACAGTCACCAGCGATCAGAGCCTGTCTTTGAACCCTCGCTCACCTGGGAGAAGCTCGGACCATGGCCGTCGACGCACTCGACACCCGCATCCTGCGGCTGCTCCTGGAGCAGCCGCGCACCAGTCTGCGCGAGTACGCGCGCGTCCTCGGTATCGCCCGCGGCACCCTGCAGGCCCGGCTCGACCGCATGGAGCGCGAGGGCGTGATCACCGGCACGGGTCCGTTCCTCTCCCCCGCGGCGCTCGGCCACCCCGTGCTCGCCTTCGTCCACATCGAGGTCACGCAGGGGTACCTGGACGAGGTCGGGGACGCGCTGGCCGCCGTGCCCGAGATCATCGAGGCGTACTCGATCACGGGCGGCGGCGATCTGCTGACGCGTGTCGCGGCCCGGGACAACGGCCACCTCGAAGACGTCATCCAGCAGCTGATCAACCTGCCGGGTGTGGTGCGCACGCGTACGGAGATGGCGCTGCGGGAGCGGGTTCCGCACCGGCTGCTGCCGCTGGTCGAGTCGGTCGGCAGGTCGGCCGCCGGGCAGGGATGACCAACTCGTCCGGCATGCTGGAGGTCATGGTCGGCGTGCGGTCACCCCGCATGACGGGGATGGTCTTCTCCCGCTCAGAGCCTGTGTCATATCCCCGGTCGGATCAGTGGGCGTCGTCTGGTGCGTGCGATCGCAAGGCGCCGGGAAGTCCTCGGTGGGGGTCCCCCCGGGCCGTTCAGGCCTGGGGGAGGAGCTACTAGGGCTTTTCGGCAACGCGGCGAGCGTGCGTGCCAGGCGGCGACCACCCGGCCGGGGATATGACACAGGCTCTCAGGCGGCGCCGGCCACCCGCTCGGGGGTGAGCAGCTCCGCGAGCCGCTCCGGTGGCAACAGGCCCTTCTCCAGGACGAGTTCGGCGACGCCGCGCCCCGTGGCCAGTGCCTCGCGCGCGATCTCCGTCGCAGCCGTGTAGCCGATGTGCGGGTTGAGCGCGGTGACCAGGCCGATGGAGGTCTCCACCGAGTGCCGCAGCACCTCCGTGTTGGCCGTGATCCCCGCCACGCACCGCTCGGCGAGCGTCGTGCAGGCCGCGCGCAGCGAGGTGATGCTCTTCGCCAGCGAGTGCAGGATGACCGGCTCGAAGGCGTTGAGCTGGAGCTGGCCCGCCTCCGCGGCCATGGTGATCGTGACGTCGTTGCCGATCACCTCGAAGGCGACCTGGTTGACGACCTCGGGGATGACCGGGTTGACCTTGCCGGGCATGATGCTCGAACCGGCCTGCACCGGCGGCAGGTTGATCTCGTTGAAGCCCGCGCGCGGACCCGATGACAGCAGCCGCAAGTCGTTGCAGCTCTTGGAGAGCTTGACCGCGATCCGCTTCAGGACGCCGGAAAGGTGCACGAAGGCGCCGCAGTCCTGGGTCGCCTCGACCAGGTTGGCGGCCGTCACCAGTGGCATGCCGGTGATTTCGGCGAGGTGGCGGCGGGCGGTCTCGGCGTAACCGGCGGGGGCGTTGAGGCCCGTGCCGATGGCGGTGGCGCCGAGGTTGATCTCGTGGATCAGCTCGACGGCCTCGGCGAGGCGCATACGGTCCTCGTCGAGCATCACGGCGTACGCGGAGAACTCCTGGCCGAGCGTCATCGGCACCGCGTCCTGCAACTGCGTGCGCCCCATCTTCAGGACGTCGCGGAACTCCAGGGCCTTGGCCGCGAACGCGTCCTGCACGACCGCCATCGCACGCAGCAGCCCGTGCACGGCGCTGATGGTCGCGATCTTCACGGCCGTCGGGTAGACGTCGTTGGTGGACTGGCTGAGGTTGACGTCCTCGTTGGGGTGGAGGTGCTCGTACGCGCCCTTGGGGTGCCCGAGGAGTTCCAGCGCCCGGTTGGCGACGACCTCGTTGGCGTTCATGTTGGTCGAGGTGCCCGCGCCGCCCTGGATGACGTCGACGACGAACTGGTCGTGCAGGCGCCCCGCGCGGATCTCCCGGCAGGCGGCGGCGATCGCGTCGGCCTTGGCCTTCGGGAGCAGCCCGAGCTCCTCGTTGGCGCGGGCCGCGGCCTCCTTGACGGCGGCGAGCGCGTCGATGAGCTGCGGGTACACGGAGATCGGGATGCCCGTGATGGGGAAGTTCTCCGTGGCGCGCAGGGAGTGGATGCCCCAGTAGGCGTCGGCGGGGACGTCCCGGTCGCCGAGCAGGTCGTGCTCGCGGCGCGGGGCGGGGGCGGGGATGGTACTCATGATGCTTGATCTCTTCCGGGGCACAAGCGCCCCACCAGGGGCGCGAGGAACTGCGCGGCCGGCCATGACCGGCCCGCAGACGAACACACTCAGGCGGCAGCGGCCTCGTCCGATGTCTCCGGCTCACCGACGAGGCGCCGCAGGATCGCCGTACGCTCCGCAGGCTCCGGCGCGGCGAGCAGCGCCGCGAGCACCGCGCTGCGCACCTGACCGGCGCGCAGCGTGCCGGTGAGGACCGCTCCGGCGGCCGAGAGGTCGACGGCTCCGCCGTGCGTGTAGATCTCGGTGACGGGGCCGGCCGGGACCCGGGTGGTGAGGGCGACGACGACGCCGCGCTCGATGGCGGCGGTGACGGCGGTGACGAACTCGGGGGTCGCGTTGCCCGCGCCGGTGGCGACGAGCACGATGCCCTCGGCACCTGCCTCGACCGCCGTCTCCAGGAACAGCGGGTCGGCGTCGACGTGGTGCATGACCATGTCGATCCGCGGCAGGGACCCGGGTGCGACGGCCGGGGGCGGCGGCAGCGGCGCGGGGCGGACCGGGCGGTGCAGGACCGAGACCTTGCCGAAGCCGACCTTGCCGACGGGCGGCCCGGACGGGTCGGCGAACGCGTCGGCGGCCAGCGTCTGGCTCTTCACGGTGCCGCGCGCGGCGTGCACCTTGCCGTCGAAGACGACGAGGACCCCGAGGTCACGCACGGTGGCGGCGGTGAGGAGCGCGTCGTAGAGGTTGCCGGGACCGTCGCCGTCCTCGGCACCGAGCGGCTTCTGGGCCCCGGTGAAGACGACCGGGCGGGGGTCGTCGTGGTGCAGGTCGAGCAGGAAGGCGGACTCTTCGAGAGTGTCCGTGCCGTGGGTGATGACAATGCCGTCGACTGCGGGGTCCGCGAACACCTCGCGCACGGTGCGCAACAGGGTGACCTGCTGGGCGGAGGTGAGGCGCGGGCTGTTGACGTTGAAGAGGTCGATGACCTCGGAGGCTATGCCGTGGGGTATCGACGCCGTGGCGAGCACCTCGCGGCCGGGGGCGTCGGCGGCGAAGCCGGTCCCCTGCCAGCGGCTGGCGATCGTCCCGCCGGTGCTGATGACCACGACCCGTCGCGCCTGTGCTTCCACGTCTGCGTCCCTCCCAGGAGCCCTGAATACCGTCAGCCCCCGGAGTGGTGGGCAGTCTCGGCGCAAGGATAGGTCGAACACCGCGCAATGTGTTTGCCAAAAACAGGCGTCTGCGCAATATACCTGGTGGATAATTGCGCCATGGATGACATTGACCGCAGTATCTTGCGCGAGCTGCAGAAGGACGGCCGGCTGACCAACCAGGAGCTGGCCGCACGGGTCGGCCTCAGCCCGTCGCCCTGCATGCGGCGGGTGCGCCAGCTGGAACTGGACGGCGTGATCCAGGGCTATCGCGCGGTCGTCGCCCCGGAGGCCGTCGGCCGCGGCTTCGAGGTGCTCGTCTCCATCGAGGTGCGGCGCGACCGCGAGACGGTCGAGACGTTCGAGGCGGCGCTGCAGGACATCCCGGACGTCATCGAGGCGCACCGCCTGTTCGGCAGCCCCGGCTGTCTGCTGCGCATCGCCGTCGCGGACCTCGCGGCGTACGAAAGGCTCTGGATCGAACGGCTCACGGCGCTGGCGGGGGTCACCGAGGTCAACTCGCAGATCATCATGAAGCGGATCAAGGAGCCGCAGGGGCTCCCGGTGGACGGCTGACGCCGGACCGCAACCCGGCCGCCGACCGTTCACCTCCCGGGCGACCCCCGCACCCAACTCCACTTTGGTACAGACCTATTGACGCCTGGTCTGCACCAGCCTAAGTTGACGCACCGCACGAGGCTCGTCTCCAGATCCCCCTCCGCCCCCAGGGAGCACAGTGTGATCGGTCGGACGTTACGCCTGCTGGGATCCGCCCTGGCACTGGTCTGTGCCGCGCAGCTGCCGGCCGCCGCCGCGGCTTCGGGCCCGGCCGCGCCGCAGGGCGACACCTGCGCGACCAAGCCGAGGCCCTCGGGCAAGGTGCTCCAGGGGTACTGGGAGAACTGGGACGGCGCCTCCAACGGCGTGCACCCGCCGTTCGGCTGGACCCCGATCACCGACAGCCGCATGAAGCAGCACGGCTACAACGTGATCAACGCGGCCTTCCCCGTGATCCGCTCGGACGGCACCGTCCTGTGGGAGGACGGGATGGACGCGACGGTGAAGGTCGCGACGCCCGCGGAGATGTGCCAGGCCAAGGCCGACGGCGCCACGATCCTCATGTCCATCGGCGGCGCGGCGGCCGGCATCGACCTGAACTCCACGAACGTCGCCGACCGCTTCGTCGAGACGATCGTGCCGATCCTGAAGAAGTACAACTTCGACGGCATCGACATCGACATCGAGACCGGCCTCGTCGGCGGTGGCGGCATCAACCAGCTCTCCGCCTCGCAGTCCAACCTCATCCGCATCATCGACGGCGTGCTCGCCAGGATGCCCGCGGGCTTCGGCCTCACGATGGCTCCCGAGACGGCGTACGTCACCGGCGGCAGCGTCGTGTACGGATCGATCTGGGGCGCGTACCTGCCCATCGTCAAGAAGTACGCGGACAACGGCCGCCTGTGGTGGCTCAACATGCAGTACTACAACGGCAGCATGTACGGCTGCGCCGGGGACTCCTACTCCGCGGGCACTGTCCAGGGCTTCATCGCCCAGACGGACTGCCTCAACAAGGGCCTGGTCATCCAGGGCACCACCATCAAGGTCCCCTACGACAAGCAGGTCCCCGGTCTCCCCGCCCAGCCCGGCGCAGGCGGCGGCTACATGTCCCCCAGCCTGGTCGGCCAGGCCTGGAACCACTACAACGGCGCCCTGAAGGGCCTGATGACCTGGTCCATCAACTGGGACGGGTCGAAGGGCTGGACCTTCGGGGACAACTTCAACCGGCTCAGGTAGCCGCCGCCGGGTGCTCAGAGCCTGTCTTTGAACCCCCGCCTGAAGACCGCCACCGTCCGCGCCGGGACGGTGAAGGTCCCCGAACTCCGGTCGTACCGTGCCGACTTGACCACTCGGTCGGCGCCCGAACGCTGCACAGGATGCAGGGCGTACGCGGTGCCCTCGAGCGCCGCGACGCGCTGCTGCTGTGCGTGCGGGCTCGCGTTGATGACCACCACGAGGTCGGCCAGCTGCATGGTGATGACACCGGGCGTCTCGGCCGCGGTGCCGGAGAGCGGGAAGGAGAGCGCCGACTGGACCCGGTCGGCCGTGGCGAGGGAGAAGGCGGGCTCGGTGGTACGGATCTTCAGCAGGTCCCGGTACGCGGCCGACGTGCCGTTGATCTCCGCGCAGCCGGGGATCAGTGTCGGTGAGGACGACAGCAGGGGCTTCGCGTACGGCCACTTGGACTGGTTGTCGGCGGCCCGAGGCAGACCGCGGCCGAAGCCGTTGCCCGCGCGGCAGTCCCAGTGGACGGCGTTGAACCAGTCGCCGCTGTCGAAGGAGTTGCGGTCGAGCGACTTGGATCGCAGCAGGTCCGTGCCCGCCAGGGAGAGCGCCGGCCCCTGGGAAAGGGAGGCCGTGGCCATCGCGAGGAGCTGCATGCGGGCGCGGTCGGCCGGTGCGGTGTCCGTGGGCAGCTTGAAGGCGAGCGCGTCGTAGAGCGTTTCGTTGTCGTGCGCGTCCGCGTAGGAGAGCGCGTCGCCGGGAGCCACCGCGTACCCGGCGGGGGCGCCGTTGTAGTCGACGTCCGCGCCCTTGACCGTACGACCGGCAAAGTCCCTGAAGGTGAAGGCGGCGAGGTTGCCTGACAGGCCCACCTTGATGAGGTCCTGGTAGTGCAGCAGCCGGACCTTCTGCTCGGCCGGAGTGCCGTTCGCCTTGGAGGAGTTGGGGTCGGTGTACAGACCGCTGGCGAAGCCCTGCACACCCGGGTCCTCGTCGAAGGGGCCGCCGCCGCGCAGCGCGTCGCGGGAGCGGTCGGAGAACGTCGCGACGCCGGTGCCCGCCATGTTCTTCTGGGTGGCCTGCACGAAGCGGGCGTCGTCGGCGACCTCGCCGAAGTTCCATCCCTCCCCGTACAGGACGATGTCCTTCCCGTCGACGCCGTCCTTCTCCACGCTCAGCGCGTCGAGGGCCTTGCGGACGGCGAGGATGTTCGCCTTGGGGTGGTGGCCCATCAGGTCGAAGCGGAAGCCGTCGACCTTGTACTCCCTGGCCCAGGTGACGACCGAGTCGACGACGAGCTTGCCCATCATGGCGTTCTCGGGCGCCGTGTTGGCGCAGCACGTGGAGGTGGCGACCGTGCCGTCGGCCTCGAGGCGCTGGTAGTAGCCGGGCACGATCCTGTCGAGCACGGACCTGTCGGCCTGGCCGCTCGCGACGGTGTGGTTGTAGACGACGTCCATGACGGTACGCAGACCCGAGCCGTTCAGGCCCTGCACCATCCTGCGGAACTCGACCGTGCGGCGTGCGCCGTCGGGATCGCTCGCGTACGAACCCTCGGGAACGGTGAAGTGCAGCGGGTCGTAGCCCCAGTTGTACGCGTCGTCGGCGGCGCTCCTGGTGACGCAGGCCTGCTGCTCGTCGGAGTCGGGCGCGTACGACGGCAGGTCGCAGTCGGGGGTGGCCCGGTCGGAGGCGCGCTCGGGGATGGTGCCGATGTCGAAGGCGGGCAGCAGGTGCACGTAGGACGTGCCGGAGCGGGCGAGGCCGCGCAGGTGCCGCATCCCGTCGGACCGCTTGTCCGTGAAGGCGAGGTACTGGCCCGGGTGCTTCGACGTGCGGTCCGCCACGGAGAAGTCGCGGATGTGCAGTTCCTGGATCTGCGCGTCGCGCAGCGGGACCGGCTTCGGCTTGCGCAGCCCGGCCCAGCCCGTGGGGGCGAGCTGCGGGTCGTCCAGGTCGACGGCGAGGCTGCGCCGGGAGTCGCTGGTGAGGGCGGTCGAGTACGGGTCGGTGACCTTGTTGGTGACGATCTTCCGGACGCTCGGCGCCCACACCTTCACCACATAGCGGTACGCCTTGCCCTGCCAGCTACGGGGGCCCGTCGCGGACCACACGCCGGAAGCGGGGTCGCGGCGCATCGGGACCGTGCGGCCGCCGATGTCGAGGGAGACTTCCTGAGCGGTGGGGGCCCAGACGGAGAGGGCCGTGCGGCCGTGGGCGAACCGGGGGCCGAGGACCGCCCCGGCGGCGGCGGTGGCGTACAGGTCGTCGAGGACGCCCTGCGTCTGGACACCGGTGGCGGAGCGCAGGGTGCCGTCGGCGGACCGTGCGGTGGCGACGAGCTGGCCGGTGAGGGCGGTGCGGATCCGGTCGCGGTCCCGGCGGTCGACGGTGTAGGCGGCATAGCCCTTGAGGTGCGGGAACTTGGTCTTCTGGGCGTCGGTGAGACCGCCCTCGACCGGAGTGAGGCGCAGTCGGCGGGCCTTGCCCTCGATGTCGCCGTCCTTGACGGTGAGGCCGCCGCGGGGCGCGTAGAGGAGTTCGTGGACGGTGCCCGGGCCGGCGTCCCGTACGAGGGTGTCCCGGTCGATCCACTGCGCCCTCGACTTCGACAGGTCCAGGGCGTCGGCGGGCCCGGCCGTGGCGGACGGTGTCGGCGGGTCGAGCGGCACGGCCGTCGCCGTCGCGGTCAGGGGCACCACCGCGGCGAGCAGGACGGTCGCCACGGTCACGGCGGTACGGCGCGGGGAGCCGGTCACGAAGGGTTCTCCTTGGGGAGGGCGGGAGTCCGGAGCGAGAGGAAGGGTGTGGCCGCCCGGCTGCGGGGACTTGGACGGGCCGGGCGGCCGGGCAGGGGGGAGAATCGGCCGGAGAGGAGGACCGGTCAGCAGTTCTTGGCCCCGGGGCGCAGCGCGAGGGCGGTGTTCGGGGCGACCGAGGCGGTGAACCGGCCCGAGCCGTCCACACCGACCCTCCTGCCGCTCTGCACGTCGCAGTACGTGCCCGCGGCCAGGGAGGTCTGGAAGGTGCGGTCGACGGGGGCGCCCTCGTGGTTGATGACCACGTACCCCTTGTTCCCCCGGCCGAAGGCGATGGCGTCGTTGCCGTTGTCCCACCAGTCGGTGACGGCGGTGCCGCGCGCGGCGTTGCGGAACGCGACCATGCGGCGGATCTCCGGCCAGGCGTGCTGGCACTTCCAGCCGTCGCTGTAACAGGCCTTCACCTGGCCGCCGTCGGGCGATCCGGCGTCGGTGTCGCTGAACTCGTAGCCGGAGTGGACGTCGGGGGAACCGTAGGGCCAGGCGAGCATGAAGACGTGCGCGAGGGTGTAGTCGGCGCCGTCCTTGTAGCTGAGGGTCTGGCCGTGGCGCTCGGTGTCGTGGTTGGTGACGAACACCGACGACGTGCCGCCCGGCATATAGCCCCAGCCCTCGCCGAAGTTCTTGAGGTAGGCGAGCTTCTCGCCCTTGAAGACCCTCTTGAGGTCCCAGGCGTAGCGGAACTCCTGGGCGTCACCGGTGGCGGTGTACTCGCTCGGGGAGACCGCCTCGCCGGCGCCGTACAAGGTCTCCTGCTTCCAGTAGACGCCCGGGTTGCTCAGCCGCGACTTGATGTTCTTCAGGTCGTCGACGGGCATGTGCTTGGCCGCGTCGATCCGGAAGCCGTCGACGCCGAGCGAGAGGAGGTCGTTCAGGTACCCGGCGATGCGGCCGCGTACGTACTCCTCGCCGGTGTCCAGGTCGGCCAGGCCGCCCAGCTCGCAGTGCTGGACGTTCCAGCGGTCCTGGTAGTTGCTGATGTCGGCCTTGCAGTCGTCCATGTCGGCGGCCGAGTACGTGCCGGGGTAGTCGTACTTGGAGAAGGACGAGCCCGCCGAGCCGGTGCCGGAGGCGTTGGTCATGTGGTTGATCACCGTGTCGGCGACGACCTTGACCCCGGCCGAGTGGCAGGTGTCGACCATGTGCTTGAAGGCGGCGCGGTCACCGAGCCGGGTCCCGATGCGGTAGCTGACGGGCTGGTACGCGGCCCACCAGGCGTCGCCCTTCAGGCGTTCCTGGGGCGGCGACACCTGGACGTACCCGTAGCCGTCCGGTCCGAGCCGGTCCGTGCAGGCCCTGGCCACCGAAGCGAAGTTCCACTCGAAGAGGACGGCGGTGACGTCCTTGGCGCCGGGCGGGGCGGCCTGGGCGCCGGGGGCGGCGACGACACCGCCTGCGACGCCCGCGAGGAGGGCGAGCGCGGTCGCTACGGGCCTGCGGCGTCTGACGGTCCGGCCGGTCATGGGTACCTCCTGCGGTTGGGGGGAGAACCTCCAGCAACTTCTTGCAGCAAGTCGGCACAAGTTGTTGCGGGTTGGACCGTATGGCGCCCCAAGGGCGGGGTCAACCCTCTGGACAGACCCCGGTGGACCCGCGTACGACCAGCTCCGGCTGGAAGACGAACTCCATGCGCTGCACGGGGTTTCCGTCGATCTCCTCCAGGAGGGCGCCCACCGCGGCGGTCGCCATCGCCTGCACCGGCTGGCGCACCGTGGTCAGCGGCGGGTCGGTGAAGGCGATGAGCTGGGAGTCGTCGAAGCCGACCACGGAGACGTCGCCGGGCACGGTCAGACCGCGCTCGCGCACCGTCCTGACGGCACCGAGCGCCATCAGGTCGCTGCCGCAGACCATCGCGGTGCACCCCAGGTCGAGGAGGGCACCGGCCGCGGCCTGGCCGCCCTCGACCGTGAACAGCGTGCGCTGCACGAGGCGTTCGACCTCCGCGGGGGCCAGGCCGAACGTGCTGCGCAGCGCCGCCCGGAACGCCTCCGCCTTGCGCAGGGAGGGGACGTACCGCGGCGGTCCGACGGCCAGGCCGATCCGCTCGTGCCCCAGCTCGGCCAGGTGCCGTACCGCCATGCGTACCGCCGAGCGGTCGTCGGGCGACACGAAGGAGGCCGGGATGGCCTCGTTGTAGCCGTTGACGAGGACGAAGGGCACCTTGCGGTGGGCCAGTTCGCGGTAGCGCGCGGTGTCGGCCGTCAGGTCGGCGTGCAGCCCCGAGAGGAAGATGATGCCGCTGACCCCGCGGTCCTCCAGCTGCTCGACCAGCTCGTCCTCGGTGGCGCCGCCCGGCATCTGCGTACAGAGCATCGGGGTGTAGCCGTGCCCGGCCAGGACCTGCTCGATGACCTGCGCGAAGGCCGGGAAGATCGGGTTGGTGAGCTCGGGGATGACGAGGCCGACGAGACCGGCACTGCGCCGCCCGAGGCGGCTGGGGCGCTCGTAGCCGAGGACGTCGAGGGCTGCGAGGACCCGGCGCCTGGTGCCCGCCGCCACCCCCGCCTTCTCGTTGAGCACCCGGCTCGCGGTGGCCTCGCTGACGCCGGCCTGGGCGGCGATGTCCACGAGCCGCGGGGCGCCGCGGTGGGCGGCGTCCCGCGGCACGGAGGGCAACGTCACACCGCCCACCAGACGGTGGTGTCGGCGGGCAGCCGCACGGTCCCTTCGACGATCTCCGCCTCCTCGGTGGCGAGCAGGACGCGGCCGGGTGCGGTGATCCGGACGGCCTGCGCGGTGGTGTTCACCGTGCAGACGAAGCCGTCGCGGGCGAAGGCGAGCACGCCTTCGGGGGCGTCGAGCCACTCGATCGCCGCGCCCGCGCCGAGTCCCGGCTCCGCGCGGCGCACGGCGAGGGCCCTGCGGTACAGCTCCAGTGTCGAGCCGGGGTCGCCGGTCTGCGCCTGCACGCTCAGCTTGCCCCAGCCGGCCGGCTGCGGGAGCCAGCTGCCGCCCCCGCCGAAGCCGTACGACGGACCCTCGGTGGTCCACGGAATGGGCACCCGGCAGCCGTCGCGGAACCCGTCCTGACCGTCGGCGCGGTGGAACGACGGGTCCTGACGCGCCTCGTCGGGCAGGTCGGTGACGTCGGGCAGGCCGAGCTCCTCGCCCTGGTACAGATAGGCGGAGCCGGGCAGGGCCAGCATCAGCAGGGTCGCGGCGCGGGCCCGGCGCAGGCCGAGTTCGCGGTCGCCCGCGGTGCGCAGCTGGGTGCCCATGCCCTGCGGGTTGGCGTAGCGCGTGGCGTGCCTGGTCACGTCGTGGTTGGAGAGCACCCAGGTGGCGGGCGCGCCCACGGGACGCATCGCGGCGAGCGACGCGTCGATGACCTCGCGCAGCTCGGCGGCGTCCCACGAGGTGCCGAGGTACTGGAAGTTGAAGGCCTGGTGCATCTCGTCGGGGCGCACGTAGTGGGCGGAGCGCTCGACGGTCGGGGTCCACGCCTCGGCGACGAGGATGCGAGCGCCCTCGTACTCCTGGAGGACCTGCCGCCAGCTGCGGTAGATGTCGTGCACGCCGTCCTGGTCGAAGAACGGCATGACGTCGTTGCCGAGCAGCTTCAGCTGGTCGCGGCTGCCGATGTCGGGCAGACCGGCCGCCTTGACCAGGCCGTGCGCCACGTCGACCCGGAAGCCGTCGACGCCCATGTCGAGCCAGAAGCGCAGGATGGAGCGGAACTCGTCCCGCACTGCGGGGTGTTCCCAGTTGAAGTCGGGCTGCTCGGGGGCGAAGAGGTGCAGGTACCACTCGCCGTCGGGGAGCCGGGTCCAGGCGGGGCCGCCGAAGATGGACTCCCAGTCGTTGGGCGGGAGTTCGCCGTCGGCGCCCTTGCCCGGGCGGAAGTGGTAGCGCTCGCGGAGCGGGGATCCCGGTCCCTCGCTCAGCGCGCGCCGGAACCAGTCGTGGCGGTCGGAGGAGTGGTTGGGCACCAGGTCCACGATGATGCGCAGGCCGAGCTCGTGGGCGTCGCGGATGACCGCGTCGGCGTCCAGGAGGCTGCCGAACATGGGGTCGATGGCCCGGTAGTCGGCGACGTCGTAGCCGGCGTCGGCCTGCGGGGACGCGTAGAACGGGCTGAGCCAGACGGCGTCGACGCCGAGGTCCCTGAGGTACGGCAGCCGGCTGCGGATGCCCGCCAGGTCGCCCATGCCGTCGCCGTTGCCGTCGGCGAAGCTGCGCGGGTACACCTGGTAGATCACCGCGCCGCGCCACCAGTCCGTGTGCGTCTCGGTGGCGGGGGTGGCAGGGGCAGCGAGATGCTGGGTCATGTCTTCCCTGGGGATCGAGTGTGGTGGGGGCGGCGTGAGAGCCTGTCTTTGAACCCCCGTCGTCCGCGCGAGGCGCGGGCGCAGCGGTGTTCGGTGCGTTCCGTGCGTTCCGTGCGTGCGTGCCGGGCGCCGGGGCGCAGGCGGGGGTTCAAAGACAGGCTCTGAGGCCCGCGGACGGGACGCCTCGGGACGGATGCCTGGTCAGGACTTCGTCGCGCCCGCCGTGAGGCCGGAGACGAGGTGGCGCTGGGCGAAGCCGAAGATGACCGCGGCGGGCACCGCGACGATCACCGCGGACGCGGTCAGCGAACCCCAGTCGCTGGTGTACTGGTTGACGAAGGTCTGGAGTCCCCCGGCGAGCGTCAGGTTCTCCTCGCCGGTCATGAAGGCGGAGGCGTAGGCGACCTCGGCCCACCCGGTGATGAAGCTGTAGAACCCGGTGACGGCGAGACCCGGCTTGGCGAGCGGCACGATGAGCCGCCAGAAGGTGCCGAAGGGGTTGAGTCCGTCCACCCGTCCGGCCTCGTCGATCTCGACCGGGATGGTGTCGAAGTACCCCTTCATCATCCAGGCGCAGAACGGCACGGCGATGGTCAGATAGGTGACGACGAGGCCGATGGGCTGGTTCAGCAGGCCGAGGTCGGCCAGCAGGTTGTACAGCGGCACGATGAGTACCGCGACGGGGAACATCTGGGTGATCAGGAGCAGCCACATCAGCGGCCGCATGCCGGGGAACTTGAAGCGGCTCACCGCGTAGCCGGTGGTGGCGGCGATGAAGACGCCGATCACCGTGGTCAGGCCCACCACGATGAGGGAGTTGAGGAGCCAGTTCGGGAACTCGGTGTCGTTGAGCACGTGGTCGTAGTTGCCGAGCGTGAAGTCCTTGACCAGGTCGGTGGTGAAGGCCTCGCTCTCCGGCTTGAACGAGGTGACCAGGAGCCACAGCGGTGGCCCCACCGCGATGGCGCTCGTGATCAGCAGTGTCAGGTGCAGGGCGATGGAGGCCAGCGGCCCGCGCTCGTCGCGCCCCCTGGGCTTCCGCCGCGGCTTCTTCCCGGTTTCGGTCGGCACGGTTTCGGTCGGCACGGTTCTGGTCGGCACGGTGGTCACCACACCTCTCCCTGCTTGCGGAGCGCGCGGCGGTAGGCCACGGCGATGATCGACAGGAGGGCCAGGATGAGCACGCCCCAGGCCGCGGAGCCCGCGAAGTCGCGGGGGCTGACGACGAACGAGAGCCGGTAGGCGTACGTCACCAGGATCTCGGTGGCGTCTCCCGGGCCGCCCCTGGTAAGGAGGAAGATCACCGGGAACATGTTGAAGGTCCAGATGCCGCTGATCAGGATCACCGTGCTGGCGACGGAGCGCAGCCCCGGCAGCGTGATGTGCCGGAAGCGCTGCCAGGCGCCCGCGCCGTCCATCTCGGCGGCCTCGTACAGCTCGCCCGGAATGGACTGCAGGCCGCCCAACATGGCCACCAGCATGAACGGCACGCCGAGCCAGACATTGACGGTGATCACCGAGATCTTCGCCCAGGTCGGGTCGTTGAGCCACGGGACCGCGTCGATGCCGCCGCCTTCGAGGATCTTGTTGAGGAGGCCCTTCTTCTCGTTGAAGAGCAGCCGCCAGGTGAAGACGGAGACGAAGGCCGGCACCGCCCACGGCAGGATCAGCGCCATCCGGTAGAAGGAGCGCCCGGCCAGCTTGCGGTTGAGCATCGTGGCGAGCGTGAGGCCGAGCACGAAGGAGAGCGCGACGCAGGAGACGGTCCACACCACGGTCCAGGTGAGCCGGTCCCAGAAGACGCCGTCGGAGAGGATCGACGAGTAGTTGTCGAGACCGACGGACTTGTACGTGGCCGGGATGTCGTTGACACCGATGTGCCGTTCGACGTTCGCCTCATTGGCGTCGGTCGTCGACAGGTACATGCCGCGCACGAGCGGGTACCCGACGATCACGCCAATCACGATCACCACGGGGGCCACCATGGCCCACGCGTACCAGTGGGTGGCCAGCGCCCTGCGCAGCGGCCCCGGGGTTGTGCCGGGCCGGTGGCCGCGGCCGCGGACGCTCTGCGCGTCCACGGCCTTCGCCACCGACCGGCCGGTCTCGACAGCCATGGGTCGGTCGGCCCTCCTTCTTACTTGTAGCCCTTGAGGAGCTTGCGGTAGGCGTCACCGATGCCCTTGGCGCCCTGCTCGGGCGAGGACTTGCCGCTGAGCACCTTCTCCAGCTGCAGGCGGATCGGCTCGAAGAGCGCGTTGGCCTCCGGAATCCACGGCCGCTGCACGGACTTGGCCACGGCGGGCTTGAAGAACTGCACCATCCGGTTGTCCTTGACGGACTTCACGTCGTAGACGGACGTACGGGTCGGCAGCAGGCTGAGCTGCTCGGTGGTCTGCTGCTGCACCTTGGCGGAGCTCATGTACTTGATGAACTCGTACGCCGCGTCGAGGTTGCCGGACCCGGCGTACGCGGCGAGGTTCCAGCCGCCCTGCGGGGCACCCTGGCGCGCGCTGCCCGCCGGAGCGGGGGCGACACCGAGGTTGCCCTTGTCGGCCTTGAACTCCTTGCCCTTCAGGGCGCCTTCGATGGACCAGGGGCCGTCGAGCGCCATCGCGACGTCGCCGTCCTTGAAGGCGTTGAGCTGGTTGTTGTAGCCGTCGCTCGCGTCGGTGACCGCCGCCTTGGAGTCGAGAAGGTCCTTCATCACCGAGAACGCCTTGGCGCCCTCGGGGTCGTCGACGGTGACCTTCCTGCTCTTGGTGTCCAGGAGGTCGCCGCCCTCTCCGTAGAGGTACGGGAGGTAGTAGTACGGGTCGTCGCCGCGCAGGTAGAGACCGGTCTTGCCGGTCTTGGACCTGATCTTCTTCGCGACGGACTTCACCTCGTCGAAGGACTTCGGCACGTCGGCGCCCGCGGCCTTCAGCATCTTCTTGTTGTAGAAGAGCGCGAGGGTGTCGATGGTCTGCGGCGCGGCGTAGGTCTTGCCCTTGAACTTGGTGCTCGCGGCGGCCTGCGGGAGGTAGTCGTCCGGCTTGTCGAGCGCGGCGGTGCCGTCGAGCGCGGCGAGGTAGCCGAGCGAGGCGAAGTCCTGGGTCCAGGCGACCTCGGTGCGCATCACGTCGGGGGCGCCGGAGTTGCCGCCCGCGGCGTTCTTGAACTTGGCGTTGGCCTCGCCGAACGGGACGTTCACATAGTTGACCTTGACATCCGGGTGGAGCTTCTCGAACCCCTTGGCGATCTGTTCGTACGCGCCCTTCTCGGCGTCGTTCGAGGTGTCCCAGAAGGTGACGGTGCCGGAGATCTTCCCCGAGCCCTTGCTGCCGCCGCCGTCGTCGCCCCCGCACGCTGCCGCTGTCATGGCCAGGGCCGCGATCAGCCCGGTGGCCGCTATGCCACGCCGCATGTGAACTCCTTCAACTGATCCCGGAATCACGGGGAGACGAAGAGGTGCCTCCTGCTGGCCGCTCTGGACGCGGCGCCGGGTTGCCAGGAACGTAACAGCGTTGCAAGAGCGTCGAAAGAGCTTGCGGAATATTTCTGCAAGAGCCGGTGATCGTTACATCTGCGTGTCCTTTCCGTTGCCGCTCCCGCGCTTGACACCTCTGTGAGCTGCGGACCAGGGGAAGTTGGGCGCGGTGCACGCGATGACGACCGGTGTCGCACAGGTGCTGAAACCGGCTGAAAGGTTCTTGCACGACAGCTCTTTCCGCAAGCTTTCAGAGCCGGTGTGCAATCTTCGCGATGACAGGTACAGTCCAGTGCCATGACCGCACGGCTTGTCGACATCGCAGCCCACGCGGGGGTCAGCGAAGCCACCGTGAGCCGCGTCCTCAACGGCAAGCCCGGAGTGGCCGCGGCCACCCGCGAGGCGGTGCTCGCCGCCCTCGACGTCCTCGGATACGAACGCCCCGTGCGGCTGCGCCGCCGCAGCGCCGGACTCATCGGCCTCATCACGCCGGAGCTCGACAACCCCATCTTCCCCGCCTTCGCCCAGGTCATCGCGCAGGCGCTGACGCGCCAGGGCTACACCCCGGTGCTCGCGACGCAGACCCCGGGCGGCTCCACCGAGGACGAGCTCACCGAGATGCTGGTGGACCGGGGTGTCAGCGGCATCATCTTCGTCTCCGGACTGCACGCCGACACCACCGCCGACATGGCGCGCTACGATGCGCTGCGCGGCCAGGACGTTCCCTATGTGCTGGTCAACGGCTTCTCCGCGGAGGTGGCCGCACCCTTCGTCTCCACCGACGACCGGGCCGCCATGCGCCTCGCCGTCACCCACCTGACGTCGCTCGGCCACACCCGTATCGGACTCGCGGTCGGCCCGAAGCGGTTCGTCCCCGTGGTGCGCAAGATCGAGGGCTTCCGGCTCGCACTGCAGGAGCGCCTCAACCTCACGGACGAGGACGCGGCGGAGCTGATCCAGCACTCCCTCTACACCCTGGAGGGCGGCCAGGCCGCCGCCACCACCCTCATCAACCGCGGCTGCACCGCCCTCGTGTGCGCCAGCGACATGATGGCGCTCGGCGCCATCCGGGCCGCCCGCGACCTGGGCCTCTCCGTACCCACGGACATCTCCGTGGTCGGCTTCGACGACTCCCCGCTCATCGCGTTCACCGACCCGCCGCTGACCACGATCCGCCAGCCGGTGCAGGCGATGGGCCAGGCGGCGGTCCGGGCGCTGCTCGAGGAGATCGGCGGAACGCCCGCACCGCACGGCGAGTTCGTCTTCATGCCGGAGCTGGTGGTGCGGGGTTCCACGGGGTCGGGGCGGCGCACACCGCAGTGAACGGCCGGCGGGCGCGGCCGGGGCGGCATGCCCCTTCATTGACGCCCCGCTCACCTGCCCGTACAAACGCGGCATGCGTACACCCTCTCCCCTCCCCCTCACCGGCATCACCGTCGTCAGCCTGGAGCAGGCCGTCGCCGCGCCCTTCGCCACGCGTCAGCTCGCCGATCTAGGGGCCCGTGTCATCAAGGTCGAGCGTCCCGGCGGCGGTGACTTCGCCCGTCGCTACGACACGACCGTGCACGGCCAGGCCAGCTACTTCGTCTGGCTCAACCGCTCCAAGGAGTCGCTCACCCTCGACCTCAAGTCGACGGACGGCAGGGAGATCCTGGAGGAACTCCTCGCAGGGGCCGACGTGTTCGTGCAGAACCTCGCCCCCGGCGCCGCCACCCGCATGGGCCTGGGCGCCGAGGAGCTGCAGGGCCGCCATCCGTCCCTGATCCCCTGCACCGTCAGCGGCTACGGCACGGACGGGCCGTGGGCGGACCGCAAGGCCTACGACCTGCTGGTGCAGTGCCAGACCGGGCTGCTCCAGCTCACCGGCTCCCCGGACGAGTGCGCGCGCGTCGGCATCTCGGTGGCCGACATCGCGGGCGGGATGTACGCGTACAGCGGCATCCTGTCGGCGCTCTTCACACGGGCGACGACGGGGCGGGCGCCCGCCGTCGAGGTGTCCCTCTTCGACGCGCTCGCCGAATGGATGAGCCAGCCCGCGTACTACACGCGCTACGGCGGCACCCAGCCGCCCCGCGTCGGCGCCCGCCACGCGACGATCGCGCCGTACGGTCCCTTCACCGCGTCCGACGGCAACGACGTGCTGCTCTCCGTGCAGAACGAACGCGAATGGGCGGCGCTGTGCCGGGAGTTCATCGGCCGCCCCGAGCTGACGGACGATCCGCGCTTCGCCACCGGGTCCGACCGCGTGGCCCACCGAGACGCGCTCGACGCGATCATCTCCGCACGCTTCGCCGAACTCGGCAGCGACGAGGCGACGGAGCTGCTCGACCGCACGGGCATCGCCAACGCGGGGGTCAGCTCCGTCCACGCGTTCCTGGCCCACCCCGTGCTCACCGGGCGCGACCGCTGGCAGGACATCCAGGTGCCCGGCGCGCCGGAGCCCGTCCAGGCCCTGCTGCCCCCGGCCAACCTCTCCGGGGTCACCCCGCGCATGGGCCCGGTGCCGTCGGCGGGCGAGCACACGGCCGCGATCCTCGCCGAACTCGGCCGCACTCCGGACGACGTCGCCCGGCTGCGCGAGGAGGGCGTCTGCCGGTGAGCGGCCCGCGCGTTCGGCCGGCGGTCAGCCGTCGACGGCGACGCCGAGCCCTTCCAGGACGACCGCGTTCGGCAGTTGCGCGAACACCTTGCCCGGCACGATGAGCTTGCCGCGCCGGCTGCCGCTGCCCACCAGGACGTGCGGCAGGTCCGCCACCGCGGCGTCGACGAGGAGCGGCCACGCGGCGGGCAGCCCGATCGGCGTGATGCCGCCGTACTCCATCCCCGTCTCACCCGTGGCCGTCTCCATCGGGGCGAACGACGCCTTGCGCGCGCCCAGTTGGCGGCGCACCGTGCCGTTCACGTCGACGCGCGTACCGGACAGGACGACGCACGCGGCGAGCGTGGTCTCACCACCGCGCTTGCCCGCCACGACGACGCAGTTGGCGGACCGGCTGAGGAGCTCGGGGCCGTAGTGCTCGAGGAACGTGGCGGTGTCGGCCCACTCGGGCGCCGTGTCGACGTGGATCAGCTCGTCGGCCGGGACGGGCCCGCCCCAGGCCTGTACGGCGTCCGCGACGGACGGTACGAGCAGGTCGAGGGCTTCGGGGGCGGGGCTGACGACGTCGAAATCACCGAGAGGAGCGCGCATGGCGGCACGTTAAGAGCCTGTCTTTGAACCCCCGTCGTCCGCGCGAAGCGCGGGCGCAGCGGTGTTCGGTGCGTGCGATCGGTGTGCGGAGTCCCAGGTCATGTGGCGGAGCCACCTGTCCTGGGGCTCCGTGCGCCGAGCGTGCGTGCCGGGCGCCGGGGCGCAGACGGGGGTTCAAAGACAGGCTCTAACAGCCGCCGTGGAGGGGCCTGTTGACGGCACCGGCCGTCAGCGGCCTCGGAGCAGGGCTGCCTCTCACCCCTCCCCCAACTCCCCGAGCGCGATCAGCTGCTGCGGTGTGATGCCGTCGGGGATCGGCACCGGTGCGGGGGTGCGCAGTGGGGGCTGCCAGCCCTGGTCGGGGTGCCAGGTGCGGACGACCCGGGCGGGCGCCCCCGCCACCACCGCGTGGTCGGGGACCTCGCCGCGGACGACCGCGCCCGCGGCGACCACCACGTTGCGGCCGATCCGGGCGCCGGGCAGGATCACCGCGCCCGTCCCTATCCAGCAGCCGGAGCCGATCTCCACCGGGTCCATGCGGGGCCACTGCTTGCCGATGGGGGTGTGCGGGTCGTCGTAGGAGTGGTTGGTGGAGGTCACGTACACGTAGGGGCCGAAGTAGCAGTCGGCGCCGATGGAGACCGTCGTGTCGGCGATGACGTGGCTGCCGCGGCCGAGGACGACGCCGTTGCCGATGCGGAGTATCGGGTCGGGGCCGAGGTCGAGGTCCGGCATCATCCCGGCGGTGAGCGTGACGTGCTGGCCCACGATGCAGTGGTCGCCGATCGTGATCCACGGCTCACCGAAGACCGTGCCCTGCGGGAAGGCGAGCTTCGTGCCCTCGCCGATCGCGCCGAACCGTAGCCGCCCGGGATGCGCGGCGGTCACCGCGCCGGTGCGCTGCACCCACTCCCACCCCGCGTGGACGGCGCGCTGCGCCAGGCGGCGGGGCCCGGCGGCAAGCGATGAGAACGTGTTCCTGTTCTTCGGCACGCGCTCACGTTACTCAGTGCCGAGGTGCCCCGCAGGCCGCCCGCCTGTGATCTTCGCCCCACGCGCCCGCTGCCGCCGCGGCGTCCCGTACGGTGCCGTCAGGCGCGACGCGTCGCGGACGGATACAAGAGTGACGGATACAAGAGAGGCGGACCCGATGGGCCACGAGGCACTCGTCACCGGCATCGGCGGCAAGGTTCCGGAGATCGACCCGGACGCCTTCACCGCGCCGACGTCCGTCGTGCTCGGCGAGGTGACCCTGCGCGCCGGGGCGAGCACCTGGTACGGCGCGGTGCTGCGCGCCGACTGCGGGCCCATCGTCGTGGGCGCCGACAGCAACATCCAGGACAACTGCACCCTGCACGTCGACCCCGGCTTCCCCCTCACGATCGGGGAGCGCGTCTCGGTCGGGCACAACGCCGTCCTGCACGGCTGCACCGTCGAGGACGACAGCCTGATCGGCATGGGCGCGACCGTCCTCAACGGCGCGGTGATCGGCGCCGGTTCCCTGGTGGCGGCGCAGGCCCTCGTGCCGCAGGGCATGGAGGTGCCGCCGGGGTCGCTCGTCGCGGGGGTGCCCGCGAAGGTGCGCAGGGCGCTCACCGACGAGGAGCGCGCGGGGATCACCCTCAACGGCACGATGTACCTGGAGCTGGTCAAAGCCCACCGCGACGCGCACGCGGCGGGCTGACCGGGCAGGTCAGTCGGTGGCGGTGAGGGGGCGCGGATCGGCCGCCGCGGTCCCGGCCGCCGCCGCGGCTTCCTCGGCCTCCAGCTCCGCCGCCGCCTTCTTCGCCCGCCGCTTGACCAGCAGCATCGAGCCGATGCCGATCAGCACGGCGATGCCGAGTCCCACGTACGAGAAGCGCTTGAGCCAGTCCTCGGCGACCACGCCGATGTAGTAGATGACGGCGGTGGTGCCGCCCGCCCAGATGACGCCGCCGAGGACGTTGGCGATCAGGAACTTCCAGTACGGCATGCGCAGGACGCCCGCGAGGGGTCCTGCGAAGATCCGCAGGAGGGCGACGAAGCGGCCGAAGAAGACCGCCCACATGCCCCACTTCTGGAAGGAGCGCTCGGCGCTCGCCACATGGGCGGCGCTGAAGTGCTTGGGGAACTTGCGCTCCAGCCAGGCGAGGAGCGGCCTGCCGCCCTTGCGTCCGATGGCGTATCCGATGGAGTCGCCGACGATGGCGCCCACGGTGGCGCACGCCCCGAGGATCACCGGGTTGAGGTCGCCGTGCTGGGAGGAGAGGAGCGCCGCGGAGACCAGGACGATCTCACCGGGCAGTGGGATGCCCAGGCTCTCCAGTCCGATGACGAGACCCACCAGCGCGTAGATGCTGACGGCTGGTACGTGCTCCAGCCACTCCTGAACGTGCAACGCCGGTTCCTCCCGTGGTCCAAGTGTGTGTGCCCGGCGTGCGCTCCCCCCTCGGTCGCGCACGCCGGGCAGCCTACCCGGACGGGCTCACCCGGCCGGAACGGCGTCGTCCCAGAGCCCGCACCGGTGCTCCTCGCGCACCGTCGTACTGATCGCGTTCCCGCCCGCCGAGGCGGTACGCAGGGAAAGCACCTGCCCCGGCCTGACGCGCTGGTCGGGCGCGGGGGGCCCGGCCGCGGCGCGCGGCACCCCGGTCCTGATGAAGGAACCCCAGTACTGGACCATCTGCCGGGCCAGCGCGCGCTGCTCCGCGTCGAACGGCGAGTCGAGGCCGAAGTGCTTGAAGAGGTACTGGACTTCGTTGACATGGGTCGCGCCGAAGTCGAAGTCGGTGCCGAGGTTCCGCAGCGACGCGAAGGGCGGCGAGGTCCGGTCCGCGAATTCGTAGGCGTAGACGGGCCCGCGGCCCGCGAGGGCCGTGTCAAGGCGCAGCGCCGTGCAGGCGAACATCCGGTCGCCGAGCGCCGCGGCGTACGCGTGCGTGGGCGAGGCGTAGTGCGCGAGCGGGTAGGCCCTAAGGACCCGCCGTCCGAGCTCGGGGCCGTACGCCTCGGTGAGCGCGGCCGGATACCGCTCGGCGGTCAGCGGTCTGCCCTGCCCGTCGAACTGCCCGAAGGCGAAGAGCCGTCCCTCGTCGCTGTTGGCGCCGTTCAGGACGGGTACGCGGGCCGCGCTCCCCTTCCGGTACGCCTCCTCGGGCTGCACCGGCAGGAACGCGCCGCCCACGACCGGGCCCCAGTCGAAGCCGGCCTGCGCGGTGAGGATGTCCTTGGCGGGTTTGCGCCGCAGGCAGGCGAGTGCGGTCTTCGGGTCCGGGCAGCCGGCCTTCTTCGCGAACGCCGCGCCGTCGCCGGCCGCCCGCCGTCGCTCGCGGGCCGCGCAGTCGCCGTACGCGCCGCTCTCGATGATGCCCGCGCGGAACAGGCCGCGGGCCGTCGGCGAGGCGAGCAGCGTGCAGACCGAACGGCCGCCCGCCGACTCACCGGCGATGGTGACGCGGTCCGGGTCGCCGCCGAACGCTCCGACGTTGGCGCGCACCCAGCGCAGCGCGGCCTGCTGGTCGAGCAGGCCGTAGTTGCCCGACACGCCGTCGGAGGCCTCGCCGTCGAGGCCTTCCGCGGCGAGGAAGCCCATCGCTCCGAGCCGGTAGTTGACGGTCACGACGACGGTGCCGGTCTGGCGGGCGAAGGCGTCGGGCACGATGTCCTCGCCCGCGCCCGCGGTCAGCCCGCCGCCGTGCAGCCACACCATGACGGGGCGGTGCGCGGCGCGGCCCCTCGGGGTGTAGACGTTGAGGTCGAGGCAGTCCTCGGTGTGGCTTGGGTTCTCGTAGCCGGGGTCCCAGCTCGCGCTCTGCACGCAGCGGTGGCCGAACGCCGTCGCCCGGCGCACGCCCTGCCAGGGCTCTGCGGGGCGCGGCTCCTGCCAGCGGAGCCGTCCGACGGGCTGCCGCGCGTAGGGGACGCCGAGGAACTGGCGGCCCTCGGCGGTGGACGCGCCCCTGATCCAGCCGGCGTCGGTGCGCACCAGCGTGCTGTCCGCGCCGGCCGGGCCGCCGTGGGCCGCTGCCTGGACGGGTACGAGTGCGGCCGCGGCAGTCGCCGCCAGTGCGGCGCCGACCGACACGGCCCGGCGTATCCCGCCGGCTCTTCCCCTCATGATTTGCCTCCCTTGATGACGGTGGTCGTGGAGAGGATCAACTCACGTACGGACGTGCCTACTTGAACGGTACGCCGGCCCGTGCCGCGCACCCAGCCGTGGCGCTCGACGTCCCACGCCGACAGGGAACGCCCGTCGACGTGGACGGTGACGCGCCGCCGCTGACCCGCGCGCAGGGCGAGCCGCCGGTAGCCGCCGAGCGCCCGCTCGGCCTGCGCCATTCCCAAGTCGGGCGAGGGCCCGAGGTACACCTGCGCGACGGTGATGCCGTCGCGTCGGCCGGTGTTGCGCACGGTGAAGCTCACGTCCAGCCCCTGCCCCGACCTGCGGACGGTGAGATCGCGGTAGGAGAACGTCGTGTACGAGAGGCCGTGCCCGAAGGGGAAGAGCGGCCGCACCCCTTCGGCGTCGTACCAGCGGTAGCCGACGTGGATGCCCTCCGAGTACTCCTCGACGCCGTCGACCCCGGGGTAGCGGCGCCGGTCCCCCGCCATCGGGTGGTGGTCGTCGTCCACCGGGAAGGACTGGGTGAGCCGGCCGCCGGGGTCGCAGTCGCCGAACAGGACGGCGGCGGTGGCGGCCGCGCCCTCCTGGCCGGGGTAGTACATCTGCAGCACGGCGGCAGTCCGCTCCAGCCACGGCATGGAGGTGGCCGACGACGTGTTCAGGACGACGGTGGTACGCGGGTTGGCGGCGGTCACCGCCCGGATCAGGTCCTCCTGGTGGCCGGGGAGCGCGACGGTCGTGCGGTCCTGGCCCTCGGTCGCGTCCTCGTACGCGAAGAGGAGAACGCTGTGCGCGCCGCGCGCCGCCCGCACCGCCGCGGCGACGTCCGCGGCCAGGGTCGCGCCGGTGACGCGGCGGAGCCGGAACGTCTGCCCCTTGTCGCCGCCCTTCGCCCTGATCCGCAGCCGGTGCCGGGCGCCGTCGAGGCGCAGCGTCGCGCGGCGCACGTTGAGGCCGTCGGGCGCGGTGGAGGCGAGACCGCCGGAGAAGTACTCGCCGACGCCCGGCAGCGTCGGGTAGAGCTCGACGCCGTCCAGCTCCACCTTGGGCCGCTCGCCCGAGTAGTGGATGACGAGTGTCCATTCGTCCGCTTCCCCGGGCGTCAGCGTCCCTTCGTACGTCCACTCCTTCCCGGCAGCGACCCGCTGGCCCTCCGTGTCGAAGGCGGGACTGAGCGCGCGCCGCGGGACGGCCTTGCCGTAGAGGTCCTCGCCCAGCGCGTAGGTGACGTCGGCGTGGCGTCCGGCGCGCGCCCTGATGGCGTGGAGCGGGCTGTCGGCCCGGTCGGGGACGACGTGGGCGCTGCCGCCCCCGCTGACGAACGGGTGGCGGGCGGTGGGTCCGACGACGGCGATGTCGCGGGCGGCGCGGCCGGTCAGCGGCAGGGTCCTGTGCGTGTTGCGCAGCAGGGTGGCGCCCGCCTTGGCGACCTCCAGGGCGACCGCCGCACCGGCCTCCGCGTCGCGCTCCGGACGCGGCGGCGCGCTCCTGCCGAGCAGCCCGAACCGGTCCATGACGCCGAGGACGCGGCGCACCGAGCGGTCCACCTGCGCTTCGGGGACGCTGCCGTTCCTGACGGCCTTCTTCAGGGCGGCGCCGTAGTAGGCGTCGTCGGGCATCTCCATGTCGAGTCCGGCGGCGAGGGCGGCGGCGGTACTGTGCTGCGCGAACCAGTCGGTCATCACCAGGCCGTCGAAGCCCCAGCGCTCGCGCAGGATGTCGTCGAGCAGTTCCTTGTTCTCGCAGGCGAAGGTGCCGTTGACCTTGTTGTACGCGCCCATGACGGCGCCGGCGCCCGCGGCGACGGCCGCCTCGAATCCACGCAGTTCGCTCTCGTGCATGGTCCGTTCGCCGGCCCACACGTCGATGGACATGCGGTCCTTCTCCTGGTTGTTCAGGGCGAAGTGCTTGACGGTCGCGATGAGGCCCTCGCCCTGGATGCCCTTGATCTCCGCGGAGACGATGTCGGCGGCGAGCAGCGGATCCTCGGCGAAGGTCTCGAAGTTGCGGCCCGCGTACGGGGTGCGGATCAGGTTGACCATGGGCGAGAGCAGCACGTCCTGCCCAAGGGCGCGGCCCTCGCGGCCGATGACGCGGCCGTAGCGGCGGGCGAGCGCCGGGTCGAAGGCGGAGGCGAGCAGGACGGGGGCCGGCAGGGCGGTGGCACGGGCCGTGACGCGGACGCCCGCGGGACCGTCGGCGAGCCGCAGCGGCGGGATCTTCAGGCGCGGCACCCCGGGGACGTATCCGGCCTGGCCGAGGCTCTCGGGGTCGGTGGCGCCGTGCAGCAGGGAGATCTTCTCGTCGAGAGTGAGTCTGACGATGAGGGATTCGACGCGGGGGCCCGCGCCGGGACCCTGCCGGGCGCGGGCCGCGTACGACGGCGCCGGCACACCGGCGGTGGCCGCGGCCGCCACGGTGATCGCACCGCCGACCAGCCTGAGCGCTGACCGCCGGGACACGGAGTCGGACATGAGCCGTCACTTCCTTCTGTGCCTTGTGCGCGAACACGACTGTGCGAAGCGAAGCGTGTACACGTGCCAGTGGCGGGTCGACGTTCGCTCTTTGAACGCACTATGGGGCAGAGCCGACTTGACACGCCGTTAGGCACCAGGTGTGGCGGCGGGAAAACTATGACCGTGGATGACTCGTGTCAATGAGTTGAACGGAAAGCGCCGTCAGCCCCAGTCGCCATTCACCCAGGAGACGAGGCGGGCACGCTCCTTGTACGAGCACACACTGAGGGTGGAGGTGAACGTCTGGTCCATGACGCGCGGCTCGACGATCTCGTATCCGTAGCCGGACGGGCCGTACTCACCGTCCCGGTAGCCGTCGAGATCGTCGGCCCAGTCCTGCAGACCCCGGAGCTTTCCGGTGGCCCGGTCCAGATAGCGGCCTGGTTCGCCGGGCTCCGTCAGCCGCCCGCCCGCGTCGGAGCGGCCGTACTGGCCTTGGGCGGCCGAGTCCTCGATGCAGCCGTCGGAGCGTACGGGCCGGCCTAACCACCAGCCGGAGACGAAGACGGCGTAAAGGGCGGCGGCGGCGCCGAGTCGGCGCGGAGTGATCCATGCGGGCATCGGCGGAGTCTCGCACGACGGGGGGCCCGTGGCGGCACCGGGGCTCCTCGCCACGATCCTCAACCACGGGCCCACGCAGGCCTGTTCGGCACCCGGAGCGTACGGAACCGGCGCGTCCGGCGCCGGTTCCGCCGACGCGGGTCAGCTGGGGTTGTTCGGCCTCAGCGTCCATACGACGGTCATCTCGCCGGTGACGGCGCCGTCCTCGCGCCGGATCTCGACGGCGACGGGGAACTCCGGGCGCTCACCCGCGTCGAGTTCGGCGATCACGTCGGCGGCCGGGCGGCCGAGGGTCGCCGTGGCCGTCACGGGCCCCATCGCCAGCTTCTTGTACGCGATCTCGGCGCTGACGGCGAGCGGCACGGCCCGCTGCAGCTCGGCCCCGAACGCGGCGAGGACGATGGCGCCGCTCGCGGACTCGCCCAGCGTGAACATGGCGCCGGCGTGCGGGCCGCCGACGTGGTTGTGGTACTCGCTCTGGTCGGGCAGGGCCACCACGGCCCTGCTCGGCGAGGTCTCCCGGAATTCGAGGTTCAGGGTCCTGGCCATCGGAACCGTGGCGGCGAGCATCTCGCCGATCGACATCTGGTCTGCGCTCATGCCGTGATGTTACCCACGAGTAGCGATTCTTGACCAGGACCTGTCTTGGCGTGGATCACCGTCACCTATCGTTGACACCCATGTGGCAAGGAGAGCAGCCGCCCGGGGGCGAACAGAACCAGCGTGGCCAGGGACATCAGGGCGCGGGACAGAACCAGGGCGCGGGGCAGAACCCGGGCGTGGGGCAGAACCCGGGCGTGGGGCAGAACCCGTACCACCAGCCCGGGTACCAGCAGTCGGCCCCGTACGGGCAGCAGGCCCCGTGGAACGCGCCGACCATGCCCGGCGGCCCGCAGGGCGCGGCACCCGAGCCTCCGCGCGAGGGCAAGGGCAACGGCAACGGCAACCGCATCAAGCTGATCGCTCTCGTCGCCGCCGGCGCCGTCGTGGTGGCCGCGGGCGTCACCGGCTACCTGCTCCTCGGCGGTGACGGGGACGACACCGCGAAGCCGGGACCGACCGGCTCCGCGTCCGCCTCGGCCGACCCGGCCGACGATGACGCCAACCCCCGTACCGGTGACGGCATGCCGGAGCCGACCGTGGCCGGCTGGAAGGTCGTCGTCAATCCCAAGCGCGGCCTCGCGTTCGACGTGCCGGCCGGGTGGTCCCTGGAGTCGCGGGACTGGGCCGGCGGGGTCGTGGAGGACAAGGACGCCGAGGACGAGTCGGCCGAGTTCCTCGCCGCGTACGCCGCTCCCGCCTACTTCAAGGAGAAGTGGTGCGCGAGCGACGACGACCGGGACGGCACGAAGGACTACACGGCGCTGGCGGCCGCGGGCACCCGGGGCAACCGCGGTGTCAGGAGCACCGAGGAGGCCGCGCGGCACGACGCGGCCAACTGGGTCTACGGCGCGTACACGCAGCCCGACAGGGAGAAGGTCACCACCGGGCCGACCGAGACGTACACGACGAAGTCAGGTCTCAAGGGCAGCCTGGTGAGCGCGAGTTCGTCCGGTGCCGAGAAGCCGGGCAAGTGCGACTCGGACGGCAAGGCGACGGTGTTCGCCTTCAAGGACTCCGAGGGGGAGTTCGCGTCCTGGTCCTTCCACGGTGCCAAGGGTGTGAAGGACGAGGTCCCTGACGCGACCGTGAAGAAGATCCTCTCGACGGTGCGCGAGTACGAGGCTTCGGAGAACTGAGCCGCCACCGACCCGCCCGCGGCTCCGCTTCCCGGTCCGGTCCGCGCCCCACAGGGGGCGCGGATGGCACCGCGCCCCGGGCCCCTCTATGGTTACTGGCCATGTGGCCAGAAAAGCAGCCGCCCGGGGGCGAGCAGAACCCGCAGGACCAGAGTCAGAACCCGTACCAGCAGCCGGGGTACCAGCAGCCGAACCCTTATCAGCAGCCGGGATACCAGCAGCAACCGGGCTACCAGCAGCCTGCGGGGGGCTACCAGCAGCCGCATTCGGCCGGGTTCTCGCAGCCCGAGCAGCCGCAGCAGTGGGCGGCCCCGACGCCGCCGCCCATGCCGCCGCCGCAGAACGGTGGCGGTCAGGGCGGTGGCGACGGCAAGAAGACGAAGATCACGGCCATCGTGGCCGCGCTCGCCGTGGTGGTGGCCGCCGGCGTCACCGGCTACCTCGTCCTCGGCGGTGACAAGGACGACGAGGCGGGCCCGGCGAAGCCGTCCCCGGCGAAGTCCGTGTCCAAGGATCCGAGCCCGAAGCCCAGCGACGACGGGAACGCGCGCGGCGAGGGCGGCGAGGACAAGCCGACGATCGACGGCTGGCAGGTGGTCGTGAACCCCAAGTGGGGCACCGCGTTCGACGTGCCGCCCGACTGGAAGGTCGAGACGCCGGACACCCTCATCGGCTTCGACGACCGCAAGGACAACGGCGCGAAGTCGATCATCATCATGACCGCGCCCGCGATCCTCAAGGAGAAGTGGTGCTCGTCCGACGACGACAAGGACGGTGAGATGGACGACACCAAGCTCGCCGCGGTCGGCACGAAGGGCCAGAACGGCGCCAAGAACACCGAGGACATCGCGCGCAACGACTCCGCCTGGTGGGTCTACGGCGGCTACACCGAGCAGACGAAGGCCGACAAGAAGAAGATCAAGATCAGCAAGATCGAGGACTACACCACCGCGTCGGGCATCAAGGGCAGCCTCGCGACGTCGACGACGTCCGGCGCCGCAACCTCGGCCAAGTGCGACTCCGAGGGCAAGGCCACCACGTTCGGCTTCAAGAACGAGGCCGGCGAATACGTGGCCTGGACCCTCTACGGCGCCAAGGGCGTCAAGGACGAGGTCCCCGACGCCACGGTGAAGAAGATCCTGAGCACGGTCCGGTGGAGCGAGGCGGCGTCCGAGGACTCCCCCTCCTGATCCACCGGCACCCCCGGGCGGAGCCGGACAAACGGTTTGGCAGGCAGGCCGCCCGTCGTGGATAGTCCCGGGGTGACCACTGCCGCCCCCGCACCGCGCCGCCGTCCCTCCTGGGCGGGCCGCAACTACACCCTGCTCACCGCCGCCGCGATCGTGACGAACCTCGGAAGCCACGGGGCGTTGATCGCGGCGGCGTTCGCGGTTCTCGACGCGGGCGGCGACGGCGGTGACGTCGGTCTGGTGGCCGCCGCGCGGACGCTGCCGCTCGTCCTGTTCCTGCTGATCGGCGGCGCGGTGGCCGACCGGCTGCCGCGCCACCACGTCATGGTCGCGGCCAACGCCCTCAACTGCCTCTCGCAGGCCGCCTTCGCCGCGCTCGTCCTCGCGGGCGAACCCCGGCTGTGGCAGATGATGGTCCTCGCCGGGCTCGGCGGAGCGGGCCAGGCCTTCTTCGGGCCGGCCGCCGAGGGCATGCTGATGTCGTCGGTCACCGGCGAGCAGGCGGGCCGGGCGTTCGCGGTGTACCGGATGGCGATGCAGGGCGCGGGGCTCGGCGGGGCCGCGCTCGGCGGTCTGATGGTCGCGGCGATCGGGCCCGGCTGGGTGCTCGCCGTGGACGCCGCGGCGTTCGCCGTCTCCGGTGCGCTGCGCTCCTTCCTCGACGTCGGTCACATACCGGAGCGCGCGCCCGGCGGCGGGCTCCTCGCCGATCTGCGGGACGGCTGGCGGGAGTTCACCGGGCGGCCCTGGCTGTGGTCGATCGTGGCGCAGTTCTCGGTGGTGGTCGCCGTGGTCGGCGCCGCCGAGTCGGTGTTCGGGCCGTTGGTGGCGCGCGACGAACTGGGCGGCGCGGGGCCGTGGGGCCTGGCGCTCGGCGCGTTCGGCGCGGGCACGGTCGGCGGGGCGTTCCTGATGACGTGGTGGAAGCCGCGGCGGCTGCTGTTCGCGGGCACGCTCTGCGTCTTCCCGCTGGCCGCCCCTTCGGCGGCGCTCGCCGTGCCGCTGCCGGTGGCCGGTCTCGCCGCGGTGATGTTCGTCAGCGGGGTGGCGATCGAGGTGTTCGGCGTCTCGTGGATGACCGCGCAACACCTCGGCGAACGTAGCCTTTCCATCCTCCGGGCTCGCTCGCCCTGGGTACCCATAGGTACGGTCGTGGTCGTGTCCGGTGCGCGCCGGGGTGGTCGCCCGTGGGCGTGCGCCGGTTGATCGCGCGCGACGAGGGAGCTGGTACGGGCATGGCGGTTGAGGCTGCTCAGGCATCGGGTGAGGGGTTCACGTCGGCGAGCGCGGTGCGGGTGATGACTGCCGCATGCCAGGCTGCGGGGCTCGACGACAGAGGCGCGGAGTTGATCCGCCTCGGAGAGAACGCGCTCTTCCGGCTGGCGTCGGTGCCGGTGATCGTGCGCATTGCGCGGTCTGTTGAGTATCTGCCGATGTCGCGCAATGAGGTCGCGGTATCGCGCTGGCTTGCGGAGGAGGGGTTCCCGGCCGCACGGGTCGTCGACGACCTGGAGCAGCCGCTGTTGATAGACGGGCATCCGGTGACCTTCTGGCATTTGATCGTCGAAGGTGACCGGAAGGCAACCTATGGGGAGCTGGGTGCAATCCTGCGGGATCTGCACTCCATGACCTTGCCGGACGGCTTGGATCTGCCTCCTTACAGTGTCTTCGGGAAGACAGGGTTGCGGCTCGAACGGCCGACGGGTGTGCCGCAGGACGACATCGAGTTCCTGCGGAAGCGGGATCGCGAACTGCGAGATAAGTTCGCGGAGCTGCGGTTCGACTCGCCCAAGGGCCCCGTGCACGGTGACGCGCACGTGCAGAACCTCATGGTGGACGATCAAGGGCAAGTGATCCTGATCGACTTCGAGAGCTTCGCCTTCGATCATCCTGAATGGGATCTCATGGTGACGTCCGTGGAGCATCACAGCCTTGGGTGGCAGACCGCAGCACAGTACGCCGACTTCGTCACCGCGTACGGACGTGATCTCTATGACTGGCACGGGTACGACACGCTGCGTGGGATTCAAGAATTCCACATGACGACGTGGCTCATGCAGAACGTCGCTGAGGACGAGAAGACAGCGGCCGAGTACCGACGCCGTATCTCCGGGCTGCGGAACAATGATGGGCCTCGGGACTGGCGACCCTGGTGACCGTTACTCGTCGTCCATGCGGGCAACGGCGTCCCGGACCCTCTCGTTGAACGCTGCCACGGCCGGGTTGGGTGAGTGGGCGCTGACCTCGCGTTGGAAGTCGGTCACGTAACGCTGGAATCGGGCGGATTGGAGGGAGTCCCCTCCGTCCACTGCCAGGCTGGCGGTCGTGACGGCGGCTTCCAACTCGCCGTTCAGTAGCTGGCTCTGGGCGAGCACCATGCGGCAGAAGCCGAGCGTCCGCGCATACTGCGGGTCTGTGTTGGCTACGGCTCGCTGCGCGTGTGCGAGAGCTTCGCGGCGTTGCCTGAGGTCTCGGAAACAGTGGCAGAACTCGCCCATGAGCTCGGCGTCGTCAAAGTACCCGAGCCATTCGGGGTCTTCGGCTGTGTCGGCTTGCTCGAACGATCGCTCGGCCTCGTTCATGGCTCGACCCGCGCCGATGGGGTCCCCGGCGTTGGAGAGGGCGCGGGCCTCCATCGCTGAGAACAGGGCCATAGCGCGCGGAGTGGCCTTGCCGTGGGCACCCTCGACGCCTGCGCGGGCGAGCTGGATCGCTTGAGCGTGGTTGCCGAGGTAGTTCGCCTGGTGGCTGAGGTTGGACAGGATGCGGGCGCCGAACATCCGATCGTCGACGACCTTCGTCAGGCGGAGTGTGGAGACCAGGTAGCGGTGTGAGAGCTGGTGGTTGCCGGTGTCGTAGGCCGTCCATGCGAGCAGTTGCGAGATCTCGGCGGCTGCCCCGTAGAGGGAGTTGCCAACCTTCTCGCTGTAGCTGGCGCTGAGCAGTGGCAAGACCTCATGGCGGAAGTAGTGGCGCAGTGCCTTGTGGCCGTGGCCTCCGCCGTAGAGGAAGTCCAGTCGCATGAACATGTCGGCGGCGGTTCTGACCGCTCGCACGTCGCGCATGCCGACTCGCTGGGACGCGGGCCTGTCGGCGTGGATGCCGTCGGGTCGCGCGACCATCCATGAAAGGACGGCTGCGCTCAAGTCTCCGTCAGCCACGATCAACCCGTCACCGGTCGCCGACTCCGGGCGCTCCTGGGCGAGGCTGTCGAGCATGGTCAGTGCGTCGGGTAGCGACTGCTGGTAGCCGACACCCAGGGGCGGAATCTGTTCGGACTGATCGGCGAATCCGAGATCGGCCGCGGTGACCCGACGGCCGAGTTTGGCGCTTAGCGCATCCGCCATGATCACGGCAGTACGCGTCTGGATGCCCGATCCTGATCGCCACCGCTGTACCGCAACGTGCGTCGTCCCGAGATCGGTTCCGCGTTGCTGTGCAAGATCACGCATGCGCTTGGCGAGGCCCTTGTTCGAAACCTTGGCTTCGTCCATTACAGAGATCAATTGCACGTTCGGCTCTCGGTTCATGCTCCCCTGCCAGCCCGAGAATGACGGCGAGTATTCATCGTGGCACAGCCCGCTGACATCAGGGGGTCCATTGGTGAACCCCCTTTTCGTTTGCCGGTGTTCACGTGAACCCCTCGGTGGACACTGCCGGTCGACCTGCGCGCGCCGTTCACTGTCTGGCATGCAGCGGCGGGCTAACCGGGCCCGTCGACAGTCGGGAGGAGACGCAATGGATGCTCGGCAGAGCAAACCCAGAGCGAACACCCCGGTGGAGATCGCGCCGGATGACCCGACGCACGATCCGTCGCTCGGTCACTTCCGGGCGCTCACGCTCTTCGTTGAGTCCACCGACCCTGTGCGCGTCGCGCGAGACATGGTGCGGTCGTGCCTTCAGGACTGGGGCCTTGGCCACATGGTTGATGATGCGCGACTCGCCGTCTCGGAACTGGTCGGCAACGTCGTGCACCACGCGGTACCGGACCACAGTGTGACGCGGCCGGGGGGCGCTCGGCGCGTCGACGTACTCGTGAAGGTGTGGCCGAACTGGCTCTTCATCGGCGTCGCCGATGAGGACTCGACTCCGCCGGATCTGCCGGTGGGTGAGTTCGTCTCACCCGAGCTGGTGGGCGACTTCGCGGAAGCGTTGTTGCCGGATCGTGGGCGCGGGTTGCTGATCGTTCAGCGGCTTGCCGACGCGGTGTGGTGGTCGCCGGAAGAGCCGGGCGGCAAGACCGTGTGGTGTCGCTTCGACCTCGACGCGGTGTCGTAGAGACGCCCGGCCCGTCGCCTCCCGGGATCTCCCACGCGATCGGGAGCGGGGGCGACGGACCGGCGGCGCGGTCGAGTCGACCAACTCGGCCGCAAGGGGCGCGGCCTCTCATCCTCGTTGCTCTGGAGAGGCCGCGCTTCACAACCAAATACGCAAGTCCGGACCACCCCCGCGCCTGGCAGCAACCGGGGTGGTCCGGGTGGGGACAGCGGTCCCCGGTGCCTGATGGTACCGGGGCCGCTGTGCTGCGTTTCTGCCCTGGGCCAAGGAAGTTGACGAGCCGTTACCTAGATCAGGGTTGAGGTGGGCAAAGTGACTGGCGCGGGTGAGGACTGGCTGAGTGACGGTCTCGGCGTCGCGGGCGCGAACTTCGGTCTGTGGGTGTCCGGCGTCGACTACGTGGCGGGCTGGCGCGAGGCGCGGGAGGCTGCGGACCGGCTGAACCGTGCGCTCCTCGGGGCGGGGATGGAGCTGTCGGAAGTGCGGGCGGTCGCCTCGACGGACGAGGGCGGGCGCGGGGTCGTGCGGGTGGCGGGTTGGCCGGACGCCGTGGAGCGGCTCGCCTCTCTCCTGGAGGCGACCACAGCTGGCGGCGGCGGTGCGGCATGAGGTGTCTTTCCCCTGGTGAGCGGCGCGCGTGGGCACGTCGCCGGCCGCAGAGACTTTGGGCGGTAGCTGCCATGGGGCGAGTGAACAGGGGGCCTTACGCTCGCCCGGCGAATCGGGCAGGTACTGGACCTGCCCGCTGGTGTGCCCGATGGGCCCCCTGTTCTTCGAGGCTCGCCCCATGGGAGCTGCCTAAAGTCTCGGAGGCCGTCGACCCCCAGCCCCGCGGGCCTCGGCCCACGCCGTCCGGTGGACGCCTCGCCTCCTTGGGCGCGGTGCGGACCAGGGCGCCGGGCGACCGGCCGGGACCGGCGGCCACGCCGCATGCCCGGCCGGGGCGGCCGGGCTGCCCGGTGCGCCGCAGGCGCGCCCTTGAGGAAGTGGAGAAAGTTTCGACCGATCTACGGCTCTCAGGCGCGGGCGCGCCGCGCGGGCTCCTTGTCGGCGGTGATCCGGTAGGCCAGTTCGGCACGGTCCGCACCGGTGCGGAGTTCTTCGAGGATCAGCGGGCGGTCGTCGGTGCCGTGCGTGACGCGGGCGACGTGCAGGATCGGGGTCGCGTCCGGCAGGCGGAGAGTGATCCGCTCGTCGTGGAGCGGCATGCGGGCGCGGACCGTCTCGGACCACCACAGCTTGTGCCCGGCCTGCGTCATGAGCTCGTACGCGGCTGCCGGGGGTGGACCTGGCGGCTCCTCGCCAAGAGCCGGGATGTCCGCCGCTACGGCGAGCGGGGTGACGGTGCGGTGCATGGCCCGGGTGCCGCTTGCAGGGTTGATGAGCAGCCGGTCACATACGAAGAGATCTTCCTCTTCGCCGATGCCGAGCAGCTGGCCGTTCTCCTTTGTGGAGCGGGCGCGGTACGGAGTCGGTTCCTCGGCCTCGTCCCAGACGGCGCCGCTGGGCATGAGGAACTTCCCGTCCCCGGCGCGGCTGATCCGGCGCTCGATGGTGACGGCGGGCTGGCCATCGGAGCGTACAAAGCTGCCTTTGCCGTGGCGGACATCGATCAAGCCCTCTGCCCGCAGGGCGGCGACAGCGTTGCGGACGGTCGGGCGGGAGACCCGGTAGCGCTGGATGAGCTGGGCTTCTGAGGGAAGCGGCGCGCCGGGCTCGAACTCGCCCGCAAGGATCGCTTCGCGGATCGCGGAGGCAACCTGCTGGTAGAGCGCTCCGGGGCGTTGGATCTCCGTCATCTCAGCACCTTCGCGTTGAGGTCGTAGGCACGTCGCACGCGCGACATCACTCGTCAGCATAAGTACTTGACCCCTCGCCGTACAGGATCGCATAGTCATCACTCGTCAGGACAAGTGACGTCCGGGTAAGCCTGGCGTCGTAACGGCCAAGGAGGCCAACGCAATGCAGTCCATTCCTGTGGACACGGCGCGACTGGGCGTACTGCGGTGCGCCATCGCACCCGAAGTGAAGATCAGCAACCCCGAGACCAAGGAGGCCAAGAAGGACCGCGACGGCAACACGATCTACACCGTGGCCGTCACGGTGCGACAAGACCGGCGGCGAATCTCCGTGATCGAAATCGCCGTCACGGGCGAGCCCAAGGGCATCGAGGAAGGACAGACCCTCAAGGTCACCGGCCTAATGGCGTTCGCCTGGGCCATGGGCGACCGACACGGGATCAGCTTCCGGGCCGATGCGATCACCCCCGTACACAGTGCTGCGACCCCGGCCCCCGCTGCGGCTTCGCCCAAGGCAGGTGGGGCGTGATGAGTGCGATCCTGCTGGCCCTCGGGCTCGCTGCACTCGCGTGGGTGCTCGTCGTCGCCGACCTGCTGCGGCGCCACCGTCCGGCCTGGCACTGGTACGTCACCGGCTACCCCCTCACCGCGTTCCGGGTGCTCTGCACCTGGCGCAAGGTCGCCATGCTCAACGACCTTGCCGTGTCCCGGCGTCCCCCGCGCGGGCTGCTCGGAGACGTGATCGTCAAGGGTGATCCGCTGCGTCCGGTGGCTCCGCGCCTCTCCTTCCCGCGCGCTACCCGTCTGGGCCTGACCGTGATCGTGCGCCTGCATGCCGGGCAGACCCCGGCGACGTACATGAAGGCGGCTGACGCGCTCACCCACGCCTGGAAGGTCCACGCCGTACGCGTCACCTCGCCCGAACGCGGCGTCGTGCTGCTGACGGCAACCGCCAGTGACCCACTGGCCCGGCCCGGCCTGGCGACGGCTCCCGTCGCACTGCTGTCCGCGCTCATCGGCGCACTGGAGAGCGGCGGGGCCTGGGTGATGGACCTGCGGATGGTGCCGCACTGGCTCATCGCCGGGGCCACCCGCTCAGGCAAGTCCACCTTGCTGGCACGGCTGATCACTCAGCTCGCCCCTCAACCCGTCGCCCTGGTCGGCATCGACTGCAAGGGCGGCATGGAACTCGGCCTGTTCTCGGGTCGGTTAAGCGCGCTCACCACATGCCGACGTGAGGCAGTCGCCGTACTGGCGGCACTCGTCGTCGACATGCAGGGGCGCATGCAAGCTTGCCGGTCGGCTGGTGTTCGCTCGATCTGGGAGCTTCCCGACCTGCTGCGTCCCGTGCCGGTCGTGGTGATCGTCGATGAGCTGGCAGAGCTGTACCTCTCCGACGGCACCCGCGAGGGCAAGGCGGAAGCAGACCAGTGCTCGACCCTGCTCCTGCGCCTGGCCCAACTCGGTGCCGCACTCGGCATGCACCTCGTCGTCGCCGGTCAACGGGTCGGCTCCGATCTCGGCCCCGGAGTCACCGCCCTGCGGGCCCAGCTCGGCGGCCGTATCTGCCACCGGGTCAACGACCCCGGCACGGCAGAGATGACCCTCGGTGATCTCAACAAGGATGCCGTGGCCGTCGCTCAGTCGATCACTGCGCAGGAACAGGGTGTCGCGGTGTGCACCGGACCGGACGGCGGATGGGGCCGCGCTCGCTCTCACCTCACGCCGACCGAAGAGGCGGTCACGACGGCCATGAAGTACGCGGCCATGACGCCCGAACTGCCCGCCATAGACCGCGCTCTTGCGGCGCTGGAGGGAGACGGCAAGTGATCAGCGAAGGAACGGCATTCACGCTCTCGGTGATCTTCGGGATCATCACCGTCCTCCTCGTCCGCTCCCGCGACGTACGCGCCTGGGAAGCGGTCTGTGTCGGCCTCTTCGGGGTCTACCTCGGACAGACCCCGGTGGTCTTCACCATCCACGGCCTCGTGACCTGGCTGATCAACGGCTTCTCCCATCCCTGAGCAGGAAGGACAGGACATGCCCATGAGTCGCGTGAGGTGCCCGAACTGCAAGGGCGAAGGCGCCCGTAGGACCTGGACCGGAATGCGCCACCGCTGCCGCCTCTGCCGGGGCACCGGAACCATCCGCTGAGCACGATCCACACCACCTGATCGAGCAAGGAGCGACCCCATGGACGACCACGCGCCACCACCCATCAACCGTGCCGCTTCGGCGGCCCACCCCGGAAGGTCCCCACCATCGCCCCGGAATTCACCCCGGCTGACAGGCGCACCGCCCTCGACCGTGCGGCGCGCCTGCGTCAGCTCTCCGAAGCAGACCGTGACGCGATACGCATCGCGCAAGATCCCCAGTTCGCCCGTTGGTTGGACCAGATCACCGCCACGGGCGGCTGCGCCCACCCGATCCACCTCACCGGCTCGACCGCCACCCTGGACGCGACGACCGGCGAGATCCTGCACCACTACGACACCCGAGACGAACCCGGCGAACGGCTCTCCGTACGCTGCCGCAACCGCCGGGCGACCGTCTGCGCACCGTGCTCCCGCCTCCATGCCGGAGACACCTTCCACTTGGTGCGCGCGGGCCTGACCGGCGGCAAGACCGTCCCCGCCACGGTTCGCAATCGCCCCCGCCTCTTCGTCACCCTCACTGCCCCGTCCTTCGGGGCCGTGCACCGGACCGGGGAGCGCTGCCGTCCCCGCCGTGACAGAGGTCAGTGCGAGCATGGGCGCTCCTTCGGCTGCGGTGCGGTCCACAGCACGGAAGACGGCCTCATTGGGCAACCTCTGTGCGCGGACTGCTACGACTACCCGGCCCACACTCTCTGGCACGCACAGGCGGGTGCGCTGTGGGACCGCTTCGTCATCGGCGTCCGCCGACATCTCGCCTCTGCTGCAGGCCTCGTTCAGTCCCGCTTTCCCGATCACGCGCGGCTGTCCTTCGCCCGCGTCGCCGAGTATCAGAAGCGGGCTGCCGTCCACGTCCACGCGGTCGTCCGCCTCGACGGCCCGGCCGGACCCGACGACGAACCCCCGGCCTGGGGCACGGCCGACCGATTGGCCGATGCGGTGCGCGCCTCCGCGAGCCGGGTCCTGGTCCGCACCCCCTACAGCCCCGCCATCGGTGAACTCGACCTCTGCTGGGGTGTCCAGGTCGACACTCGCCTTCTGCACTCCGGTGGCACCGGACCCGATGACGACGCCGTTGCCGCGTACGTCGCAAAGTACGTCACTAAGGGCGCGAGCGAGACCGGCGCCGGCACCGACCACCGGGTCACGACCTGGGACGACATCGACGCAGTACCCGTGACTGACCACGTCCGGACCCTCATGCGTACCTGCTGGCGCCTCGGCTGCCTGCCCGAGTACGAGCCTCTGCACCTGCGAGCCTGGGCCCACACCCTTGGCTACCGGGGCCACATTCTGACCAAGTCCCGCGCCTACTCGACCACGTACGAGGCACTGCGCGCCGACCGGGCCGAACACGTCGGCCTCGCCCTCGATGACGTACCCGGTACCGAGACCGAGGCCAACTGGCGCTACATGGGATCGGGCCACACACCGGGGGCCGCACTCCTTGCCGCCGGGGTCTCCGAAGACCTCGCCGCCAACCGCGAGGCCGCCCGCGAAGAGCTGGCCATCGTGAGGGGGCCCTCCGGTGTCACGTCCGAATGAGAGGGGCGAAGATCAAGACATGGCCTGGGCGCGAGCGCATGCGCGTCACTCTCCCGGCTGGTCCGACGCTCAATGGCGACGGATGAATGCTTCCCTGGGCGTAGAAGTCGCTACACGTAACGGAGCCCGCCACCATCGGCGTACGAGGTGACGGGCTCCCGGTGCCCTGGCTCTACTCCTCGACGTAGACAGGAACGAGCCGCTCCCGCAACGGCACCCGGCGCCCGCTTCCTACGGGGAGTACGGCCACAGCCGTCAGCGTCCGCGCGATGTACGACCGGCGCTCAGCGAGAGTGACCCCGTCCCTGTCCCACTCCTTGGCCATGTCCACGGGTTCGTGCTGGCTCGTGAGCGTCTGACGCTGCCACGCGTTGCGCTCCTTCTTCAGACGCTGTTCGTCGGCCTCGTACTCGGCGAGATCGGAGTAGTAGCGCTCAGCGCTGATCTGCCGTGCCCTGCGGGCCTGCTTGAGATCGGCGATGTCTTCGCGGACGATCTTCAGCTCAGCCGCCTTCGGCCACTCCTGCGGTGCCTTGACCGACTGCCGCTTGCTGGCCTCTTCCTCGTACTTCGCGATCACGAGCTTACCGAGCAGCTCGTCAGTCTCCGGGCCCCCGATCTTGACCCCGCCACACCCCCTGCCCGTGCTCTTCGCCGGGCAGACGTAGTAGAAGTACCCTTCCGGCTTGCCCCGGCTCGGTGCTGCCTTCATCGCACGCAGCACTGAACCGCACTCGTCCTTGCCACAGCGGAGAGTGCCGCTGGATAGGTAGACGCGGGTGTTGTGGCCACCCCCGCGCATCGGGCCGTCACCGATGAGCTCCTTGACGGCCTCCCACTCGGGAATCGCCAAGATCGCCGTCCACTGTCCCTTGACGGGCTGGCCCTCATCGTTGTGGGCAATCGTCATGAGCTTGGTCTCTCGGCCCGATTCCGGGTCGAACTCGATCACGACGTGCGATCGGTATCCGCACAGGCGGGGATTGCGCATCATGTCCCTGAGCCCGATCCACGTCCAAGGGTTGCCCTTCGACGTGGTTACTCCCTTGCGATTCCAGTCAGCGACGATCGCGTGCCAATCAGCCCCCAGAATGAGGCGCTTGGCGGCAGCGCGAATGTGCTCGGCCTCGGTCGGGTTAAGAGTGCGCTTGTCCTTCTGCCACCCGAATGGGCGCGTCCCTCCTACAGGTATGCCCAGGTTCCGTCGGGCCTTGTGATTGCGGCGCACACGACGCGCGGTGTCGGCGGACTGCTTGTTGGCCACGGCGACGAGAACACGGGCCATGGTGCGCCCGTTATCTGTCAACAGGTCCAGCGTGCCCGTGATGTCGATGATCGGCCGGTGGTGGTGCTCAACGGTCTCGATGGCGTCCTCAAGGTGCCGGGGGTCACGAGTCAGGCGGTCGATGTCGTAGACGATCAATCCGTCGATGGGCTCGCCGTTCGGCGCTTGGCCTCGCTTGAGATCTTCCAACGCTCCCTCGAACACGGGGCGTAAGACGCGGTAGCCGACGCTGCCATCGGGTAAGCGGACTCGCCTGCGCTTCCACGCGGAGGTGTCCGGCTCCAAGTACGTGTAGACATACCGCCCCTGGCGGCTCTCGACGAACTGACGGCCGTCCTTCTCCTGTTCCTCCGTGCTCTTGATGTCCCTGCCGGTCATGAACCGAGGCGTACTCTTACCTGACTGGTCATCAGGAGTGAGCTCTCCCTCGGTCTCTTCAGTGGACAGCCGTGCCAGCCCCGCCCAGTTCTGCCCTGCCAACTGCCCCCAGTGCGCTTGCTGTACCAAGTCATCTGCCATGGGGAAAGGCTACGTTCGGAGAGGCGCTGTGCGATGCACCAGGAGATCCCCGAGGAGAAGTTGTCGCGCGTCTCCGCCTACGACTGGTTCGGCTCGGTCGCGATGGTGCCGCTGGCCACGGCGCTCGCCGGGCCCGCGGAGTCCGCGTTCGGCCTGTCCGCGTCGCTGTGGGGCTGCGCCGTGCTGGTGGTCCTGGTGACGGCGGCCGTCCTGTTCGTCCCCGACGTACGCCGGCTGACCCGGCGTACGACGGAGGTGGTGGCGTCGGCGAAGCCCCTCTCGCGCGGGGCCGCCGATCCCTCACCCGATGGAGAAGGCGCCGTCGGGCGGCTCGGGTGAGGCCACCGCGTCCTCGTCGCGCACCGGTGCCGCGCCCCCGATGAGGCGCCGCAGCGCGTCGCCGTGCTCGACCCGGGCGGGGAAGACGTCGGACGCAGTTCGGCGGGCCAGTTCTCCGACGTCGATGGGGCCGTGCGCGGCGATCAGCACCGCGTTCCCGAAGCGGCGCCCGCGCAGCACGGACGGCTCGGCGATCAGCGCGAGCTCCTCGAAGGCCTCGGCGAACGTGGCCAGTTGGGAGCGCAGGAACGTGAAGGGCGCGCCGTCGGCGAGGTTCGCGACGTAGTACCCGCCCGGGCGCAGCACCCGCTCGGCGATGTGTGCGTACGCGACCGTGGTGAGGTGCGCGGGGACGCGGGAGCCGCCGAAGACATCGGCGACGACGACGTCGGCGCTCCTGGCCGGCGCCGCTTCGAGCCACTGCCTGGCGTCCGTGCCGTGCACGCCGACCCCGCTCCCTTCGGCCAGCGGCAGCCGTTCGGCGATCAGTCGCAGCAGGCCCCGGTCCGCCTCGACCACCTGCTGCCGGGAACCGGGGCGGGTGGCGGCGAGGTAGCGGGGCAGGGTGAGCGCTCCCCCGCCGAGATGGGTGACGTCGAGCGGGGCGCCGGGCTCCGCCGCGGTGTCCAGTACGTGCGCGAGCCTGCGCAGGTACTCGAACTCGAGGTGGGTGGGTTCGTCCAGATCCACGTACGACTGGGGCGCGCCGTCGACCGTGAGCAGCCAGGCGCGCGGCCGGTCCACGTCTGGCATCAGCTTGGCGGTGCCGTAGTCGACTTCCCTGATGACGGGAACCGCTTCGGCCACGCCGTCGGCCCCGCCCTCGAACTCGTGCTCGTCCACGCCGCCCATTGTGCCCGCCCGCCCCGGGGGCCTGTTCCCCCGAGGCGGGCGGCACCGTGCGCCGCCGGTCAGGCGACTTCGGTCAGGCGACTTCGGTCACGGTGCCCGCGCCGACCGTGCGGCCGCCCTCACGGATGGCGAAGCCGAGGCCGGTCTCCAGCGGTACGTCGCGGCCGAGTTCGACCGTCATCGTGACCGTGTCGCCGGGTCGGGCCACGGCCGCCCCGCCGAGGTCGACGTCGCCGACCACGTCCGCGGTGCGGATGTAGAACTGCGGCCGGTACCCGGTGGCTATCGGCGTCCTGCGGCCGCCCTCGCGCGCCGACAGGACGTAGACCTGGGCGGTGAAGCGCCGCCGTGGGGCGACGCTGCCTGGCGCCGCGACGACATGGCCGCGTCGTACGGCGTCGCGGGGCAGGCCGCGCAGCAGCAGCGCCACGTTGTCGCCCGCCTGCGCCTCCTCCATCGGCTTGCCGAAGGTCTCCAGGCCGGTGACCACCGTCTCCGTGTCCGGGCCGAGGACCTCCACGCGGTCCCCGACGCGGACGGTGCCGCGCTCCACGGCGCCGGTGACGACGGTGCCGCGCCCGGTGATGGTGAGCACGTTCTCGACGGGCAGCAGGAACGGCGCGTCGAGATAGCGCTCGGGCATCGGCACATAGGTGTCCACCGCGTCGAGCAGCGCCTCGATCGCCGACGTCCACCGCGGGTCGCCCTCCAGCGCCCTGAGCCCCGAGACCCGTACGACGGGGACGGAGTCGCCCCCGTACCCGTGCTCGGAGAGCAGGTCGCGGACCTCTAGCTCGACGAGGTCCATGAGCTCCTCGTCACCGCCGTCGGCCTTGTTGAGGGCGACGACGATGTGGTCGACGCCGACCTGCCGGGCGAGCAGCACGTGCTCGGCGGTCTGCGGCATGATCCCGTCGAGCGCCGACACCACGAGGATCGCCCCGTCCAGCTGCGCCGCGCCGGTGACCATGTTCTTCACGTAGTCCGCGTGGCCCGGCATGTCCACGTGCGCGTAGTGCCGGGTGTCCGTCTCGTACTCGACGTGCGCGATGTTGATGGTGATGCCGCGCTGCGCCTCCTCCGGCGCGCGGTCGATGCGGTCGAAGGACACGTACTGGGTGCCGCCGCCGGTGCCGCGCTCGCTGAGGACCTTGGTGATGGCGGCGGTCAGGGTGGTCTTGCCGTGGTCGACATGGCCCATGGTGCCGATGTTCAGATGCGGTTTCGTGCGGACATAAGCCGTCTTGGGCATGGTGGTTCCTTCTCCGGAACTCGAAGCTGCTGCCCCGGGCCCGCGTCGGTGCGCGCGGTCGGGACGGGGACCCCTGGGCCCGACCGACCCTCCCCCTTGGGGGTCCGCCGGAATGTCCGGGGAGGGTCAGCTTCGGGCGCCGTCGAAGGCGGCGGGGGGAAGGACGGCAGCCTTCGCAGCGCCCGCGACTGCGGGCGTGGCTGCGAGGAAGGCGTACCGGAACATGGCCTGATCCTCACCGAAGAGAAGGCCCACGTCGAACGATTTTCGCGCGGCCCATGTGCCCGCGCCTCAGAGGTTCTTCAGCGCCTCCCGTGCGGAGAGCGGCGACAACCGGTCCCGCTCCCGCTCCACGAAGGCGCGCACGGCCTCCGGGTCAGTCTTGGCGTACTCCCGCAGGCACCAGCCGATCGCTTTGCGGATGAAGAAGTCGGGGTGCCCCGACTGCCGTACGCAGTAGGCGAAGAGGCGCTCGGTGTCGGTGGCCGACTTGTGGCGGAGTTGGTGGAGGAGGGCCGTGCGGGCCACCCACAGGTTCTCGTCGCCGATCCACTCGTCCATGACGGTCCGCAGCTGCGGGTCGGCGGTGACCAGCGCGCCGACGACGTGCGCGGCGAGCGCGTCGACCGTGTCCCACCAGGGGCGGGCGGTGATGAGGTGGCGTACGACGGGGAGGAAGTCCGAGGAGCAGCGCCGGACGTGGCGGGTCAGGTAGTCGACGGCGAAGTAGGCGTACTCGCGCTCGGGCAGCTCCCAGCAGCGCAGGGCGATCGCCGTGCAGTCCCTCTGGCCGGGCCGCGGGACACCGGCAAGGACGGTGCGGGACAGCTCGCGGCGGACCGGCGAGGGCAGGCCGAGGAAGGGGGCGACGTCCTTCATGTACGCCTTCATCCGCGCGGCCCGGACCGGATCGGCCGCCTGCGCGTAGGTGGTGACGAGCCGTCGGACGACGACGTCGGCCACCTCACTGTGCGGCGCCCGTACCGGGACTGTGACGCTCATGAGACGCACCATACGGCGATCAGACACATGTTCCGGCTACGCTTCCCGGATGCTCCAGACCGCCGTCACCCGTCCGCAGGGCCTCGCCGTGCGCTGCGCCAGAGCGCTGCTCTCGCCGTGGTCGCGGCTCTCCCTGCTCGTGATGCTGCTGGTCGCGGCGGCGACCTGTGTGCTGGTCTTCGAGCCGCAGCGGCTCCTCTCCGACGGCTGGCCCGCGCAGGTGGGCGGAGCCACGGCGGTGGCCCTGTTCGCGGTGGCGTACGGGGTGTGCACCGCCGCGTTCGTGCCGCGTCCGCTGCTCAATCTGGCGGCGGGGGCGCTCTTCGGCTCGCAGGCGGGTCTCGTCTCGGCGATCGCCGGCACGGTCTTCGGTGCCGGGATCTCCTTCGGGCTCGGCCGGATGCTGGGCCAGGACGCGTTGCGGCCGCTGCTGCGCGGGCGCTGGCTGAAGGCCGTCGACGGTCAGCTCAGCCGGCACGGTTTCCGGTCGATGCTCGCTGTGCGGCTCTTCCCCGGGGTGCCGTTCGCCGCGGCCAACTACTGCGCCGCCGTGTCCCGCATGGGCTGGCTGCCGTTCCTGATCGCCACCGGCCTGGGGTCCATCCCGAACACGGCGGCGTACGTCATCGCGGGCGCGCGCGCCTCCACGCCCACGTCGCCGGTCTTCCTGATCGCGATGGGGTTCATCGCGGTGACGGGTCTGGGCGGGGCGGCGGTGGCCTGGTTCAAGCGCCACCACTTCCGCGACCGCTGAGGGCGGCGCCCCTCTTCCGCGAACCGCTCTCCAGGCCGCTTTTCGGGGCATCGGACAGGTGTGCCCGTCCGGGCAGCAGGAGCGGAGTGGCGAGCAGGAGGACGCCGGAGAGGGTGATCCCGGCGAGCGGGCCGGTGAGCGTGGCGAGGATGCCCCAGAGCACCGTGAGGGCGGCTTGTACGAGTCGGCTGCTGACGCTCCATGCGGCGATGACCTGGGCGGCGCGGTCCGCGGGGGCCCGGCGCAGGCGTTCCGTGGCGTGGATCGGGTTGAAGACGCCCATGCAGGTGATCAGCAGGCTCTCGACGACGATCACCGTGAGGAGCCCGGGAATCCCCGGCCGGACGAACGCGAGACCGAGCGGGAAGAGCGCCCGCAGCAGACCGGAGACGGTCAGCACCCGGTACCGGCCGTACCGCCTCACCAGGCGTGCGCTGAGGCGGGCGCCCACGAGACCGCCGAGCGCGGGAACGCCGAAGGCGAGACCGTACTGCCAGGCCGGAAAGTGGTAGACGCCCAGCAGGAGGACGGTCAAAAGCGGCACGGCGGCCATGATCAGTCCGCTGACCAGGATCGAGTTGAGGAACAGGCGCCGCAGTGCGCCGTCGCGCAGGATGCACCGCCAGCCGTCGAGCAGGTCGGCGCCGCGCGGCCCGCCCGCCGGGGAGCGGGGCGTCGCGACATCGCCGCCACGGATACGCAGGATCCCGAGCGCGGACAGCAGGTAGCTGAGGGCGTCGAGCAGGACGGTGACGACCGGGCCGAGCAGCCCGATGAGCGCGCCGCCGAGGGGCGGGCCCACCGCGGTCGCCACCCAGCTCGTGCCCTCGAACCTGCTGTTCGCGACGAGGAGATGATCACTGTGGACGAGGTGTTTCAGGTACGCGCCGGACGCGGCGGTGAAGGCGATGCCCGCGGTGCCGCAGATGACGGAGACGCACAGCAACTGGCCGTAGGACAGCACGCCGAGGACGTACGCGAGCGGGACGCTTCCCATCGCGAGGAAGCGGACCAGGTCCGTCGCGGCCATCACCGGCCGCTTGGCCCGGTGCTCGACCCACGGCCCGAGCGGGAACGCCACGAGCGCCGCGACGGCGAGCCCGGCCGCCCCCAGCAGCGAAACGGCGAACGGCGACGAGTGCAGCACCCGCACCGCGATGAGCGGGAACGCCCCGAAGGCCGTCCAGGTGCCGTACGTACTGACCGCGTAGGCCGACCAGAGCCGGCCGAAATCGGAACCCAGCCTTACGCGCACGTGATGGCCCTCCACTCGATCCACGTGAAGGTGGACAACTGATGCTTGGGTCCCGCATCACATCGCCCGCCCGGCCGCAGGCGCAAACAACCGTGGCTCGGCGAGCCACAACGATCGGTTGAGTCTGTCTCCCCTACGTCTGCCGGATCACGCCCCATAGGCTGCCCCCGTGGATACCGAGGCAGTGCGATCGTTCGTCCGTGCGGCCGAGATCGGGCAGTTGCGGCACGCGGCCGACGAGTTGGGCGTGACACAGCAGGCGGTCTCGAAGCGGATCGCCGCCCTGGAGCGCGAGCTGGACGTCCGCCTGTTCACCCGCACCGCGCGCGGAGTCGAGCTGACCCTCGACGGCCAGGCCTTCCTGCCGCACGCGCGGAGCATCGTCGCGGGTGTCGACCGCGCCGTGGGCGCCGTCAGGCCGGGCTCACGGGCCCTGCGCATCGACGTTCTGGGCCTGCGCAGCGCGCAGGCCGTCATCCTGCACGACTACTGGCGATCGCATCCCGGGACCGACCTCGACGTGGTGACCCTCAGGGTCAACGACCCGCACGCGGCGGCCGCCGCGGTCCGGGCAGGCGATGTCGACGCCTCGTTCCGCAGCGTCACCGACCCGGCCGCGCTCCCGCCCGACGTGCGGATGATCCACGCCTTCCACTCCCCGCTGGAACTCCTCGTCGGCCCCAAGCACCCGCTCGCAGCCGCGCGCACGGTGACACCGGCCCGGCTGCGCGGGCTGCGGATCTGGGTGCCGGGCATCGCTCCCCGCAGCGAGTGGGCGGAGTTCTACGACGAGCTGGCCGGCCAGTTCGACCTGCGCGTCGACGCGGCGGGCCCGAACTTCGGCAACGAGGTGCTCCTCGACGCCCTCGCGGACTCCGCCGACGTGGCCACGCTCGTCGGCGCGCGCGACCGCTACATCTGGCCGGCCGGTCATGACCTGCGCCGCATCCCGATCGTGAACCCGACGCTCGCCTACCCGCTCTCCCTCATGCTCCCCCGGACGAACCCGCACCCGGGTCTCCGGCCGGTCATCAACCACTTCGCCAACCTGGCGCCGCTCCCCGAGCCGGTCTGGCTCCCGTCCTGGGCCACGACTCCGTAGCAGCCCTCAGCTCCGTAGCAGCCCTCAGCTCCGTAGCAGCTCCCAGCGTCGACGCCAGGGCCCCGGAGGCGCTCAGCTGCCGCAGGCGCAATCCGCCGGGGCAAGGGTCTGACTCTTGCCCATCAGGTCGGCGTCGGCCTTGACGACGTAGACCTCCCACGGCTCCTTGCCGGGGCCGTGTACCCACACCTTGTCCTGGAGGGCGTAGCAGCAGGAGGTGTCGTTCTCCTCGAAGGTGGCGAGGCCCGCGTCCTTGAGGCGGGTCGTGGCGGCGGTGACCTCGTCCGTGCTCTCCACCTCTACGCCGAGGTGGTCGAGGCGGGTTTCCTGGCCGGGCTCGCCCTCGATGAGGACGAGCTTGAGCGGCGGGGAGGTGAGGGTGAAGTTCGCGTAGCCGGGGCGGCGCTTGGCGGGCCCGACCCCGAAGAGCTCGGAGTAGAAGGTGACGGACGCTTCGAGGTCGGCGACGTTAAGCGCGAGCTGGGCGCGGGACATGGCGGTCCTCCCGGATTTGGCGTTGCATCGATGTCTGTCGATGCATGACGGGCATGGCCACCTTGCGCCCTGGATCGATGAGCGTCAATATAGAAGCATGTCGAAACAAGAGCTCCTGGTGCTCGGCCAGGACGGCGCGGACGGATGCCGCCCCACCCTGCTGACCGCTCCGCTGGACGAGGACCGGGCCGAGATGCTGGCGAAGGTGTTCAAGGCCCTGGGCGACCCGGTCCGGCTGAGGCTGCTGTCGATGATCGCCTCCCGGTCCGGCGGCGAGGTCTGCGTCTGCGACCTCACCCCCGCATTCGACCTGTCCCAGCCGACGATCTCCCACCACCTCAAACTGCTCAAGCAGGCCGGGCTCATCGACTCCGAGCGGCGCGGAACCTGGGTGTACTACCGGCTGCTGCCCGACATGACCGACCAGCTCGCCGCGCTTCTCACCCGCCCCTCCGGGCAGAGCCGGGCCACTCCCGCCGGGCAGACCCGGGCCACCCCTGCCGGGCAGACCCCGGCAACCCCCGCCGGGCAGCCCTCGCCCACCCCCGCCGGGGCCGTCTCGTGAGCACCGGCACTTCCACGTCCGCGGGGCCGGTCGCCGGCCGGCTGTCGTTCCTCGACCGGTTCCTTGCCGTGTGGATCCTCGTCGCGATGGCCGCCGGCCTGGGCCTCGGCCGCCTCATCCCCGGCCTCGGCGACGCACTCGCGAAGGTCACCGTCACGGGGGTGTCGCTGCCCATCGCCCTCGGCCTGCTCGTCATGATGTACCCGGTCCTGGCCAAGGTCCGCTACGACCGCCTCCACACCGTCACCCGCGACCGCCGCCTGCTCGTTCCCTCGCTGGTCCTGAACTGGCTCGTGGGCCCGGCGCTGATGTTCGCGCTCGCCTGGCTGTTCCTGCCGGACCTGCCCGAGTATCGCACCGGCCTGATCATCGTGGGCCTCGCCCGCTGCATCGCCATGGTCGTCATCTGGAACGACCTCGCCTGCGGCGACCGCGAGGCCGCCGCCGTCCTGGTCGCCCTGAACAGCGTCTTCCAGGTCCTCGCCTTCGGCCTGCTCGGCTGGTTCTACCTGTCCGTGCTGCCCGGCCTGCTCGGACTGCAACAGACGGCGCTCGACGTGTCCGTGTGGGAGATCGCCCGCAGCGTGCTGATCTTCCTCGGCATCCCGCTGCTCGCCGGGTTCCTCACCCGCCGCCTCGGCGAGAAGGCCAGGGGCCGTACCTGGTACGAGACGAAGCTGATCCCCCGCATCGGGCCGTACGCCCTGTACGGACTGCTGTTCACCATCGTCGTGCTGTTCGCCCTCCAGGGCGACGCCATCACCTCCCGGCCCCTCGACGTCGCCCGCATCGCGCTGCCGCTCCTCGTCTACTTCGCGCTGATGTGGGCCGGGTCCATGGCCGTGGGCCGCGCGGTGGGACTCGACCATCCGAGGGCGACCACGCTCGCGTTCACCGCCGCGGGCAACAACTTCGAGCTGGCCATCGCGGTCGCCATCGCCACGTTCGGCGCCACCTCCGGGCAGGCCCTCGCCGGAGTCGTCGGCCCGCTCATCGAGGTCCCCGTTCTGATCGGCCTGGTGTACGTCGCCCTCACCGCGCGCCGCTTCTTCCCCGGGGCGGCCGGGGCGGCCGGGGCGTCGCCGCCGTCGGGCCCGGTCGGCGAGGAGACGGGACAGCGCGAGCCGTCGCTCCGGGGGTGAACAGCGCGAGCCGTCGTTCCGGGGGTGACGGGCAGCCCGCGAGCATCACGGCGGTCGACCGGGCCGCCGCCGGCTCGGCGCGGCCCGCGGTCGGCGGCCCTCCCACCGTCCCGTAACCCAGGACCGCTACGCTGCCCACGACGAGGAACCCGACCGTGCCTCGTGCTCCGGCGTTCCGCCCCGCGCACGCCGAAGTCACCTTTCCGCCACGCCTCAGCCTCGCCCGCTATGACCGCTACGACCGCATCCGCGGCCTGATGATCAGTACTTGGACGGCGCAGTTTCCATGTCTTGGCTTGAATCCTTCATCCTCGGACTCGTCCAGGGACTGACCGAGTTCCTCCCCATCTCCTCCAGCGCGCACCTGCGGCTGACCGCGGCGTTCGCGGGCTGGCACGATCCCGGGGCCGCGTTCACGGCGATCACGCAGATCGGCACCGAGGCCGCCGTGCTCATCTACTTCCGCAAGGACATCGCGCGGATCCTGTCGGCGTGGTTCGGCTCGCTCTTCGGCAAGGTGCCGCGCTCGGACCACGACGCGCAGATGGGCTGGCTCGTCATCGTCGGCTCCATCCCCATCGGCGTCCTCGGCGTCACGTTCAAGGACCAGATCGAGGGCCCCTTCCGCGACCTCCGGCTGATCGCCACCACGCTCATCGTGATGGGCGTCGTCCTCGGCATCGCCGACCGCTTGGCGGCCCGCGACGAAACGGGCGGCAAGCACCGCGCCGTACGGGAGCGCAAGGGCCTGAGGGAACTCGGCGTCAAGGACGGCCTGATCTTCGGCATCTGCCAGGCGATGGCCCTGGTCCCCGGCGTCTCACGCTCGGGCGCCACCATCAGCGGCGGCCTCCTCATGGGCTACACCCGCGAGGCCGCGGCCCGCTACTCGTTCCTCCTCGCGATCCCCGCGGTCCTCGCGTCCGGCGTCTTCGAGCTGAAGGACGCGGGCGAGGGACACGTCGCCTGGGGCCCGACGATCTTCGCCACGATCATCGCCTTCGTCGTCGGCTACGCGGTCATCGCCTGGTTCATGAAGTTCATCACGACCAAGAGCTTCATGCCGTTCGTGTACTACCGGATCCTGCTCGGCATCGTCCTGGTTGTGCTGGTCAGCATGGGTGCGCTGAGCCCTCACGCCGGTGAGTCGGCGGGTTGAGCCCCTCGTTATAGTGCGACTTCCTGCGTGTCGATCAGCCCAAATGCCGCGCAACAACTTGCAGCTCCTCGCAGATATTTGGAGCGTCCGGTAGGGAGATTCTCCCAGTGTTCTCCCACTGGAGACGTGACACCGCCCGCCGGCTTGCCCACTTGGGAGGTGGACCGGCAACCCGGCGGGCGGTGTCACGCACTGACGCTCGATTTCCTTCTCGGTCTGCGCTCTTCTCTCTCGCCTCGGCGGTGAGCGTCGCTCTTCCCCCTCACACGTGGCCCGACAGCCTCCTGCAGGTGGGGTGCCCAGAAGGCTTAAGCGGACCGTTCGACCCCGCGAACAGTGAGCTCCGCGGTCAGGCCGATAGAAGAGACTCCCGGCTGGATGCCCGCCGTGTTCCTCTTCGGCACGGCATGTTGCATCTTCCGCTTCGGCGGCGCCTGGTCCTGGTGGGCCGCACTTTGGGCTCCGGTGTTGGCCATGGCCGTCGGAATCGCAGTGTATGAGTGGCGAGTGGTGGCCGCCAATCGCGGGCGCATGCCCGTCAGTGAATGGGGCCTGCTCATCGTCGCCCATGCAGGCTGCGCGGCAGTCCTCGCAGCCATGCTGGACCTGTTGCCCAACTGACTGCCTGAGTCCAGGGCTCAGCTGCGGCGGGGCCCTGGACTCAGCGTCCTCTACTTCGGCTTGTCGGGAACCGGCTTCGCCGCAATCCGGAAGGCTCACGCACGCGCACGGTGACCCGCCGGCCGCCGCTTCCCTGCGGCGGGTGCACGACTGTCGGAGCGCTCATTCATCCAATGGTGACCTGCATGACTGGTGCCTTGTAGTTGCCGGCACCGAGGACTAAGAACCTTGGCGCCCGCGGTGATGACCGCGCCAAGTGCCCCCTCCAACTGATCTCTCAACTGTTCGGTGGAGAGATGCGATGCGTAATTTTCAGGGATCAGAGCGTCCCAAGCAAAGATCGCTTCGACGAACGCCGCGAACGCCTCCGCAGCTTGCTCGCGTCGTCGCGAACGGTCTTGTAAGCGTGCTGTCGCAATGGCGCCGCCGATCGCGCCAGCAGCCCCAACGACCCCACCTAGAACAGCTGCGACCGCGCCGAGTGTGGCGACGCTTCCAGAATCCACGCCCCGCATTGTGTCGGTTACCCACAGGTGTCGGTTACCCACAGGCCCCCGCAGGCAGTTCACAAACGCCCGCCGCCAGGCACGATGATCCAGCTCGACGCCCCCGAACGCCACGGCCTGGCCCGGTCCACGCGCAAAGGGCCTCGCCGATCGATGCTCACGACGTTGTGCGGGTAGGTGACGTGCAACTAGATGACGTGCGGCACGGACAGCAGGGGTCCGTTGACGCCGTCGGCGAACAGTTCCGCGAACTGCCCCGCCCCGCTGGTCCCGCCGCAGGCCACAGCACCGCGTTCTCCGTGCGGACGCGGACGACGAGCCACGGCGTGTTGGCGATGGTGAAGAGCATGGCAGTGATCCATGCGGTGTGGACGAGGGGCAGGGCGATGCCTTCGAACAGGACGATGAGGTAGTTGGGGTGCCGCATCCAGCGGTAGGGCCCGGTGGTGACCAGCGGCAGCCCGGGTACGACGATGACGCGGGTGTTCCATCGGGGGCCGAGCGCCCTCATGCACCAGGCGCGGACTGCCTGCACGAGGACGAGGGCGGCCAGCGCCGGCCAGCCGATCAAAGGGACGAAGGCGCGATCGGTGAGGGCGACCTCCGCGACGATCCCGACGAGCAGGCAGACATGAAGGGTGATCATGACGGGGTGGTGGCGTTGCCCGTACTCGATGCCTCCGCGGTCGATGGCCCATCGCGCGTTCCGACGGGCGGTTGTCAGTTCGACCAGGCGCACGATGGTCACCGCGGTCATGAGAACGAACAGGCTTACGGGGATCGTCACCCGGCCCAGGGTCATGTCGGATCCTCCTTCTACGCGTTCGCGAGCCGGTTGAGGCGTTCGGCCAGGGCGCGGTACCTGTCGGCACGGTCCGCTGAGTCCTCCATGTGGGCGGCGATCTCCTCCTGGGCGTGCTGTCCGACCGGTGTGAGTCCGGTGGTGTCGAGGGCGCCGAGCATGCGGACGAAGGGAAGGGCGATGTCCTTGTAGTAGATCTCCGGTGAGAGGATGCCCGACCTGGCCATGGAGCTGACCAGCCGGCCGAAGCCGGGTGCGGCGTGGCCAGGGGGGCGGAATGTCCTGAGGACCTTGGCCACAGCCTGCAGCGTTCGGTCGGGGTGCATGCGCATGCACGCCTGGAGGGTGGTCCGGTAGAAGAGCATGTGCCGGTTCTCGTCGTGGGCGATGCGCTGCATCAGGGCCCCGCACACCGGCTCGTCGCAGAGTCGGCGGATTCCCTGGTAGCTGACGCGGGTGCCGAGTTCCTGGATGGTGACGTAGACCAGAGAGGCGATGAGGTCGCCGCGGTAGTCGATCTCGTAGCCGTGCTGCACATGCGCGGCGCGGGCGTCCTCCAGAAGCGCCGGGTCGGCACTGCGGGTGACCACGAGGTAGTCACGGATGGCGGTGCCGTGTCTGGCCTCCTCCATGGTCCATCGATTGACCCAGACACCCCAAGGGCCGTCGAGCGACAGCATTTCCCCGATCACCCGGTGGTAACTGGGCAGGTTTTCCTCGGTGAGCAGGCTGTAGAGAAGACCGTCCCTAGCGGCCGCCTTCAGCTTCTGCTGGGAGGGGTCCCAAGGTTCCCCTTCGAGGAGACCGTCGAAGTCACGGCCCTGGCTCCACGGGACGTACTGGTGCGGGTACCAGTCGACGGTGGTCCGGAGATGCGTGTCGAGGGCGTCGGTGACCACCGGTTCGAGGTCGATCAGGATGCGTACGTCTGCGGGGACGGCGGGCACGGTCCGTGACACCTTTCTTGTCGTGCAGTCGTCGGGTTCGGCGGCAGGCGTCCCCCTACGGGGCGTGGCTACCAGCGGAGGAGGACCAGTTCGATGGCGAACCCCGGCCCCATGGCGGCGACCAGGCCGGGCGCGTTCGCGGGGGGCGGTGTTTCCATGGCCGCGTGCAGGATGTCCAGTACGGAGACGGACGAGAGGTTGCCCCGCTCGGCCACGGAGCGCCGAGTGAGGTCCAAGGCGCCGGGCTGCAGGTCCAAGGCCTGCTGTACACCGGTGAAGACCTTCGGCCCGCCACCGTGGATGATCCAGCTCGCGATCTGGTGCGGCGCCAACGCGTGCCGCGCGAGGAGCCCTTGGACGGCCGTGGGCAAGTGCTTCTCCGTGAGCGTCGGGACCTCGGGCGACAGCAGGATCCGGAAGCCGTGGGAGCCGATGTCCCAGCCGAGGACGTCCTCGGTGCCGGGGACCAGCAGGCTGTGGGTGTCCACCAGCTCAGGCCCGGCGGGGCAGCCGTCCCGCTGGGCTCCGAAGGCCACGACGGCGGCAGCGCCGTCCCCGAAGAGGCTCCCGGCGACGATGTTCGCCACGGAACCGTCATTGCGCTGATGCGCCAGTGTGCACAGTTCCACGGCGAGGAGGACGGCCACTTGGTCGGGGTGGGCCAGTAGGTAGTCATGGAGCCGCGCCAGACCTGCGGCGCCTCCGGCGCAGCCGTTGCCGAACAGCGGGATACGTTTGACGTCCGGCCGCAGCCCGACCCGGTGGGCGAGCCGCGCCTCCAGCGACGGCACGGCCAGCCCGGTGACGGTGGTGCTGATCACCGCGTCGACCTCCTCAGGCCGGACGCCCGCGGCGCGCAGCGCGCCGGTCAGCGCCCGTTCCCCCAGGTCCATGGCGGTCTCGAGCCAGACGCGGTTCTGCTCGGTGAAGTCCTCCCTGCGGGCGAGATCGGCGAGCTTCTCCAGCGGCAGGGAGAGCGAGCGGGTCTCCACACCCGAGTTGGCATGGATCTTGCGGAGTACCAGAGCGCCCGTCTCGGACTCCAGCAGCGTCGTGCGGGCCAGCGCGGCCAGGATCTCTTCCTGCCGGTATTGGTACGGCGGGAAGGCCGTCCGGATCGCCGCCACCTGTGGGCCGGTGACCGCCGACTGCCGGGTGGTGCGGTCATGTGTCGCCTGAGGCATCGACATCAGCTTCCGCCTTTCTTCACGGGTGCAGTGATCACTAACGGCAACCTGATGCGCGCCGGAGCCCACCAGTTCGCCGGACCGAGGGCCGCCATGACGGCGGGCACCAGAACTCCCCGCACCAGGACGGCGTCCACGAGCGCGCCGAGCGCGACGCCGATGCCGATGAACTTGAGCAGGGCGACGTGGGAGGTGGCCATGGCCGCGGTCGAGACCGCCACGGCTGCCGCGGCGGACGTCATCAGCCGGCCGGTGCGGGCGACGCCCTCGATGATCGAGGTGCGGTTGTCTCCGCAGCGGTCGTACTCCTCCCGGATACGGCCGAGCAGGAAGACCTCGTAGTCCACCGACAGGGCGAGCGCGATGAACAGGACGAACAGCAGCGTCGAGGCGTCCAGCGTGCCCGTCGCCGTGAAGTGGCCGAGCACTGCGCTGCCGTGGCCGTACTGGAAGAGAACGACGAGCGCGCCGAGGCTCGCCCCGAGACTGGCGGCGGCCACGTTCAGAGCCTTCAAGGGGGCAACCAGGGTTCGCGTGAAGGCGCTGAGGAGGGCCAGGAGTCCCACAGCCAGCAGAGACAGGCACCACGGGAGGGCGCCGAGCACGGCGTCCACCGTGTCGACGACCTCCGCGGCTCGCCCGCCCACCGCCATGCTTGCCGGGGCGGTGGTTTGCCGTACCTCGCGCACCACGGTGCCCGCCTCCGGCGTGCCGGGGGCGGCGGACATGGTCGCCAGCAGCACGAGGGCCTCACCGGACGGAGCCGCACGCACCACGCGGACACCGGTGATGCCCGGGACACGGGCGATTCGGTCGCCGTACACCGGTGCACCGTCCGTCGCCCGCGGTCCGGTGACGACCACGGTGAGGAGCCGCTCCGGTGGCGCGGTGAACCCGGCGCGCACACGCTCGGCCGCTGCGGCAGCCGGAGCCGACGGAGGCAGCGTACGTTCGTCCACGATGCCGAGCCGAGCGTGAGTGAAGGGCAGCGCCAACAGGGCCAGCAGCAGCACCGCCAGGCCGCCCGACAGGAGGGGCCTGGCGGTGACCCTGGACGTCGTGCGATGCCAGAAGCGGCTCCCGTCCCCGGTACGGGCACGCCGCCACCGCCCCAGCGGGTCCCATGCCTGGGCCCGGGGGCCGAGCAGCCGCAGAGTGGCGGGCAGCACGGTCAGGGCGACCAACGCCGCGAGGGCGGTGACGACCATGCCCGCCAGGGACAGTGCGCGCAGCATCGGCACCGGCACCACCAAGGCGGTGGCGAGGCATACGGTGACTGCGGCGGCGGAGAACGCGATCGAACGGCCGCTGGAGCGGCGGGCGGCCGCCAGCGCCGTGTGAAGGTCCGCGCCCCGCGAGGTCTCCTCCCGTACGCGGGCCAGCAGGAAGAGGCTGTAGTCGACGGCCAGGCCGAAACCGATCGCCGATGCGGCGTTCACCGCGACCCGTGAAACGTCGGTCACCTGCGCCAGCAGGCCCAGGACCGGGATGGTGCAGCCGATGGCCAGCGCGGCCACGACCACGGGCAGCAGCGCGGACACCACGGACCCGTAGGCGAAGACCAGGACGACGAAGAGTACCGGCGCGGCCAGCAGTTCGGCCCGGCTCAGATCGCGCTCGACGGTCTCGTCGATCTCCCGGTTGGCCCATACTTCGCCGCTGGGCTCCACCCGCATCCCCGGAACGGCTGAGCGGGCCGCCGCCACCACGCCGGGTGCCACCTGTTTACGTTCCTTGTCCGTCCCCTTCAGCCGTACGGCGACCAGCAGGGTCCGTCCGTCCTTGGAGCGCAGCCCCGGGTCACGCGTGGTCCGTGCCGACCACACGGTCTTGACGTCGCGCTGCCCGGCCAGCGTCTCCGTCACCGCTGTGGTGCCGTCCCGGACGGAGACCCCCGGTCCACCGTCGGTGGGCTGCGAAACGCCGGTGCGCCGGGAAACGGCCAGGAGCAGATCGGGCGAGGGCACACCGAGCCGCTCCGCCTGTCGTCCGGCGCGCCTCGCCTCCGTGTCCGTCGCGACCGCGCCGCCCGTGCTCAGCGCCGAGAAGGCGACCGGGGCCAGCACCCCCGCGCACACCGCCGCCAGCAGGGCGCTCACCACTACCAGCCAGGCCCGTCGCCGCACCGCATCCATCCGCGTGTCTCCGTCTTGCATCCGATCCGGACGCTTCGTCCGGCTCCCGTCAGGAAGCCGTGAACACTCCCGTCAGGAAGCCGTGAACAACAGAACGGCGTTCTGGCCACCGAAGCCGAAGGAGCAACTGATCCCCGCGTCGCCGCGCGTGGGGTGGGGACGTCCGGCGACGATGTCCAGCTTGTGGTCCCCGTCCTGGCCCTCGAAGTTCGCCACCGGCGGGACGGCCGCATGGCGCAGCGCGAGAACCGTGTACGCCGCCTGGATCGCCCCGGCCGCCCCCAACGCATGCCCGATCACGCCCTTGGACGCGGTGACCGGCGGCCCGTCGTCACCGAAGACGCGGACGAGGGCTCGTGCCTCGGCCGCGTCGTTCAGCGGGGTGGAGGTACCGTGCGCGTTGACGTGGCCGACGTCCATCGGCCCGCACGCGGCGTCGGCGAGAGCGGTACGGATAGCGCGGACCGCGCCGTCGCCCTGCGGGTGCGGGGCGATGGGGTGGTGCGCGTCGGCGCCGGCACCGTAACCCCGCAGCAGCGCCAGTACGGGAGCCCGGCGGGCCCGCGCCGCGCATGCGCGTTCGAGGACGAGGATGCCGGCGCCCTCGCCCAGGACGAAGCCGTCGCGTTGCGCGTCGAAGGGCCGACTGGCCAGAGCCGGTTCAGCCTTGCGCCGGGACAGTGCCCGCATCCGCGTGAAACACGTGGCCGTCATGCGCGAGCGAGCCGACTCACTGCCGCCCGCAAGGACGATGTCGCAGGTACCGGATCGCAGCAGGTCCCGGGCCACTCCGATCGCGGTGGCACCCGACGCGCAGGCGCTGGCGGTGGTGAAGTTGGGGCCGCGCACGCCCAGGTCGATGGCGACCTCGCCCGCGGCCATGCTCGGAACGCTGCGCGGGAGCGCGAGCGGCGAGACCCGCTCCGGCCGCCCGGCGCCGAGGTGGCCGAACTCGGTGACGTATGTACTCAAACTGTTCGATCCCACGCCCAGGACGACACCGACTCGCTCCGCTTCCCAGGTACGACGATCGAGGCGTGCGTCCGCGACGGCCCGCCGGGCTGCGACGAGGGCGAACTGGATGAAGCGGTCCCCGCGCCGCGCCGACGCCCGGCCGAGTTCCGTCTCGGCGTCGAAGTCCGTCACCCGGCAGGAGAAGTCGACGGGCAGGCCCGCCAGGCCGGGATCCGTCGCGGCCAGCGAGCGCCCCCGGCACAAGGCCGCCCAGTTCGCCTCCGCCGTGTGCCCGGCCGGGGTCACAAGCCCCAGCCCGGTGACCGCGATCTCAGCGTGCATGCTCGAACGCCCGAGCCGCCTCGCCCAGGGTCGAGGACGGGCGCATGTCCAGGGCGTTCTCGGGCAGGACGATTCCGTACTCCTCCTCCGCCGCCACCACCAACTCGAACAGCGACAGCGAGTCCAGGCCGAGACTCTCGAACGTTGTCCTGGCGGAGAACTCACCGGCATCCGCCTCGACATTGAGATGGCCGGTCAGCAGGGCCACCAACTCCTCGGGAAGGGCCGACTCCGCCGCGCCTTCTGCCGCCTGCCTCATGTCTTGGTCTCCTGTTTCCACAGCTCTCGCTCCCGCTCCCGCAGCACAGCTTCCGCCATATTGCCGACCACGACCGCACCTCTCCCCCCGTCCTGCCCGTCATCTGTTCAGCTGTGCGTCGCTGTGTAAACACCAACGAGGTGTGTAGGGAACGACCTGTCACTCGTTCGTGTTCGTAGGGCCGCGTGCCGGACTTGCGGGGCTGACCAGCGGCTCGGGACGGGCGGGTCCGACGGGTCTCATGCCCTCATCGGGAGTTCCACCGTCACGTGGAGTCCGCCGGTGGGGCGCGGGGTCAGGGTGAGTGTGCCGTCGTGGGCCTCGGTGATGGTCTTGACGATGGCCAGGCCCAGGCCGACGCCGGCGTGATCGGTGTGCGTGCGTACGCGTTCGGTGCGTTGGAACGGTTCGGTGAGGGTCGAGGCCAGCTCCGGGGTGACCTGCTCGCCGGTGTTCTCCACCGTGAGCAGTACGGTCCCGGGGCGGCGGGCGCCGGTCGTGACCCGCACCATTCCCTCCCGCGGCAAGTTGTGGACGATCGCGTTGTGGACGAGGTTCGTGGTCAGCTGCAGCAGCAGGGCCCGCGAGCCGGTCGTCGGAGTGATGTCACCGCCCGTCTCAAGGGTGACGCCGCGCTTCTCCGCGAGCGGGAGGAGCGTTTCCGTGGCTTCTTCGGCCAAGAGGGACAGGTCGACGTGTTCACGGGTGAAGGACCGCCGGTCGGCGCGGCTGAGCAGCAGCAGGGCTTCGGTGAGGTCGATCGCCCGGGTGTTGACGGTGTGGAGGCGTTCGATGATCTTGTCGGTGTCGCGGTTCGGGTCGGTGCGGGCCACGTCGAGAAGTGCCTTCGTCACGGAGAGCGGGGTGCGCAGCTCGTGCGAGGCGTTGGCCGCGAACCTCCGCTGCTCGGCGACGTGCGCTTCGAGCCGCGCCAGCATCGTGTCGAAGGCGTCGGCGAGTTCGCGGAACTCGTCGTTGCGGCCCGGCAGCCGGACGCGGTGGGAGAGGGAACCGTTCGCGGCGATGCGGGTGGCCTCGGTGATGCGCGTCAGGGGTGCGAGCATCCGGCCTGCGAGCAGCCACCCTCCCCCGAGGCCGAACACCAGCAGGAACGTCAGGACGACCGCCGCGATCGGAGCGAAGTCGCGCAGGACGGACAAGCTGTAGCCGGGCCTGAAGACGAGTCCGACGTGGTTCACACGCGTCAGGAACACCCAGGCGGCCGCGAGCAGCAGGACGCCGGTGAGCATGAGGAAACCGGCGTAGCTGAGGGTGAGTTTGGCGCGAACGCTGAGCCCGGGGGTTCTAGCCACAGTCCGCTCCCTGGTCCTCGGCCTGTGATGGCGTGTCGACGCGGTAGCCGACACCCGGCACGGTGGCGATGATCCAGGGCCGGCCGAGTCGTTTGCGCAGTGCCGAGACGGTGATGCGCACCGCGTTGGTGAACGGATCGGCGTTCTCGTCCCAGGCCCGCTCAAGGAGTTCCTCGGCGCTGACGACACCGCCTTCCGCGGCGACGAGGACTTCGAGTACGGCGAACTGTTTCCTGGTCAGCGCGACGTAACGGCCGTCGCGGTAGACCTCCCTGCGGAACGGGTCGAGCCGAAGCCCCGCGATCTCCCGCACGGGCGGCCTGATGTGGGCGCGCCTGCGGTCGAGTGCTCTGAGTCTGAGCACGAGTTCGCGGAGTTCGAAGGGTTTCGTGAGGTAGTCGTCGGCTCCGAGTTCGAAGCCCGAGGCCTTGTCGTCGAGACGGTCGGCCGCGGTGAGCATGAGGATCGGCATGCCGCTGCCGGAGGCGACGACGCGTGCGGCGATCTCGTCGCCGGACGGCCCGGGGATGTCGCGGTCGAGGATGACGATGTCGTAGGTGTTGGTACTCAGCAGTTCCAGAGCCGTGCCCCCGTCACCTGCGATGTCGGCAGCGATCGCGGCCAGCCGCAGGCCGTCGCGGATGGCTTCCGCCAGATAGGGCTCGTCCTCGACGATGAGCACACGCATGGCTGCGATGCTACGAGCCGACACTTATCGTCGGCGTATCGAAAACCGCATACGTGCTGACAACACCGTGCTGCCTTGACTGGCGGCATGACTCGGATCCCACCATCAGCACGCTCATCACCCCGTCGAATACGCCGGTTTCTCGTCGTCGGCCTGCTGGTCCTCACCGCGGCGATCGCCGCGGTCCTCGGCCGCGACGTACTGGAATCCTCGTTCTCCTCGACCCCCTTACCGACGAATTCTCTGCACCGTGAGCACGGTGAGTCCCGCGAGTCCCGTGAATCCGGCGAGTCCCGCGAGTCCCGCGATGCGCTGGACGAGGCCGACGGTGTCGTACCGGACGGTGTGACAGTCTTCGACGACTCGGTTCCCGCCGTGGCCAACCTCGATCCGGATCTGCTCAAGGCGCTCCACCGGGCCGCAGGGGCCGCCGCGGACGACGGAGTCGAGTTCTACGTGAACAGCGGCTGGCGCTCCTCGCGGTACCAGAATCAGCTCCTTCGCGAGGCGGTCGACAAGTACGGCTCCAAGGACGAGGCGGCCCGATGGGTGGCGACCGCGGCGACGTCTCCCCATGTGTCGGGCGACGCGGTCGACATCGGACGCTCCCAGGCAACGGCGTGGCTGTCCGAGCACGGCGCCGCCTACGGGCTGTGCCCCCTCTACGAAAACGAACCCTGGCATTACGAACTGCGCCCCGAAGCGGCCGACGGCCACTGCCCGCGCATGTATGCCGACCCTTCCCAGGACCCGAGGATGCAGCAGTGAACAGCAGTGTGGAGACGGCGGCGGCAGAAGCTGTGGCACAAGCTGAGGCCGGTGCTGGAGCGGAGGCCCGGCAGGGCGGGGCCCGACCTGGCGCCCGGCGCGCCCTCGGCATCCTCCGCGTCCGCCGGCTGGTCGGTGGCGCCCTCCGGCCCGGCATATGGAAGCGCGGCCTCATCCTCGGGGCCCTGGCGCTCTCCCTCGGCCTGCTCCTGCTGCTGCACGCGCACATCACCGACCGCGGCGGCCTCGGCAGTCTGGTGGAGACCTTCCTGCCGTGGTACGGCCTGCTCATTCCGGTGCTGCTGGCCGCAGCACTGTGGCGCCGTTCCGCCTCGGCGGTGGTCGCGCTGCTGCTGCCGGTCACGGTGTGGCTGAACCTCTTCGGCGGGCTGCTCGGCGACAAGTCCCACCCGAGCGGCGACCTCACCGTGGTCAGCCACAACGTCGACGCCGCCAACCCCGACCCGGTCGGCACCGCCCGCGATCTGGCCGCCTCCAAGGCCGACGTACTGGCCCTTGAAGAGATCACCCCGCAGGCGAAGCCGCTGTACGAGAAGGCTCTGGCCAAGGCGTACCCGTACCACGCGGTGCGGGGCACGGTCGGGCTGTGGAGCAGGTTTCCGCTGTCCGACACCAGGCCTGTCGACATCGAGACGGACTTCGGACCGCTGGCGGACACCAGGCCGGCCAAGGCCACGTCGGCCGACACGCGGGCGCTGCGCACCACCGTGGCCACGGACAAGGGTCCGCTGGCGGTGTACGTGGCCCATCTGGGGTCCGTACGCGTGTTCCCCCGCGACGGCTTCTGGACCGGCAGCCGGGACCGCGGCGCGAAGGCGCTCGCCGAAGCCGTCGCCGCGGAGCCGAACAGGCGAATGGTGCTGCTCGGTGATCTGAACGGCACGGAGGACGACCGCGCGCTCGCCGGCATCACCTCGCGGCTGGACTCCGCCCAGGAGGAGGCCGGCGACGGCTTCGGCTTCAGCTGGCCCGCGAAGTTCCCGGTGGCGCGGATCGACCAGATCCTGGTCCGCGGCGTCGCGCCGGCGAGTTCATGGGTGCTGCCGGCCACCGACAGCGATCACCGGCCGGTGGCGGCCGGGATCAGCTGGTGAACGCGCGTACCGACCCTGGCCTGCACACCCTGCCCTACCCTGCACGCCCCGCCCCGCACGCCCTGCCCACCCGCTCAGCGGTACTGGGCGGGGCCCGATCAGGACTGGGGGCGGCTGCCGTGGTTGGCCGCGTGCTTGCGGCGGGCCTTCTTCTTGCGGCGTCGCTTCGAGGACATGTCGCCGCCCCTTTCCATCGGAGAGCAGTTTCGGTCAGGATCGAGCAGTTTTGCGGTATAAGCCTGCTCTTTCGCTGCTTTCCACCGTTCCATACCGCTATGCCGACGGCGACCGGGCGCGGTGATCACGTGGCGGAGGTGTGTGGTAGCTGACAGTTCCGATTGTCGTAGCCATCGCCTAAGGTTGACTTCATGCCCTTAACCCCGCCATCCCGTGGTGTCGCGCGGTCCTCCGTCGAACTGAACGAGCGGATCCGCGACCTGTGGCTGCGCACCGGCGGCCGGCTCAGCCCCGAGCAGCGCCGGGAGTACGAGCAGCTGGTGACCGAGTGGGCCGCCGCGGTCCGCGAGGAGATGGTCGAAGCCGCGTAGGCGGCCCGCCCGGCGCCGGACCGGACGCGTACGCACTCTTCGCTGCCCGCCCCCTTGGCTCGGCACCTCCCGTGCCCAACACTGAGCCGATGACGCAGCGCGTGGAACTCGCCGCCGTGATGGACCGGTTGGCCATCGATGCCCTCATCACCGAGTACGCGGTGACCGTCGACGACGGCGACTGGGACGCCTACCGACAGCTCTTCGCCCCTGGGGGCAGCGCCGACTACCGCTCGGCGGGCGGCATAGAAGGGGGCGCCGACGACGTCGCCGGGTGGCTGGCCGAGACGATGCGGATGTTTCCCATGCGCCAGCACCTGATCTCCAACCGGAAGCTGGAGTTCGGGACGCTGGACCAGGACACCGGCGACACCGCTCACGTACAGGCCGACTATCTGAACCCCATGCGCTTCGCCGACCGCCCGGGCACAACCCCGCCAGCGGATCCGTCGACCGCGCCGGACTTCGTCTGCGGCGGCCGCTACGCGTTCACGCTCCTGCGTACACCGGGGGGCTGGCGGCTGCGGCGCGTGGTGGTCACGGAGAAGTGGCGCCGCATGGCCGGTGAGCGGCAGCGGCGGGAGCCGGCCACGGACAGTCCTCACCCACTGTCCTAGATCGTTCAGGGCGCGCACACTGGGGAACGATCAGGGCGTCGGGGACCTAGGGAGGCGCTGCATGGATCTGTTCGGCGACGAGGGCCAGGACGTTGACCGGCGGGAACGGTGGGAGCGGCGGGAGCGGCTCAGGCGGCGCGCCGCGCGGATGCTCGCCTCGCCCAGGTGGCGCGGCGGCATCGCCGTGGTGGCAGGGGCGCTGCCCGCGCTGGCGTTCCCCGCCCCTTCGCTGTGGTGGTTCGCGTACGTCGCACTGGTGCCCTGGATCCTCCTTGCCGCGTCGGCCCCGACCGGTCGGCGGGCCGCGTTCGACGGCTGGCTCGGCGGCCTCGGCTTCATGGTGGCCGTGCACCACTGGCTGCTGCCGAGCCTGCATGTGTTCACGGTCGTCATCGCCGCACTGCTCGGGCTGCTGTGGGCGCCCTGGGGATGGCTGGTGCGCCGGTACGTGGGCGGGGCGGCGGTGCCCGGGCGGGCCGCGGTCGCACTCGTGGTGCTGCCGTCGGGCTGGCTGATGGTCGAACTGGTCAGGTCCTGGGAGGGGCTGGGCGGGCCGTGGGGTCTGCTCGGCTCCAGCCAGTGGCAGGTGGCGCCCGCGCTGCGGCTCGCCTCGGTGGGCGGGGTGTGGCTGGTCAGCGCGCTGCTGGTGGCGGTGAACACGGGTGTGGCGCTGCTGGTCGTCGCGGTGCGCGCCTCGATGTCGCGCGCGTCCCCGCATACCTCGCCGGTACGAATAGCCGTGCCTTCCTCGACCTCGCGCGTGGACCCGCGTCCCGCGGCGCCGCGTACAGCCGTGCGCGTGTCGCCCCGGATCGCGCGCCCGCGCTCGTTCGCCCGGCCCGCGCCCCTGCCCACGGCGACCGGGTCGTCCGAGGACCGGCTCCTCTCCCCCACCACTCCCCGGGCCGCCCCCGCCATGGCAGCCGTCCCCGCCGTCGCGGGCCTGCTCGCCGTGGCCGCCGCCACCACCGCCGCCTGGGCGTGGGCACCGCGCCCCGAGTCCGCGGGACGCGTCCACGTCGCCGTCGTCCAGCCGGGCGTCATCGACGGCGCCGGGAGCGCCGACCGGCGGCTCGCCCGCGAGGAGGAGCTGACCCGCACGCTGGCCGGCCGGGACCTGGACCTCGTCGTCTGGGGCGAGAGCAGCGTCGGCTTCGACCTGGCGGACCGGCCGGACGTCGCACGCCGGATCGCCGCGCTCTCCCGCGAGGTCGGCGCGGACATCCTGGTGAACGTCGACGCGCGCCGGTCCGACCGGCCCGGCATCTTCAAGAGCTCGGTCCTGGTGGGCCCGGAAGGACCGACCGGCGACCGCTACGACAAGATGCGGCTCGTGCCCTTCGGCGAGTACGTCCCCGCGCGCTCCCTGCTCGGCTGGGCGACGTCGGTCGGCAAGGCGGCGGGCGAGGACCGCAAACGCGGTGACCGGCAGGTGGTGATGGACGTCGGGCGCGATCTGCGGATCGGGCCGCTGGTCTGCTTCGAGTCGGCCTTCCCCGACATGAGCCGCCAACTCACCCGTGACGGCGCGCAGGTGCTCCTCGCGCAGTCGGCCACCTCGTCGTTCCAGTCCAGTTGGGCGCCCCGCCAGCACGCCTCCCTCGCGGCGGTGCGGGCCGCCGAGACGGGCCGCCCGATGGTGCACGCCACGCTCACCGGCGTCTCCACCGTCTACGCCCCCGACGGCTCGCGCGTCGGCGCCCCGCTCGGCACCTCGGCGAGCGCCGCGGCGGTGTACGACGTGCCGCTGGGCACGGGAACCACGGCGTACGTCAGGTGGGGTGACTGGCCCGTGCGCGCCGCGCTCGTCGTGCTCCTGCTGCTGGCCGCGATCGAGGGCGTACGGACCGTCAGGCGGCCTGCTCCCGAGCGGCAAGGACCACGCGCTCGCACAGCTCATGGGTCACCAGTGCGTCCCGGGCGCTGAGTACCTTGCCGACGCGCACGGCGTCGAGGAAGGCGAGCACCACCTGCTCGATGCCGCGCTGGCGGGCCACCGGCACCCAGTCGCCGCGCCGCCGCACGCTGGGCCCGCCCTCGTGGTCGACGACCTCGGCGAGGTTGATCACCTGCCGCTTGGCGTCCTGGCCGGAGACCTCGAGGATCTCCTCGGCCGAGCCGCTGAGCCTGTTCATCATGCCGATCGCGGTGAATCCGGCGCCGGCGAGCTGCAGCACGACGTGCTCCATGAGGCCGTCGACGACGCGGGCGCGCACCCCGACGTGGTCGATCGGTCCCGGTGCGAGGAACCGCATCGTGTCCACGACGTGGATGAAGTCGTCGAGGACCAGCGTGCGCGGGTCCTCGGGCAGGCCGACGCGGTTCTTCTGCAGGAGGATCAGCTCGCGCGGGTGCTCCATGCACTCGGCGTAGCCGGGCGCGTAACGACGGTTGAAGCCGACGGCGAGGCTGACGCCGCGCTCCTCCGCGAGGTTCACCAGGCGCTCGGAGTCGGCGAGTTCGTACGCGATCGGCTTGTCGACATAGGTGGGTACGCCCGCTTCGATGAGCCGGGCGACGATCTCCGGGTGCACGGCGGTCGGCGCGTGCACGAAGGCGGCGTCGAGGCCCTGGGCGAGCAGTGCGTCCAGGTCGGTGTGGCAGCGGGAGTCCGGGATGTGGTGGACGCCCGCGACCCGGGTCAGGGTCGCGGGCGTGCGCGTCTGCAGGTGCAGCTCGACGCCGGGCTGGGTGGTGAGCACTGGCAGGTACGCCTTCTGCGCGATGTCGCCGAGCCCGATGCAGCCGATCTTCATGTCCCGGTTCGCGCTGGTGTCCACCGCTCCGCCCTCGTCCTTCGTGTGTTCAGCAGAGCGTGCGGCTCTGACAGTGTGCGGTCGCGTCATGACGGGCCGGCCGGCTGAGCGGTTCCGCCCGTTCTCGGTCCCCGGCAGTCATGACTTCTCGCGAAACTCTCCCATGCGCGCCCTACGCCGCGTCACGCGGGCGGGGCCAGGGCCGAACGGTCGGCACATGCTGGCCCCACGGCCAGGAATCCGGCGCTCCGCGGTGCACCAACGGCCCGGCCTCGTCCCAGTTCCGCGTTCCAGGCTCCGTACATTCCCCCAGGCCAGAGCCCATTTTCGCATTCCAGTGTCCCCAACTGCCCGGCATTCCTGGCCGTTGGGACAGCTCACCCCGCAAGCTCGAGTCGTGCTCATCCGGGAAGGCCCCCGGGCCACCCGGCACAACCCAGCAGCAACGACATCGGGAGTTCGTACATGCTTCGCAAGCGCTCACGTCTGATCGCCGCACCGGTCGCGGCCGTCGCCCTGACCCTGACGGCCGCCGGCTACCAGGCCAGCGCGGCCGGGTCGGCGGACTCGGGCAGCGCGGGACGCTCCGCCACGACCGCGCGGGCGGCGGGCCCCTGCCTCTCCGGCGCGACGACGCTGGTCGGCGATCTCGACGGTGACGGCCGCCCGGACAAGATCATCGACCCGGGTCACACCGGCACCAAGATGACCGTCCAGTGGGGCGCCGCGAACGGCACGTTCGGCACCAAGCACTCCGTCGGCAAGCTCCTCGGCGCCGAGCCGGGCGAGGTCGCGACCGCCGCGGTCGCCGACTTCCAGAAGGACGGCGCCCTGGACATCGTCGTCAACCTCGTCACCCCCTCCGGCGTGGACGACCCGTCCACCTCGCGCGTCGCCGAGTACCGCCCCGGGCCGCTCAAGCGCGCGAACCTCGGCTCCGCCCACGCCCGCCGCCTGGACATCGGCGACAGCCGCGAGGTCAAGCAGCTGCGGATCGCCAACTACGGCAACGACGCATACCCGGACCTCGCGACCCTCGTCAACGCCGGAGACGGCGTGTGGGAGCGGGAGGTGCGCCTGACCAAGGCGAGCAGCGGCCCCGGCCGTTACAACGCCGATCACCAGCAGAAGTACGGCGAGTCCGGCACCCCGGCCGAGCCGCCGGCCATGCCCGGCGACGGCTGGAAGCACTTCTTCAAGCCCTGCTCCTGACCTCGACCGGGTGCCGCCGGTCCTCGGGCCTCCCGGGCCTCCAGGGGGACCGGCGGCACCCGGTGGCGTCCGTCGGCACACCGCCCGCGGCGCCGACCCGTCAGAGCCTGTGTCATATCCCCGGTCGGATCAGTGGGCGTCGTCTGGTGCGTGCGATCGCAAGGCGCCGGGAAGTCCTCGGTGGGGGTCCCCCCGGGCCGTTCAGGCCTGGGGGAGGAGCTACTAGGGCTTTTCGGCAACGCGGCGATCGTGCGTGCCAGGCGGCGACCACCCGGCCGGGGATATGACACAGGCTCTCAGAGCACGAACCACCCCCAGAGCCAGAGTCAGAGACCAGAGGAAGATCGCGTGTCCAGCTCGCCCCCGGCCTTCGTGGCCCCCGCGGCCCCTGTGGCCTCCCCCGCCTCGACTGTTTCCGCAGCCTCCCCCATCTCCCCGAGCTCCCCCATCTCCCCCGTATCCCCTATGGCCCCCAAGTCCCCGCTCTCCGCGGTCCCCTCGCACGGTCTGCCGAAGACGAACCGCGTGCGGGTCGCCGTCGCCGTGGTCGCCCCGGATCCGATCAGCCGCGAGGGCGCCCTCAGCCAGCTGCGCCGGCACCCCGAGGTCGAGGTGTGCGGGGACTCCGGCCGGGCCGCGGTCGTCCTGGTCATCGAGGACACCATCGACGAGGCCGCGCTCGCCCGCCTGCGGCGCACCGTGCGCAGCGAGGGCGCGCGTGCCGTACTCGTCGCCGGGGCGGTCCGTGAGCACGAACTCCTCGACGTCATCGAATGCGGTGTCGGCGCCATCGTCTGGCGCCACGAGGCGACCGCCCAGCGCCTGGTGCACGCGGTGGTGACCGCCGCCAAGGGAGGCGGCGACCTGCCCGCGGACCTGCTGGGGCAGCTCATCGGCCAGGTGCGGCGCCTGCACCGGGGCGGCGACGACCAGCCGGGGTTCTTCATGAGCTTCACCAAGCGCGAGGTGGACGTGGTGCGGCTGGTGGCCGAGGGGTTCGACACCTCGGAGATCGCCGTGAAGCTGTCGTACTCCGAACGCACCGTCAAGAACGTGATGCACGGCCTCACCACCCGCCTGCACCTGCGCAACCGCGCCCACGTGGTGGCGTACGCCCTGCGTGAGGGCTACATCTGAGGGGAGAGCCCCGTGGTGGGCCTCCCGTGGTTGGGCCTCTCCCCCGACGACTCGTCAGACGGTGAAGCGGACCGCCTCCAGCTGGAGGTTCAGCTCCATCGGACTCCCGTGGTACTTGAACTGACCGGGGTCGGTGCACACCTCGCCCATCCAGTCCCGGTCCTTCACGTAGGCGTCACTGCACACGGAGCCGTCGAAGACCTTGTAGGTGTAGCCCTCAAGGGCGGGGTCGGCCTCCTCGGTGCTGCCGAAGAACATGTCCTCGGTGTCGTCCGCGTTCGACCACGGGATCCCCTCCCGCCAGCCCTCGCCCACGAAGGCGCCCGTGCCGGTGACGCCCTGGGTGTCGGACACCGCGATGCTGAGCGCCTTGATGGGGGTGCCCTGGCCCGCCGCGCCTGCCTCCGCGCCGTCGCACACGGCGTCCTGCCAGCCGTCGCCCTCGACGAAGGCGCGGTAGCAGATGTGGCGGCCCTCGCTGCTCCCGGCCAGCTCACGCACCGCGTCGGCCGCCGTCACCTCGTCGGGCTCGTCCTCCTCGCCGCCGCCACCGCCCCCGCCACCGTCACCGCCGCCTGCGTCCTTCTCGTCCTTCTGGCCGTCCCCGCCGGGCTCCTCGAAAGCCTCCTGCGGCTTCTCGGGGGCGGGCGGCGCGCTCTTCGCGGGCGGGGGCGGGCTGTCCGGCTTGAGCCGGCCGCCCTGCTCCAACTTCTCCCTGGCCTGGGTCCGCAGCTGCGGCCGGTTCGACATCCAGATCGTCACGAACGCGACGGTCAGCGCGAGGACCACGCCGAGCACGGCGGTCAGCCGGCCCGGGAAGACCCCGCGCTGCACGAAGACACCGTCCACGTTCACCGGCTCGCTGCCGGACCGCCGCACGGCCAGCGCGTAGGGCTGCTCCTGCTTGGAACCGAACCAGGTGATCTGCCGGGGCCGCAGCGTCGCCTTCACGAACGCGGCCCGCCCCGGTTCGATCTGGACGTTGCCCGGCTGGAGGTCGTAGGAGAGCCTGTCGCCGGTGTCGTTGCCGCTGAGTGACGCGGTGACCCCGGTGTTGCCGATGTTGTCCACGGCCAGCTGAGGCCGTCCGCGGAACCACCCCTTCACCGTCGGCGGCACCAGCTCGGCGCGCACCTCGGTGAAGGGAGTGACGGTGACGTTCCCCTCGGGGACGACGACGGCGGAGCGGTGTTCCGCCGGTGTGATCCGTACCGCGTACGGGTGCGGTCCTGCGACCGCGTCGGGCGTACGGGGCGGGGCGAACGCCAGCTCCACCGTGCCGGTCGTCCCCGGGTAGAGCCGCAAAACCGCCGGCTCCACCGTGGCCCAGGGCGCGAGGTCGCCGACCGGTTCGAAGCGGTACTCGTCGACGATGTCACCGGTGTTGCGCACCCGCAGCTGCACGGTGGTGCCGCTGCCTGGGTCGACGGTCACGGAGGCAGGTTCCAGGGAGGTCCAAAGGCTCACGCCACGACGCTAGGAGCCCTCGCGGAGCCCGTCAGGAGACCGGGGGGCAGAGCCGGTTGCCCACAGGGGCGGCCCCGATGCCCGCCGGTCCGGTCTTCGACACCTGGATCGGCGCCGCCCGCGACAGCCGGGAGGCCGAGCGGGGTGAGGGGGTGGCTTCTCCCTCCCCGCCCCGGCCTCCGTTCCCGCGGCTGATGGAGCCTGGGTTCAAGAGGCCTGCGGGGGACGCCAGTCGGTGATGGCGGAGAGGCCGTGCAGCACGGAATGGGGGGCGATTCTCGTCGCCGCCGAGATGAGGGCGTCGCGTACGGCGATGGCCGGGGCGCCGGTCAGGTGCGTGACGCGGGAGGTGCGTGCCGACCGGCGGACGATGTCCGTGGTACGCGGGACGCGCGCCGCGCTGTAGGCGGCCAGGCCCGCGGCGAGGTCGGCGTCCGGTGCCACGTGGTGGGCGAGGACGACGCCGTCCTCGATCGCCTGGTTACCGCCCTGGCCGAGGCTCGGCGTCATGGCGTGCGCGGCGTCGCCGACGAGGACGACGCGGCCCCGGTGGAAGACGGCGAGGGGCGTGGGCAGGTGACGGACGTCGTTGCGCAGGATGCTGTCGGCGCCCACGGCGGAGATCAGCCGGGGAATCGGGTCGTGCCAGTCGCGGAACCGGCGTTCCAGCTCGGCCTTCTCGTCGTCGGGCGCCCTGCCGCCCTCGGGGAGGCGGGCGGTGGCGTACACGTACACCCTGCCGTCCTTGAGCGGCTGCGTGCCCCAGACGCCGCCGCGGCCCCAGGTCTCGTGGGGCGCGAAGGGCTCGTCGGGGGCCGGGACGACGAACCGCCAGGCGGTGAAGCCCGCGTACCCGGGGCGCGGGTGCACCGGGAAGAGAGCGGCCCGCACGGCGGAGTCGATGCCGTCGGCGCCGACGACGAGGTCCGCCTCGATGTCGCCGTCGTCGGTGCTGACGACGGCGCGGCGGCCCGCGGCGCCCGGGTCCGACAGCCGGGCCCGCGCGCCGGTACGCAGCGCCTTCTCGGGCAGCGCGGAGACCAGCAGGTCGACGAGGGTCGCGCGGTGCAGCATCACCAGGCTTCCGCCGTACGCCGCTTGGGTCTCGGCCGCACTCGTGCGCACCAGCCAGCGGCCGTCCTGGGCACGCACGCCGCCGTCCCCCTGCCAGGCGGCCAGCGCACGGACCCGGTCGCCGAGGCCGAGGACGTCCAGGGCGCGCTGGCTGTTGGGCGCGAGTCCGATGCCGGCGCCCACGGGCTTGAGGGAGGCGGCACGCTCAAGGACCGTGACGCGCCACCCGGACCCGTGCAGGCCGAGGGCGGCGGTGAGTCCGCCGATGCCACCGCCGATGACGACCGCGTGGGGCTGCTGCTTCATGGCTCCTCCTCCGGGGCGCCGCACACGGCCACCGTGTACGTGCCATCCACTCCCGCGCCCTCCTTCACTACAGATGTAGTGCGCGACGCCGAGGATGACCGTACTACATCTGTAGTGAGGGAGGTAAGGTTTTCGCCATGTCCGTACGCAGCGCGGGACCCACCCGCCCCCAGCTCATCGCCGACGCCGCCCTCGCCCTGCTCGCGGAGCGCGGTATGCGCGGCCTCACCCACCGGTCCGTCGACGAGGCGGCGGGACTGCCGCAGGGGTCCACGTCCAATCACGCGCGCACTCGGCTCGCCCTCCTGGAGACGGCGGTGCGGCGACAGGCCGAACGCGAGGCGGAGCTCCTGAGCCCCGCCGACATGCCCGCCCTGGCGGCCGGCCGCGAGCAGGTGGTCACCGGCCTGGCCGCCGCCCTGCACCGCTACCTCTCCGGCGACGCCCGCCAACTGCTCGTGTCGCGCTACGAGTTGGCCCTGGAGGCGACCCGCAGACCGGAACTGCGCGCCCACTACGACGCGGCGGGCGCCCAGTTCAGGGAGCCCCTGGAGGCCCTGCTCCGGGCCGCGGGCTCCTCCGCCCCCGAGCTCCACACGCTCTCCCTCGTGGCGTGGTGCGACGGCCTGATGTTCTCGTGCGTGGCGGGCTCGTACCACGCCACGACGCCGACGGAGGAGGAGCTTCGCAGGAGCGTCGGGGAGCTGCTGAGGGGGATGCTGGACGGGTGAGGCGGGAGGGGGTCCCCCGTCCGTGAGCGGCCGTGATCATCCGTGCCGCGCGTCCCGCATCACCCGTGCGGGGCAACCTCCCGGACTTCCCGGGTCAACTGGCTCCGCGCGCAGCAGAGTTGCGCGGGTGCATCGATCGACGACCACCGCCGCGCTCCTCGTCTCCGCGGCCGTCACTGCCGTCACGGCCACCGTCTCCGGGTGCGTGAGCGTCGAGCGGCCCGCGGGGACCGGTCCCGTCGCGGCCACCACGTCGGCGCCCGCGCCCCACCCCGACGGGAGCAGCAGGCCGCGCGTCGTCCAGGCTCCGGCGCGCGAGGCGCTGGAGCGTATGGGCGGCACCCCGCCCGGACCCGCCACCTCCCGGCCGACCGCCCCCGAGGCCGCCCGGTCGACTCCCCCACCCGGCCCCGCCCGGCCCGCGCGCCCGCCCGCGCCCGCGCCCTCGGAACCGGCCCGCAGGCCCCCTCCGGCGCGGCCCGACGCGGGAGCGACCCGGCCCGCCCCGGCCACGGCCCCCGCCGCGCCCGGTGCCGACGTGTGCGCGCTCGGCGAGGCCTACGGCAACTGGCCGCCGGGCAGCGCCCAGGCCGTCATCTGCCGCGAGACGTACGGCCGCTGACGCGGCAGTGCCACATCGGGCGGCCCCGCGTCGGGCGGCGGCCCCGCGTCGGGCGGCGGCCCCGCGTCGGGCGGCGCCGTACTCTCTGCGCCGCCCCCTCCCCCTGCCCCCTTGCCCTCTCCCCCCTGCCTCCCTACTCCTCCTCGCTGCCCTCCCCGACCTCGCGCTCCAGCCTCGCGATGGCCTCCTTGATGCCGTTGCCGTAGCCGTCGTCCTCCAGGGTGCCCACCGCGCCGCGGGCCCGGCGCAGATGGCTGCGGGCCGCTTCCGGACGGCCCAGCTTCACGTAGTCCGCGGCGATGTTCAGATGCAGGGAGGGGTAGAAGCCGCGCACCGCGAGCGACTGGTGGTGCTCGTTCAGGCGCTGGTCGGTGAGCTCGTCGGCCGCCGACAACGCCCGCAGGTCCCACGCCAGTTCGTCCGAGGGGTCGGCCTGCGTGTCCGCCATGTAGTGCGCGAGCGTGCAGCGGTGCAGCGGGTCGCCGTCCTCGCCGATCTCCCCCCACAGGCCGAGGAAGCGGTCCTGCGCCTCCTCGCGGTCGCCGCCGTGGTGCAGCATGACCGCCTGCCCGATCCGGGTCATCATCGCGTCCTCCGCCGTCTGCTCCTGCTGCTCCGTCACCGGGTCCTCCGTGGTCGTACGGCCGTAGCCCCCATCCCTCACGACGCTAGCGGCCACCACTGACAATCACGGTCAGGCACGTTCGCGGGCGGGGCGCTCACCCCCGGCGCTGGGCCAGGCCGGTGACGCCCGCGGCCCCCTCGGCCGGGAAACCCCGAAGACAGGCTCCCGGCCCGGAGACCTCAGCCGATGTCCGGGATCCGCCAGTCGATCGGCTCGTGCCCCTGCGCCTCGACCGCTTCGTTGATCTGCGTGAACGGGCGCGAGCCGAAGAACTTCTTCGCGGAGAGCGGCGAGGGATGCGCGCCCTTCACCACGATGTGCCGCTCCGTGTCGATGAGGGGGAGCTTCTTCTGGGCGTAGTTCCCCCACAGGACGAAGACGGCCGGGTCGGGGCGGTCGGCCACCGCGCGGATCACCGCGTCCGTGAACTTCTCCCAGCCCTTGCCCTTGTGGGAGTTGGCCTCCCCGGCACGGACCGTGAGCACCGCGTTGAGCAGGAGGACACCCTGCGTGGCCCACGGCATCAGGTAGCCGTTGTCCGGCACGGGGTGGCCGAGTTCCTCCTTCATCTCCTTGTAGATGTTCCGCAGCGAGGGCGGGGTCTTCACACCGGGGCGCACGGAGAAGCAGAGCCCGTGCCCCTGGCCCGCGCCGTGGTAGGGGTCCTGGCCGAGGACCAGGACCTTCACCCGGTCGTACGGCGTCGCGTCGAGGGCGGCGAAGACCTCCTCGCGCGGCGGGTAGACAGGGCCCTTCGCCCGCTCCTCCTCGACGAACTCGGTGAGCTCCCTGAAGTAGGGCTTCTGGAGTTCCTCGCCGAGGACTCCGCGCCAGGACGCGGGCAGCATGGCGATGTCGGTCACGTCAACAACCTCCGGTGTACGGTCATTTCTCAGATCCAGTCTCTGAACCCCTGAACCTACCGGCGCGCACTGACAATCGGTCCGGCCGCCCGCCCGCCGGTGCCCGGCTACCAGCTGGTCTTGCGCTGCAGCTCCCACATCATCATGATCGCGGAGGGGTCGAGGGCTCGCTCGCCGCCCGCGATCTCCTCGCTGGACAGGATGTACTGCTTGCCCTGCCACAGCGGCAGCAGCCTGACGTCGTCGACGAGGATGTCCTGGGCCCGCTGGAAATCGTTGATCACCGCGCCCCGGTCGGCCTCCCTGCGCTCGCGCGGCAGCACCTCGTCGGTGATCTCCTTGGACGGGTACGGCGTGTTGAGGACGTTCTTCGGGCCCACGAACGGCGCGATGAAGTTGTCCGCGTCCGGGAAGTCGGGGAACCACCCGCGTCCAAAGACGGGGTACTCGCCGTTGCTGTACCCCTCCTGGAACTCGGTCCAGGGACGGCTCTTGAGCGTGATCCTGAAGAGCCCCGAGCCCTCCAGCTGCCGCTTGATCTCGGCGAACTCCGCCTCGGTCGCCGAACCGTAGCGGTCGGTGGTGTACCAGAGGGTGAGCGGGACCGGCCCGTGGATTCCGGCGTCGGTGAGGATCTTCCTGGCCTTGGCCGCGCTGGGGTTGCCGTACTCGTCGAAGAAGCCGGTGGCGTGACCCGTGAGCCCGCGCGGCACCATCGAGTACAGCGGCTCCACGGTGTCCTTGTAGATCTTGTGGGCGATGGCCCCGCGGTCGACGAGCTGCGCGAAGGCCCGCCGGACGGGCAGCTTCCGCACCCACGGGTCCTTGGTGTTGAACACCAGGTAGCGGATCTCGGTGCCCGCGCCCTCGACGAGCTCGATGTCCTGCTCGCGCCTGCCCCTGCCCTGCATCTCGACGATGTCCTTCGAGGCCAGACCGCGGAAGGTCACATCGATCTGCTTGTCCTTCAGGGCGTCGACCATGGCCGAGGACTTCTTGAAGTAGCGGATGGTGACGGCTTCGTTCTTGACGTCGGCCGCGCCCTTGTACTTGTCGTTCCTGCGCAGCTCCGCCTTCTCGTTCGCGGTGTACGCGTCGAGGGTGTAGGGCCCGGAGCCAGTGATCTCGTCGCCCTCGCGGAGCCGGTCCGCCGGGTACTCGACGGGGTCGACGATCGACATGGCCGGGGTCGCGAGAACGAACGGGAACGTCGCGTCCGCCTTCTTGAGGCGGAAGATGACGGTCCGCTTCCCCTTCGCCTCGACCGTGTCGAGCGACCCGAGCAGCCCGGTCGGTCCGCCCTTCGCCCCGATCTTCCGTATCCGGTCGAAGGAGTACTTCACGGCCGCCGCGTCCAGCGTGTCGCCGTCGGAGAACCGCAGGCCACTGCGGAGCTCACAGGTGAAGACCGTGCTGGAGGAGTCGCTGAACCGGCAGGACTCCGCCGCGTCCGGTTCGGGCTCGGTGGCGCCCGAGGGGAAGCTGAGCAGCGTCTGGAAGACGTTCCTGTACAGCTCCCACGAGCTGTCCCAGGCCTTCGCCGGGTCCAGGGTGCTCGGCGCGCTCATCGTGCCGACGGTGATCTGCTCGTCGTCGTCCGATCCCTCGGAGGACAGCATTCCGCATCCGGCGAGCAGCGATATGGACGCGATCGCCGCCACCGGACGCAGACCTCTGGTCCGCCTGGCTGGGGGAACTTCACTGAACACGCGCACGCTCCTCGATCGGCCATGCCATGGAATCGGGAGACAATATCGCAGCGCCCCGCCGGTCCAACTGCGGATGCCGACAGGGCACTTGATGAGTGCGTACGTCACTGAAAGAGGCGTACTGGGCGGGTGTGCGGCCTTGGTCAGCCGACGCCCGCATTGAGGAAGATGCCGCCGTCGACCACGAGTGTCTGGCCCGTGATCCAGTCGGACTGGCCGGAGGTGAGGAACGCGGCGGCGCCCCCGATGTCCTCCGGCACACCGAGCCGGCCGAGCGGATAGGAGGCGGCCGCCTCCGCCTCCCTGCCCTCGTACAGGGCCTGGGCGAACTTGGTCTTGACGACGGCGGGCGCGATGGAGTTCACGCGCACCTTCGGTGCGAACTCGTGCGCCAGCTGAAGGCTGAGGTTGACCATGGCGGCCTTGCTCATCCCGTACGCGCCGATGAAGGGCGAGGCGGAGACACCGGCGACGGAGGCGATGTTCACGATCGCGCCGCCGTTCTCGCTCTGCCAGGCCTTCCAGGTCTGCTGGGCGAAGCCGAGCGCCGAGATGACGTTGGTCTCGTACACCTTGCGGGCCACGTTGAGGTCGAGGTCGGCCATCGGGCCGAAGACCGGGTTGGTGCCCGCGTTGTTGATCAGGAAGTCGACCCTGCCGAACGCCTCCATCGTGCGCTCGACGGCGACCACCTGGTGCGCCTCGTCATGGGCCTTGCCCGCGACGCCGATGACCCGGTCGGAGCCGAGCTTCTCGACGGCCTCCTTGAGGGCGTCCTCGTTGCGTCCGGTGATGCAGACCCGGTCGCCGCGGGCGACCAGCGCCTCGGCGATGCCGTATCCGATGCCGCGGCTCGCGCCCGTGATGAGCGCGGCCTTCCCACTGTCCTGCACAGCCATGGTCTGTCTCCGCCTTCCGGGTCAGTTGAGCGGGCCGCCGGCGACGTACATGACCTGCCCGGAGACAAAGCCCGCCGCGTCGCCCGTGAAGAAGGCGATGGCGTTGGCGATGTCCTCGGGGCGGCCGACGCGCTGCACCGGGATCTGGGTGGCGGCCGCGGCCTGGAAGTCCTCGAAGCCCATGCCGACCCTTTCGGCGGTGGCCTTCGTCATCTCGGTGACGATGAAGCCCGGGGCGACGGAGTTGGCGGTGACGCCGAACTTGCCGAGTTCCTTGGCGAGGGTCTTGGTGAAGCCCTGCAGTCCCGCCTTGGCCGCGGCGTAGTTGGCCTGGCCGCGGTTGCCGAGCGCGGAGGACGAGGAGAGGTTCACGACGCGGCCGAACTTGGCGTCCACCATGTGCTTCTGGCAGGCCTTGGTCATCAGGAAGGCGCCGCGCAGGTGCACGTTCATGACCGTGTCCCAGTCGCCCGCGCTCATCTTGAAGAGGAGGTTGTCGCGGAGCACACCGGCGTTGTTGACGAGGATCGTCGGCGCGCCGAGCTCCTCGGCGATGCGGGCCACGGCGGCCTCGACCTGGGCCTCGTCGGACACGTCGCAGCCCACGGCGAGCGCCTTGCCGCCGGCCGCGGTGATCTGCGCAACGGTGTCCTTGCAGGCGGCCTCGTCGAGGTCGATGACGGCCACGGCGCGGCCCTCGGCGGCGAGGCGTACGGCGGTCGCCGCGCCGATGCCTCGTGCCGCGCCGGTCACGACAGCGACGCGCTGCTCTGTGGTGGACATGCTGGTTCTCCTCGCCCTTGGATACGGCTCTTGGGGGTGCGGCCCACGGTACGCCCCGATGGTGAGCGACCGCTTAGTACCTTCAGCTGGACGAGACGCTAGAAGCCCTGGCACCGGGTGTCAACGGCCCACAGGAGAGGTGTGACGCTTTACCTCACCAACAGTTGCAGGAGACGGTCGACCTCGGCCCCAGGATCCGCCGTCAGGCCCGTGTGCACCGGACCCGGCTGGATCACCGTGGAGCGGGGCGCGATCAGCCACCTGAAGCGCCGCCCCGCGTCGTCGCGCTCGGCCTGGCCCGCGGCCTCGCCACCCTCGCAGATCCGCTCGACGGCGCCGAGCCCGGCCCTGATGCCGGCCACGTCGGCCGCCGGATCCAGGGCGCGCAGCCTGGCCTCGTCCAGGTGGGTGCGGGCGGCCACGAAGGACTTGGCGCGGCAGTAGACCACGACCCCCGCGTTGATCTGCTCGCCGCGCTCCACCCGGGGCACGACACGCACCAGCGCGTACTCGAAGACGTCCCGCTTCGTCACTTGAGGGCACCCTTCGGCTGCGGTTCGCCCAGCGCGATCCGTTCGTGGATGGTCGCTGCGCGCGGCAGCAGCGCGGCCACATAGGCGCGGCGCACGTCGTCCGGGCTCGCGAAGCCGGGCTCGTCGGCCAGCCACTCGTCGGGCACCGCGGCCGCGGCCCCGGCGAGCAGTTCCTCGGTGACGCGGGGGGCCAGCTCGGCGGCGGCGGCCGCGATGTCGGGGCCGTAGCGGGCGAGGACGTGGTCGGACGCGTCGTACGGCTTGGCGACCGCGGTCTCGACGGTGCGCCAGTTGTGGTGCCAGATCATGCTCGCCCCGTGGTCGATGAGCCAGAGATCGCCGTGCAGGCGGAGCAGGTTGGGGTTGCGCCAGGACCGGTCCACGTTGTTGATCAGGGCGTCGAACCAGACGATGCGGCCGGCCTCGGCCGGGCCGACGTCGTAGGCGAGCGGGTCGAAGCCGAGCGCGCCGGAGAGGAAGTCCATGCCGAGGTTGAGGCCGCCGCTCGCCTTCAGCAGTTCCTGGACCCTCTCGTCGGGCTCGCCGAGTCCGAGGACCGGGTCGAGCCGGACCGCCACGAGACGCGGCACGCGCAGGCCGAGCCCGCGGGCCAGCTCACCGCAGATCACCTCGGCGACGAGCGTCTTGCGCCCTTGTCCCGCACCGGTGAACTTGATGACGTACGTCCCGTACGTGCCGTGGTCGTCGGCCTCGACGACCCCGGGCAGCGATCCGCCCTCCCGCAGGGGCGTGACGTAGCGGACCGCGGTGACTTCGCTGAGCATTGCCCCAGATTACTGCCGGTTCCACGCTGTTGGATCACGTGGGAGGTGCTTAGAGCCTGTGTCATATCCCCGGCCGGGTGGTCGCCGCCTGGCCGGGGATATGACACAGGCTCTTACAGTGCCCGGCATGGAATCGATTGATCTTCCCCGCCAGTTCGCGCGCACGCGCCGCTTCTCCCTGGGTGTGCCGCGCGGCTTCACGGTCTCCCCGGACGGCGAGCGGGTGCTGTTCGTGCGGTCGACGGCGGGCGACGATCCGGTCGGCAGGCTGTGGCTGTACGAGGACGGGGCCGAGCGCGTGCTCGCCGATCCGCGGGCGCTGGGGGCCGAGGGTCCGGTGCCGGAGGCGGAGCGGGTCCGCAGGGAGCGGGCGCGCGAGACGACGCAAGGAGTGGTGGCCTACGCGAGCGACCACCACGCGCGCGTGGCCGCCTTCACGCTGGGCGGGGCGCTCTGGGTGGTGGAGACGGCCGGCGGCCCGCCGCGCCGGATCCGCACGGCGGGCCCGGCGGTCGACCCGCGCCCCTCGCCGGACGGGACCCTCATCGCGTACGTCTGCGACGGCGCCCTGCGGGTGGTCGGCGCCGACGGTACGGGTGACAGGGCGCTCGCGGAGCCCGAGGGCGCGGCGGTCACCTACGGGCTCGCCGACCACGTGGCCGCCGAGTCCATGGACAGACAGCGCGGCTTCTGGTGGTCCCCGAAGAGTGACGCCCTGCTCGTCGCGCGTGTGGACGCCTCTGCGGTACGCGTCTGGTGGCTCTCGGACCCGGCGCACCCGGAGCGCCCGCCGCGCGCCGTCCGCTACCCGGCGGCCGGTACCGCCAACGCCGAGACGTCGCTGCACATCGTGCGCACGGACGGCACCAGGACCGCGGTGGTCACCCCGGAGCGCGCGGCGGACCACCCCGTCGCCGAGGAGTGGACGGACGACGCCTTCGACTACGTCCCCACGGCGCGCTGGGACGCCCACGGGCCGCTGATCACTCTGCAGACCCGTGACCAGCGTTCGGTCCACCTCCTGGAGGTCGACCCCGGGACCGGCCGGACACGCCTGCTCGGCCGACGGCACGATCCCGCCTGGCTGGAGCTGATGCCGGGTACACCGCTGCGCCTGGAGAGCGGCCGGGTCGTCCGGCACGGAGACGTACAGGGCCGCACGCGCGGTCTGTGGGTGGGCGACACGAGCACGCCCGGCGGCCTTGAGGTGCGCGAGGTCCTGGCCGCCGCGGGCGAGCGCCTGTGGTTCACCGCGTCGACCGAGCCGACGGAGGTCCACGTCTGGACGTTCGACCACGCGGGCCACGGGCCCGGCCCCGAACGCCGCTCCGGCACCGGCACCCTGAAGCAGATCAGCTCGGGTCCCGGCGTCCACACGGCAGCCGTCGGGGGCGACACCGTGGTACTCGACAGCAGGACGCCCGACGGGCAGACGGTGACCGTGCTGCGCGGGGGCGAGCCGGTCGGCCGGATCGCCGTGTACGCCGAGGAGCCGGTCGTGACCCCGCGCCCCCGCCACCTCACCCTCGGGAAGCGGGAGTTGCGCAGTGCGCTGTACCTGCCGTCCTGGTACGAGCCGGGTTCGGGAAAGCTGCCGGTGCTGCTCTGCCCCTACAGCGGTCCGGGCATCCAACTCGTGGTCCACGCGCGCGCGTGGTGGACGGTTGTGGCCCAGTGGTTCGCCGAGCAGGGGTACGCGGTACTGATCGCGGACGGGCGCGGCACTCCGGGGCGCGGCGAGGACTGGGCGAAGGCCGTCCACGGCGACCAGCTGACCCCCGTGCTCGACGACCAGGTGGCCGCGGTGCACGCCGCCGCCGAGCGGTTCCCCGACCTCGATCCGGAGCGCGTCGGCATCCGTGGCTGGTCGTTCGGCGGGTACCTGGCGGCGGGCGCCGTGCTGCACCGCCCCGACGTCTTCCACGCGGCAGTTGCGGGCGCGGCCCCCTCGGACCTGCGCCTCTACGACACGCACTGGAAGGAGCGCTATCTGGGGCACCCGGACGTGCGCCCCGCCGCGTATGAGAACTGCTCCCTGGTCGCGCACGCGCATCGGCTGAGCCGGCCGCTGATGCTGGTCCACGGGCTGTCCGACGACAACGTGCTCCCCGTGCACATGCTGCGCCTCTCCTCGGCCCTGCTGGCCGCGGGGCGTCCGCACACCGTGCTGCCGCTGTCCGGCGCGAGCCACCTGCTGAGCCAGGAGGACCAGGCCGCGAATCTGTTGCGGCTCGAACTGGACTTCCTGAACAAGCACTTGACGCCGACCGCCCGTCCGGCCCACGCCGCTCCTCCGGGCGGACATGCCTGAACGCCGGAATGCCGTGGTGAATGTTTGAACACCGGGGCCCGGAGCCGCGTATCACTGGCCATGACGACTTCCGAAGAGACCGTTTCCGGGCCCTGCCGCCGCACCGTCGTGGCCACACTCGGCGCCGCGGGCTTCGCCGCCGCGCTCACCGCCTGCGGGGCGGGTGACAGCGACGACTCCTCCGAACCCGCGGGCGCGCAGGCGCCGGGCGGTGACGCGGGGGCCGCCGGGATCGTGCTGGCCAGGACGTCGGAGATTCCGGTGGGCGGCGGCAAGATCTTCAAGGACGCGGGCGTGGTCGTCACCCAGCCGGTCAAGGGCCGGTTCAAGGCCTTCTCGAACCGGTGCACCCACAAACAGTGCCCGGTGTCGAGTGTCGAGGACGGCACCATCAACTGCCCCTGCCACGGCAGCAAGTTCGACGTGGCGGACGGCAGCGTCAAGGGCGGACCCGCGCCGAAGCCGCTGCCGGCCGCCGAGATCACCGTGACGGGCGGCTCGGTCAAGCTGGCCTGAACGCCTGCCGTTTGCCCCCCCCCCCCCCGCCCCCGGCCGGAAGAATGCACATGCCCTAACCGGCGCGTCGCGGGCGCTTCCAGGCGCTCAGGATCTCCCCCGTGGTGGTGACGGTGGCGACGAGCGCGAGCGTGTTGCGGATCATCGCCTTCGTGTAGTCGGCGGGGACTCCCGCGATGGCGTCGGCGGGCACGACGGCGGTGTAGCCGAGGTTCACGGCGTCGAACACGGCGTTCGGGATCGCGACGTTGGCGGAGACCCCGGTGACGAGCAGGGTCCGGCAGCCGATATTGCGCAGCAGGGCGTCCACGTCGGTGCCCGCGACGGGTGAGAGACCGTGCAGGCGGCGCACGAGGAAGTCCTCGTCCGCCACCTCGATCGGCGGTGTGACACGCACGGCCGCGGTGCCCGAGAGCTGCCGCACGGGCAGCCGTTCGGCGGCGCGGAAGAGCCGGGCGTTGCGATTGGCCCCGCGTCCGTCGGGCCGCCGTTCGGCGATCGCGTGCAGGACCTGGACGCCGCTCAGGTGGGCCGCGGCGACCAGCCGGGCGACATTGGCGAGTGCGCCCGAGGACCGCGCCTCGGCGGCGAGTTCGGGCAGGGCGCTCTCCGTGCCGATGACGCCCTGCTGGCACTCGACGGTCAGCAGGGCCGTGGTAGCGGGATCGAGGAGTTCCCTGAGCTGTTCGTACGACGGCATGGCTCCCCCTTGTCGCGGACGTCCGGGACGCCGGCGGGACGGGCCGGCGCACGGGCCCGGAATCCGCGCGAGGCTAACGGCCATTGCGTCACGAAGGAAGAGCCCTCATCCTTTCCTGACGCGGGCCCCTGACGGGATGTCAGGGAAGCCGGTGCAGCCAGGTCGGCCGTACGAGGGGTCGTGCGGCCGGATCGCCACTCGGGAGGGACATCCACATGGCCGTCACGCAGCGCCGGGGCCGCAGGATCATGATGACGCCGGACGAGCTCGACGCCTTCCTCGCCGCGGAACGCACCTGCCGGGTGGCGACCGTGTCCGCGGACGGCGCCCCGCACGTCAGCACGCTCTGGTTCGCCTGGGACGGCACCTCGCTGTGGCTGTACTCGATCATCCGCAGCAAGCGCTGGGCCGACCTGCGCAAGGACCCGCGGATCGCCGTGGTCGTCGACACCGGCGAGGAGTACGGGGAGCTGCGCGGCGTCGAGCTGTCGGGCACGGTGACCTTCGTCGGCGAGGCCCCGCGCACGGGTGAGCCGTGCCCCGAACTCGACGCGCCGGAGCGGCTGTTCGCCCAGAAGCTCTTCGGCCTTGACACGATGCCGCACGACGGCCGTCACGCGTGGGTCCGCCTGACGCCGGACGCCGTCGCGTCGTGGGACTTCAGGAAGCTGACGGGTGCCGGGGGCCGCGCATCCGGCTGAGGCGACTCCCCCTACCGGAGCCCCGCCCCGGCCGCCCTGAGAGCCTGTCTTTGAACCCCCGTCGTCCGCGCGAAGCGCGGGCGCAGCGGTGGATTGGGGCCTCCCCTGCTCGAGCGGAGCCGAGAGCTTGGGGAAGCGTTCGATCGGTGTGCGGAGTCCCAGGTCATGTGGCGGAGCCACCTGTCCTGGGGCTCCGTGCGCCGAGCGTGCGTGCCGGGCGCCGGGGCGCAGACGGGGGTTCAAAGACAGGCTCTGAGAGCCTGCGCCGCCGCCCTGATCGACGGGCGGCGGTCCGCGTCCGCGCGCCACACCACGTACACATGCCGCCGCACCCGGTGCCGCACCGGAACCGCGCGCACGCCCGCAGGCATCGGGTCGCGGCCCAACTGCGGTGCCACGCAGACGCCGAGACCGGCCGCGACCAGGGCGAGCTGGGTGTGGTGCTCCTCCGCGCGGTGGGCGATGCGCGGTTCGATGCCCTTGCCGCGCAGCGTGAACATCAGCCACTCATGGCAGAACTCGCCCTCCGCCCAGGTGATCCACTCGTCGTCCGCGAACTCCTCCAGGTCCACTTCGGCACGGTCGGCGAGGGGGTGCGCCGCGGGCATCGCGACGTCGGCGGGATCGTCGAGGAGGGGCGTCTTGACCAGGCCCTCCGAGACGGGCAGCGGTTTGTTGTACCAGTCGAGGACGACCGCCATGTCGATGTCGCCGCGCACCACGGCCGAGACGGCCGGCGTCGGCTCCATCTCGTGGCAGCCCACCCGCAGCCCGGGGTGGTCGGTGCGCAGCGCGGCAAGCGTGGCGGGCAGCAGGCCCCGCATGGCCGTGGGGAACGCGGCGATCCGCAGCTCGCCGACGGCCTTGCCGCGCTGTTCCTCCAGGTCGGCCTGGGCGAGCTCGACCTGCGAGAGGATGCGGGCCGCGTGCTCGGCGAGCAGCCGTCCTGCGTCGGTCAGGCGCACGCCCCTGCCGTTCTTCGCGAGCAGTTGCTGGCCCACCTCGCGCTCCAGCTTCGTCATCTGCTGCGAGACCGCGGACGTCGTGACGTGGAGGCCCGCGGCGGCTCCGCTGACCGAGCCGTGCCGGGCGAGGGCGTCGAGCGTACGCAGGCGCTCCAGGTTCAACATGTAAGTGATGCTACGCGATGAGTCGCACAAAAACTCGCTTGTGCTACGAGATCCTTGAGGTCCATGGTGAGAGGCATGAGTTCCGCACCCCCACCGCTCCCACCGCCCCGATCAGCCGCCGCACCGGCCGCCGACTCCCCCGCACCCGGCCGCCCCGCCCTCGACTGGCGCGTCCGTTTCGGCTTCCTCTCCCTGATCTGGGGCTTCAGCTTCCTGCTGATCAAGGTGGGCGCCGAGGGGTACGCACCGTTCCAGGTCACCCTGGGGCGGCTCGTGTTCGGCGCGGCGGTGATCGCCGCCGTGCTCGTGGCGAAGCGGGAGCGGCTGCCGCGCACGGCACGGACCTGGCTGCATCTGATGGTGGCGGGCTTCTTCCTCAACGCCCTGCCGTTCTCTCTCTTCGCCTACGCGGAGCTGACGATCCCGTCGACTCTCGCCGGAATCTGCAACGCGACGTCGCCGCTCTGGGGCATGGCACTCTCCCTCGTCGCGCTCTCCGAGGACCGGCCAACCCGGCGCCGCGTCGCGGGCCTGGGCCTCGGCTTCTTCGGGGTGCTCACCGTGCTCGGCGTATGGCAGGGCTTCAGCGGACTGGATCTCGGCGGCACGGCGATGGCGCTGCTCGCCTCGGTCAGCTACCCCATCGGCTGGATCTACGTGCGCCGCACACTGGCCGGCGCCGGACACTCGAACCTCTCCCTCTCCGGCGCCCAGCTGCTGGTCGCCTCGCTCGAACTGGCCGTGGTGACGCCGCTGTTCACCTCGCCCCCGGCCCACTTCCCCGTCATACCGCTGCTGGCGATCGTGGCGCTGGGCGCCCTGGGCACCGGGGTCGCCTTCCTGCTGCAGTACGCACTGGTCGACGAGGTCGGCCCGACCACCGCCCAGATGGTCACGTACTTCGTTCCGGTCATCGCGACCGCCGCGGGCGTCGCGGTGCTCGGCGAGTCCCTGAGCTGGTCGACGCCGGTCGGCGCGGTCATCATCCTGGCGGGCGCGGCCCTCACCCAGTCCAGACCCCGGCGCGCCACGGCGGCCCCCGCCGACCGGCCCGCCCGGCAGTCCGCCGACCAGCCGGCCCGCCAGTCCGCCCGTCAGTCGTAGCGGCGCGCCGGAGCGGTCCCGGTCGCGGCGGCGACGGCGTCCGCCACCACCACGATGTCCTCGTCGCCGAGCGCCGCCACAGTGATCCGCACCCCGGGCGGCGTGCCCAGGCGGAACCTCGCTCCCGGAGCCACCGCCCACCCCGCGTGCAGCAGCCGTGCGACGGCTCCGGTCTCATCGGGCACCGGCACCCATACGTTCATGCCGCTGCGCCCGTACGCGGCCACACCCCGCTCGGCGAGCGCCCCGATCAGCGCGTCCCTGCGCCGCCCGTAGGACGCGGCCACCACCCGGGCGTCGACCGCTCCCGTGGCCCAGAGCTGCGCGACGGCCCGCTGCAGGAGCCGGCTCACCCAGCCGGGCCCGAGCCGCTGGCGCCCCCGCACCCGGTCGATGGTGACGGGGTCGCCCGTGACCACCGCGAGCCGCAGGTCGGGGCCGTACGCCTTGGCGGTCGAGCGGGTGAGGGCCCAGCTGCGGGTCGACCCGGCCAGCGGGTGCAGCGGCAGGTCGACGATGCCGTGGCCGTGGTCGTCCTCGATGAGCAGCACGTCCGCGTGCGCGGCGAACACCTCCCGCAGGGCGTGCGCACGCGCGGCGGTGACGGCGGCGCCCGTGGGGTTCTGCGCGCGGTCGGTCACCACGGCCGCCCGGGCACCGGACGCCAGCGCCCGTTCGACATCGGCGGGCAGCGGCCCCTCGTCGTCCACGCCCACCGGGACCCCGCGCAGCCCGAGGGCGGAGACGAGGTCGAGCAGGCTTCCCCAGCCCGGGTCCTCCAGGGCCACCCCGTCGCCGGGCTTGAGGTGGGCGGCGAGCACTCGCTCGATGGCGTCGAGCGAACCGGAGGTGACGGCGAGGGGGCCATGGGGGACGCCGTCGGCGTCGAAGGCCACGCGCGCGTGGCGTTCGAGTTCGGGGTCCACCGCGCCCTCGCCGTAGAGGACGGGCTGCCGGTCGTTCTGCGCGGCGGCCGCCGCGAAGGCCGCGGACAGCGGGGGCAGCAGCTCCGGGTCGGGATTGCCCTGGGAGACGTTGCGCACCCCGGGCGGCGCGTCCACCCGGATCAGCTCGCGCGTGGTGGTCGCGGGTTTCGGACGTACGCGGCTGCCGCGCCGCCCCGCCGTCTCGATGACGCCACGTTCGCGCAACGTGCGGTAGGCGGCCGCCACGGTATTGGGATTCACTCCGAGGCGTTCCGCCAACTCCCTCATGGGCGGCAGCAGTTGGCCCGGTTCGAGGCCGCCTTCACCCACGGCACGCTCCACGCTCGCAGCGATCTCGGCTGCGCGTCGGCCTTCGATCCGATACTCTCCTAGCACAAAGCCGATTATGCACTAGTGCAATAGCTGCCCGCAAATCGTGAGCAGAGCGGCAGCAGGAAAAGCAGTCCGGGAAAGCCGCACAAGGAAGCCGTACAGGGAGAGCCATGCAGACGACGCCGAGCACCACCGACACCATGTCGCCGGAGAGCGCCGCCTACACACCGACCGACCGCACCACCCCCACTCGCTCAGCGGAACGCGCTTCGTACGACCAGGAGTCGGTGCACGCGATACTCGACGAGGCGTACGTCTGCCATCTCGGTTTCGTGCGCGACGGCGCCCCCGTCGTCCTGCCGACGCTCTACGCACGCGTCGGCGAGCGCCTGTACGTGCACGGCTCCACGGGTTCCCGGCCGCTGCGCATGGCGGGCGCCGCGGCTTCCGAGGAGCGGGACCCCGGCCTGCCGGTGTGCCTGACCGTCACCCACGTCGACGGCCTGGTCCTGGCCCGCTCGGCCTTCCACCACTCGATCAACTACCGCTCCGTGGTGGTCCACGGCACCGCCCACCAGGTGACGGACCCCGAGGAGAAGCGCGCCGCCCTTGACGCGCTGGTCGACCACGTCGTGCCGGGGCGCGCCGCGGACTCGCGCCCCGCCAACGCCAAGGAGCTCGCGGCGACCGCCGTCCTGCGCCTCGATCTCAGGGAGGTGTCGGCGAAGGCGCGCACCGGCGGCCCGAACGACGAGCCGCAGGACATGGACCTGCCCCACTGGGCGGGCGTCGTCCCGCTGAGCAAGGGCCGCGGCGCCCTGATCCCCTCGGCGGACCTCGCGCCGGACATCGAGGTCCCGGAGTACCTGATCGAGCCGTAGGGCCGTCGGCGTCCGCGGCGCCCGGGCCCCGGGGCCCGGGCCTCCTACACCGCCGCCACTTCCCGCCGCTCCGCCACCGCGTCCCGCGTCTCCGCGACCGCGAGGCCCGTCACGGCGGCCAGCATCAGGGCCGTGCCCGCCACGGTCGCCGCCGTCAGCGCCTCACCGAGCAGGGTGACCGCGATGACGGCGGCGCCCACCGGCTCAAGGAGCATGATCACGGAAACGGTGGCGGAGCGCACGACGGCCGCACCCGCGAAGTACAGCGCGTACGCGACCGCCGTCGGCACGGCGGCGATGTACAGCAGGCAGAGGCCCACGCGCGCGGGTTCGGCGGTGTGCGGCAGCAGCCCCTCCGCCATGGCGAGCGGCAGCAGGCAGAGCGAGACGACGGCGAACGCCCAGACCGTGGTGTCGGACGAGTCCGCTCCGCCGTCCCGCCCCCACCGCCGCGTGAGCAGCGTCATGGCGGCGTACGCGGCCGCGGAGACGAGCCCCCAGCCCACACCCACCGGCCGCACGCTCGCGCCGCCCGCGCCGCCGCCCCCGAGGACGAGCACGACGAGGCCTGCGAGTGCGCCGAGGACGGCGGCAGCGCCGCCGCGGCCGAGCCGCTCCCCCAGCGTCAGGCGGGCGCCGAGTGCGATGAGGACGGGCCCCGAACCCATGGTGACGACGGTGCCGACCGCGAGGCCGGTCGCCTCGACGGACGCGAAGTAGGCGGTCTGGAACACGGCGAGAGCCACGCCCGTCACGACGATCCGGCGCACCCCGCGGCTCAGCGGCCCGGCAGCCGCCCCCCGCGTGGCCGCCCGGGGCGGACGTACCAGCCGTGCGGCCGTGCGTGCGACGAGCAGCAGGGCGAACCCGCCCGCGCACCGCCAGAAGGAGAGGCTGACCGGACCCATGCCACCGGCCGCGAAGACCAGCGCGGCGGCCGCGCCCGCGGTACCCCACGCGGTTCCGGCGACGATGAGGTAGAGCAGGCCCCGCCCGACGGACAGGCCGGCGGTCGAATGGGAGCCGACAGTGGGCACGTCGGACGTGCTCGGCGTGTGTGACACGTGAGTTCTCCGCAGCAGAGAGGGATGGGTGGCTCCGTCTGCGGGCAGCGCTGTTCGGCCCGGCCGTCGGCCGGGCATGATTCGTGAGCGCCCCGCGCCAGGGTCTGTCTTTCGGATCAGGCCGGACCTGGGTGGCCTTGCCTTGGGTGGGGCTCGAGCGGGGTCTGGTGCGTGCAGCTCAAGGCGGAGGAGGGCGGCAACGCGGAGCGTCGGCAACCGACGACAACGCCGCAGATGTGCGTGCCAGGCCCCGCGACCCCGGACAGATCCGAAAGACAGGCCCTAGGCTGCGGGGGGCGGAAGAACGAGCGCTCGTGCGTGCATGATCAGCACGTTAGGTCGCGTCGCCGACGCGCGACAACTCAGTTTCGGACGCCGGGACTCCGCCCTCCGCCGAGCCCCCGCCCTTCTTCGGGCCTCCGCCCTCCCCTGCGGCTTCCGTCGTCTCCGCGGCTTCCGTCGTCTCCGCGGGCTCGGTCGGCGCCGACGACTGCGCGATGAACGCGCCCACGAGCACCACCGCACCGCCGACGACCTGCGGCGCCGAGAGGCGCTCGCCGAGGACGACCCAGGCAAGGGCGGTCGCGATGACCGCTTCGAGGCAGGCCACGACGCCGGCCACCTGGGGCGAGAGCCTGCGCACGGACAGGACGCCGGTGACGTACGCGACGACCGTGGCGATCAGCACGATCCAGCTGAGCAGGGCCCAGGCCGGAACGGCCGAACCGTCCAGATCCGCGTCCCCCGCGAGCACCGACCAGTCCATGCCCCACGGCCGCGCGACGACGGTCAGTACGACGGTGCCGACGAGCAGGCCGTACGCGATGACGCCGAGCGGGTCGGGGGCGTCATCACCCGCTTCGCTGCCCTGGTCGGACAGGACGAAGTAGCCGACCTGGCAGCAGGCGGCGCCGAGTGCGAGCAGGAGCCCGACGGCGTCGAAGCTCAGCCCCGCCCACACCTCGACCACGCAGGCGAGGCCGCCGACGGCGAGCACCACACCGAGCGCGGCCGCCCGCGTGACGGGCCGCCGCTGCACGAAACGCACCCAGCCGAGGACGAGCGCGGGCGCGAGGTACTCGATCAGCAGCGCGACACCGACGGGGATGCGCGAGAGCGCGGCGAAGTAGCAGGCCTGGACGCCCGCGACGGCGAGGAGACCGAACCCGGCGAGCAGCGCGGGCCTGCTCCGCAGGAGTCCGCGGTGGCGCCAGGCCACCGGCAGCATCACCAGGGCGGCGCCCGCCACCCGCAGCCACACCACGTGCAGCGGGTCGAGTCCCGCCTCGATCAGCGGCTTCGCCGCGACACCGGAGCCGCCGAAGGCGACCGCCGACACCAGGGCCAGGGTGAGCCCGACGCCCCTGCCGCCCTCGCCCCGGCCGCCCCGATCTCCCCGGACACCCGCGTTCCGCCGACCCACCCGGCTCTTCTGTACCCCGTCAGACGCTTGCACCGGCACATCATGGCAGGCGGCGTCATGAGCGTCACCCCTACTGACCCCTGTCTCAATCGGCGGACGCCATGCCGCTCGCAGGAAGGCGGATCAGCAGTCGGGACCGGCCCCTTGCACTCCGTCGTAGCGAGCACCTTCCGTATACCCGGAACCTCCGGCGTACCCGGCGCCCTCGGCGCACCCCGCGCCCTCGGTGTGCCCCGCGCCTCCGGACACGTACTGCCTGCATCCCGCCTCTATGCGCCGCAGCAGCGACGGGACGTCGACCCGGGCCCGCGCGAGGACCTCGACGGCGCGGCAGTCCGGGTCGGCGACGAGCCCGGCGAGCAGATCCATGCCGAGGGCGCGCGGCTCGCCGCGCAGTGCGGCGCGTTCAAGGGCCACGTCCATCGCGTTGGTGGCGGCCGGCGACCAGCCCGCCTCGGGGACGGAGGAGACCACCGGCACGGCGCCGGAGTCCTCCACGGCGGCCTGCCACTGGAGGCCGTAGCCGATGCTGCGCTGTACGAGATAGCCGAGGACGCGCACCGCCTGCGCACCGCTCTCGAAGACGGCGCGTACTTCGGGGCCGGTCTCCAGGAGGGAGTGCAGCAGGTGCGCGGTGTCTATCTGCCGGTCCCCGTCACGCACGGCGCGGCGGCGCGCGCCCGCCACCACGGACGCCAGCTCGGGACTGAGTCCGGAGTCCGGTTCTGCTCGAATCGGGCCGGGTTCGGCGCCGGAAGGGGTACGACGGCTTTGCACATCTCCCACCACATCAACCCCCACTGGCATATGCATCGGCGGCGGGAAGCATCTTGGCGTCCGACACAGGTTGGGCACGCCCGCGTCGGTTGTCCTCCTTACGGATGAGATCCGCCTGGCCCTCCGGTCGCCTGCGGGCCACGCTCCGCCGCGCCTCCGCAACCGCCGCCCGGCGCCGTTCGTCTTTCCCTGGCATGGAGGACAGGTGCTGGATGGTCGCCCTGCCGGCGCTCGACGGCAGGGAGTACGTCTACCGGGTGTACGCCCCCGAGGACGCGCTGCCCGCCGACCTGTTCTGGGAGGCCTGGCACTGCCACGACGAAGGACCGTTCCCGCGCGCCTCCGACCTCTTCGACGCGGCGGCGATACGGCGCGTGGGCCTGACGTCCCAGCAAATCTGACGGTTCATCAGTATTGAATGTTCCGGACCCTGCGGCTACGTTCCGCGACACCGTAGCTGCGGCCGTCGCAGCGCCCGAGGGGAAGGGGTGGTCACATGGCCGAAGTCAGTGCGGAGGCACGGATCGAGGCACCCGTCGAGAAGGTCTGGGCCCGGCTCACCGACTTCTCCTCGTACGGCGAGTGGAACTCCACGCACACGAGCTTCCCCCAGGGCGCGCCCACCACCCCGGAGCGCGGCGGCACCTTCGTGGAGAACATGAAGCTGATGGGCTTCCCCGCCGAGGTCAAGTGGACGATCGAGGAGCTGGAGACCGCCCGCGCCCTGGCCATCGCGGGCAAGGGCCCGATGGGCGTGAACGTCGGCACCCGCTACTCCCTCTCCCCCGAGGGCTCCGGCACAGTGGTCCGCATCGAGGGAGAGTTCACCGGCGCCGCCGTGTCCCTGATGGCGGGCAAGCTGAAGGACTCGGCGACCGCCGCCCTCAACGAGTCGCTGCGCAAGCTGGACGGTCTGGTGACGGGCTGACGCGCGCCGCCTCCGTAGAAGAACGACCTCCACAACGAGAACGAGGCGCCCCACACCATGCGTGCGGGGCGCCTCGTCCACGACGGCGAGCCGTCGGCCTCCATCGCCTCAGTCCTCATCGGCGAGGATCAGGTACAGCTTCTTGCGGGCGTCGTTGATGACGGATACCGCCTTCTCGCGCTGCTCCTTGCTGCCGGTCTTCCAGACCTGACCGAACGCCTCCATCAGACCGAAGCCGGCCTGCCGGATCTCGTTCAGCGTGTCCCAGTCGACCCCGCGCCCGGCCTCTTCCCAGGGCGCCTCGGGACCTTCCTCGGCCGCCTCACGGCCGGCGTCGGTGAGCGAGAAGAGCTTCTTGCCGCCCTCACTGGCACTGCTGATCAGGCCCTCGTCCTCCAGGAGCTGGAGGGTGGGGTAGACCGAACCGGGGCTGGGCTTCCACGCCCCGCCGCTGCGCTCGGCGATCTCCTGGATCATCTCGTAGCCGTGCATGGGCCGGTCCTTCAGGAGGGCCAGGATCGACGCGCGCACATCGCCGCGCCGCGCCCTGCCCCGCGGTCCGCCGCGGCCACCGCGACCACCCCAGGGGCCGCCGGAACCGCCGGGGCCGCCGAAGCCGGGACCGAAGGGACCGAACGCACCGCGCCGCCCCTCGAAGCCGCCGAAGCCACCGAACCCTTCGCGGCCGAAGCCTCCCTCGCGGCCCTCGGGGCCACCACGGCGCCCGTGTCCATGCCCATGCCCGCGTCCGTGCTCGTGTTCAAGACCGTGGGAACGCATAGCAATCACTCCTTGATGCAGTCGATCGGAAACCCGATCGGTATGTGAATCCTTGATCCGTCGCGTCTCTATCGCGATGCGTCAACGATATATCGGCAACATTCGTTCGACAACCCCTTCACCCCGTTCAGGATCCGGACCGTGCGGTCCGTGTCGCCCCACGCCAATCGCGCCCGCAACTCAGTCCAGTTCCCGCACATTGGCCTTACCCACAGCGCTCCGCGGCCCTCTACCGTCCTCACCATGCCGACTTCCCACCGCATCCGCATCGTCGACGCCTTCACCGACCGGCCCTTCGCCGGCAACCCGGCCGGCGTTCTGCTCCTCGACGCCTTCCCCGACGACACCTGGCTGCAGCACGTGGCCAGGGAGGTCAACCACGCCGAGACCGCCTTCGCCCACCGGCTGCCCGCGGGCGCCGACGCCGACTGGGCGCTGCGCTGGTTCACGCCCGCCACCGAGGTCGACCTCTGCGGTCATGCCACTTTGGCCACGGCGCACGTCCTGCACACCACGGGCGCCACATCGGGCCCTGTCCGTTTCGCCACGCGCAGCGGCGTCCTCACCGCCACCGCGCACGAGGACGGCGCCCTCACCCTCGACTTCCCGACCGCCACGCTCACCGCGGCCGAGGTCCCCGCCGGGATCGCCGACGCCCTGGGCGCCGATCCTGTCACCGCGTACGACACGGGCCGGCAGGTCGGCGACCTGCTTGTGGAGCTCGCCGACGAGAAGACGGTCAGGTCGCTCACCCCGGACCACAAGGCCCTTGTCCGGCACTCCGAACGCGGAGTCATCGCCACGGCCCGCGCCGAAGACCCTTCCGGCGGCTACGACTTCGTATCGCGCTGCTTCTTCCCGCGCGTCGGTATCGACGAGGACCCGGTGACGGGCAGCGCGCACACCGCGCTCGCGCCCTTCTGGTCCGAGCGCCTCGGCCGCGCCGAGCTCACCGGCCTGCAGGCCTCCGCCCGCACCGGCCTGGTACGCACCCGGCTGCGGGGCGAGCGCACGCTCCTGACCGGCCGGGCGGTCACGGTCATCGAGGGCGACCTCTTGGCCTGACGGCGCCGGTCACCCGGAGGCCGCTCACCCGGAGAACCCGGACTGCCACCACGTGGGACGGCTCAGCACCGTGGGGACGCAACTGTGGGGACGTACGAGATCCTCGTACGTCCCCACAGCACCGAACCCGGCCGCGCCCCCGCCTCACGAAGGCGTCGGCAGCCACCCCACCTTCCCCGCGAGCAGCGCGTACCCGACGAACGCCCCGATATCCAGCAGAGAATGGGCCACGACCAGCGGCCCCACCCGCCCCCACCTGCGGTACAGCAGCACGAACACCACGCCCATCGCGACGTTGCCCAGGAAGCCGCCGATGCCCTGGTACAGGTGGTACGAACCCCGCAACACCGAGCTGCCCACCAGCGCGGCCATCGGCGTCCACCCCAACTGCCCCAGCCTGCGCAGCAGGTAGCCGACGACGATCACTTCCTCCAGGACCGCGTTCTGCACCGCGGACAGCACGAGGACGGGGTACTTCCACCACACGTCCGGCAACGCCTCGGGCACCACGGTGAGGTTGAAGCCGAGCCCGCGTGCCGACAGGTAGAAGGCGATGCCCGTACTGCCGATCACCGCGGCGATCGCGGCGCCGCGCCCCAGGTCCGGCCACGGCCTGCTCCGGTCGAAACCGATCGTCCGCAGCCCCGCCCTCTCCCGCAGCAGGAAGTGCGCGACCAGCGCGACCGGCACCAGGGCTGTCGCGATTCCGAAGAGTTGCCACGCGAGATCCAGCCAGGGCCGCCCCGGCGCCGCCGACGTGTTCATCGTCGCCGCCTGATCCTTGAGGCCGCCCGGTCTGGTGACCGAACCGACAAAGCTGATCAGCGCGGAAACACCGCTCGCGCCGAGCGAGAGAGCCAGGACGAGCAACGTCTCGTCCCGGAGGTTCCGTCGCGAAGCCCCCTCCGTTCGAAAAGAACCGGCCATCGGCCCCGGCTCCGCTTGCACTTCCGCCTCCAGTTGAGTAATCCCGTCTCATCCCCATCTTCGCCCCACTAGGGTCGCGAAAGAAGTTGCGAAGACCGTGCGCGACAGGCCGAGGGGGACGGACGCCGATTCCGGGCGTGCACGCCGTTTTCGGACGTACAGCTCCCCCTTTCCTTGCTACATCGTTCAAGGAGGGGCACCACCGCCATGGGACGTCACAGCTTGCCCGATGAGCACGGGGCGGCAGCGCCCGACCCCCGATCGCGTGCGCGCGGGCGCACGATCGCCATCGCGACGGCGCTCGTCCTCGTGATCGCGGGCGGCACGGCGGCGGCGGTCCGCAGCGGCCTGCTCTCCCTCGGCGGTTCCTGCGGCGACGACGCCGTACGCCTCGACGTCGTCGCCGCGCCCGCGGTGGCCCCCGCCCTGCGCGAGGCGGCCGACCACGCCCGCGAGGAGGAGATCACCTCGGACGGCCACTGCATCGACGTGCGGGTGACGGCGCGCGATTCGTACGAGGTCGCGGCCCAACTCCGCGCGGGCAGCGGCGATCCGGAGTACGACGTATGGGTGCCGGACTCCGACATCTGGGTGCGGCAGGTGGGCCTCGGCTCCCAGCAGAACAAGATCTCGCCCGCGGGCAACATCGCCTCGTCACCCGTCGGCATCGGCATGGTCCCGTCCGCCGCCGCGTCGCTGGGCTGGCCCGGGAAGACGTACGACTGGCCGGAGTTGACCACGGCCGCCCTGCGGAGCGACAAGCTCCGCCTGGGCGCGGCCGACCCCGCGCGCAGCGCCACCGGCCTGCTCGCCCTCGCCGCGCTGGGCGCGTCGGTGAAGAGGCAAGCCGCCGAGCAGGGTGGCGGAGAGAACGGCAAGGACAGCGGCACCCGGGCCGCCGCCCTGGCCAAGGCCCTCTCCGCCCGTACGTCGGACAGCGACGGCCGGCTCCTGGACACCCTGGCCCGCGACGGCTCCGGCGCCGAGCCGGGCGATGCCCGCCGCAACCAGGCCCTGATCCTTTCCGAACAGGCGGCGTACGCGCACAACACGGCGGCGGGCGCCGAGAACCGCCTCGACCTGTTCTACCCCAAGGACGGCTCACCCCGGCTCGACTACCCGTACACCCTCGTCGAGGACGACGAGATGACCACCGACATGAGCCGCGCGGCCCTGCGCTACATGGCGCTGTTCAGCGATGCCGAAGGCGAACGGATCCTGGCGGAGCACGGCTTCAGGACCGGCTCCGACCGGCCCTCCGACCGCCTCGTCACCACCGCGGGCGGCCGCACCCCGCAGCCCTACGCGGCACAGGCGACGGACCCGCCGTCCGACAAGCAGCTCCAGGAGACCCTGGGCATGTGGACGATCACCGTGCAGAGCGCCCGGATCAGCACGGTCGTCGACGCGTCGGAGTCCATGCGGCAGTTGGTCCCCGGCCGCGCCCGCTCCCGTATGGAGGTCACCAAGTCCGCGCTGCTGCGGGCCCTCGCAGGCTTCACCGACAGGGACGAGATCGGCCTGTGGGAGTTCGCCACGCGGCTGGACGGCGCCCGCGACTACCGCGAACTGGAACCGGCCGAGCGCCTCGGCGAGCGCAGGGGCGGCGCCACCCACCGCGACAGGCTGTCGAAGGCCTTCCGTGGCCTGCAGCCCGTGCCGGGCGGTGCCACCGGTCTGTACGACACGACACTCGCCGCCTACAGGCACGCGCGGTCGACGTACGAGAGCGGCAAGTTCAACGCCCTCGTGATCCTGACCGACGGCGTCAACCAGGACCCGGACAGCATCTCGCGCGGAGCCCTCATCTCCCGTCTCGAGGAACTCACCGACCCCAAGGAGCCGGTGCCGGTCATCGCCATCGCCGTCGGCCCCGACGCGGACAAGGGCGAGGTCCAGCAGATCGCCGAGGCGACCGGCGGCTCCGGCCACCAGGTCGACGACCCGGCGCAGATCCACGCGGTCATCCTCAAGGCGATCACGGAGGCGGGCGGCAACCGGGGCTGAGAGCCTGTCTTTGAACCCCCGTCGTCCGCGCGAAGCGCGGGCGCAGCGGCGGATTGGGGCCTCCCCTGCTCGAGCGGAGCCGAGAGCTTGGGGAAGCGTGCGATCGGAGTGCGGAGTCCCAGGTCATGTGGCGGAGCCACCCGTCCTGGGGCTCCGTGCGCCGAGGGCGCGTGCCGGGCGCCGGGGCGCAGACGGGGGTTCAAAGACAGGCTCTGAGCGAAGACCTCCGGCCGGAGATCTCAGCCGAGCGGCACCGCAGGCTCCCGCAGCCCCACGGGCCACGTGTGCACCGGCTCCCCGGCATGCATCAGCTCGCAGTACCGCTTGGTGGTCGCCGCGAGCGCCTCCTTTCTGGCCATGCCGCTCTCCAGGGCGCGGTGGTACGTCATCGCCTGCCACGACGATCCGTTGATCCGCAGCCGGCACCGCTCCTCGATCACCCCGAGGTACAGGTCCCGGTCGGCGGCCTCCACGCCCCACGCGTCGAGACCCGAGGCCGCCAGCGGCAGCAGTTCGTCGCGTACGAGCCGGACGGCCGGCACCTCGGTGGTACCGCCGAGCCTGCCCCGCCGCGGCCACTGCAGCGTGGCGTCGATGCCGTGGCGGCACGCCGCGTCGAAATTGCGGGCGGCGGCCTCGAAGGGCAGCCGTGACCACACCGGCCTGGGCTCCTCGGCGAGCGCCCGCACCAGGCCGTAGTAGAAGGCGGCGTTGGCGATGACGTCGGTGATGGTGGGGCCCGCGGGCAGTACGCGGTTCTCCACCCGAAGGTGCGGGACGCCGTCGGCGATGCCGTACACCGGGCGGTTCCAGCGGTACACGGTGCCGTTGTGCAGGACGAGTTCGCCGAGCCGCGGCACACCGCCCGCGTCCAGGACGCCCAGCGGGTCCTCCTCCTCCATCAGCGGCAGCAGCGCCGGGAAGTACCGGAGGTTCTCCTCGAAGAGTTCCAGCGGCCCGGTGATCCACCGCTCCCCGAACCAGGTACGCGGCCGCACGCCCTGGACCTGCAGTTCGGGCGGCCGCGTGTCGGTGGACTGCAGGAACAGCGGCGGCCGCGACTCGCGCCACAGCTCACGGCCGAACAGGAACGGCGCGTTGGCACCCACCGCGACCTGCGCCGCCGCGATGGCCTGCGCCGCGTTCCACACGTCGGCGAACCGGCCCGGGGTGACCTGGAGGTGCAACTGCACGGAGGTGCACGCCGATTCGGGCGCGATCGACGCCGAGGTGCAGGTCAGCCGCTCGACGCCCTGGATGTCCAGGGCGAAGTGCTCGCCGCGCGCCGCCACGATCTGATCGTTCAGGAGGGCGTAGCGATCGACGTCGGAGAGGTTCGCGGAGACGAGATCGGCGCGGTTCAGCGTCGGCAGGATGCCGATCATGACAATTCCGGCGGCGAGCTCGTTCGCTTTCCTGTGGGCGTAGTTGAGGCCGGTGCGGAGCTCTTCGGCGAGCCGGTCGAGTACGCGTCCGCCGAGCCGGTGCGGGGCGATGTTCACTTCCAGATTGAACATTCCGAGTTCCGTCTGGAAATCCCGGCTCGCGATGCGCTCGAGAACCTGCGCATTCAACATTCTCGGCAGCCCGTCGGGCCCGACGAGATTCAGCTCGATCTCCATGCCCATCAGATTCCTGGGCCGGTCGAACCGCTCCTCCGCCAGCAATCGCTCCAGCCCCGCGAGACACTTTCGGAGCTTGCCTCGGTAGTGGTGCCGATCGGCCAGGTCGAACGTGCCCGCCACGACCTTCTCCCCCATCGAAGCGTCCCTCCTCGAACGGGCAGCCATGGGTCCGGCCGCTGTGTACGGGGGATGATGCCCCGGCAATGTGATCGATAACGCCCCACGCGGGGCCGTCGGCCGGTACCCTCGACGCAGCCGCTGTCCGGCACATTCACCAGGCATGCGGCACGGCGCAGATTCCGTTCCAGAGTGCCTGGTCAAAAGTACCGGCAAAAATCGGCCGACCGCGTATCGCGAGAAATCCGAGGTCATGACGGCGGGGCCGGTGTGAAATCGGGATAAACGTCCCACAAGGACGGCGCATTAACGCCTTGCCGGCAATATCCGGTACATCTAGAGGAAACACTGCTCGAACACACCTCGTATAAACTCCGCAATCTAGGCAGAGAGTTGGCGCTCGCGGTTCCCAGCCCCCGCCCCTCTGACCCAGAGCTGACAGCGCCGTCACGCACCTGCCCCCGTTCCACCGTGCCTGTCGAATGAGAGAGGCGACCCACCATGCCGCTGCATGTCCCCCCGGCCCCCGCGCCCGCCCTGCGCAGCGTTCTCGCGGCACTCGGTTCCCCCACAGCCGTACGTGAAGCCCGCACGCCGTCCCTGCGTACCGCGCAGGGCCCGGCAAGCCCCGAACTCCCGCTGCCGGTCCATGTGTTGGACCGCATCACCCCGGAGGGCACCTCGCCCACCCGCCTCGCCGGCTGGCGCTTCCTCATCCGCTGCGGCGAACGCGCCGTCGCCGCGGCCGACACGATGCTCACTCCGGACGGGTGGGCGTTCTCCCACTTCTTCGAGGGCCCGTACATCGCCTCCACGGAATGCGCGCTGCGGCATGCCGAGGCGATGCCGACGCCCTGGCAGCCCCGGCTGCTCTCCGTGCCCGAGCTCTACATGCTCACGCTCTGGCTGCACCGCGACTGCACGGACGACGGCGCCGAGGGCCCGCTGGCCGCCACCGACCTGCTCGTACCGCTGGCGCCCGCCCCGCCCGGCATCGCGGCCCACCGCCCGCACCGCGTCGCCGAACTGCTGCCGATGCTCAACCACCGCCTGACGCCCGCACCGCTGCTGAGCTCACCCGCCTGACGCCGCCCCACCCGCTTCCTGTGCCCCGCCGCCCCCGGCCGCGGGGCACAGCGCTGCCCGCCCGAGTGGACTAGCCCAGTCAGGCCACCCCGAACCACCCGAAGAGACACGGAAGTTGGGCTGAACCGTCCGGGCGGGTGATACGTCATTAAGCAGTAGGAGCCGCTGCGGCAAAATCCCTGCGGATTGACGCGCGGAGGGCAACACTGGGACCGGACCGACTACAACGGGGGGCGGTTATGAACACCGCATCGAGCCACAGGACCGACGTCACAGCCATCTCATCGCAGCGAAAGAACCCTTCCATGTGCCAGCACCAACCAGCGTGTCCGACAGCAGACTCCGCCGACCGGGAAGCCGCGCTCCTCATGGCGAGCCACCCGGAACAGGGCTGGAGCCTGCTGTGCAACGGCGTCCTGCTCTTCGAGGACACCGGTGAGCTGCTGCCGGACGGCCAGATCATCGCCCCGCACCGACCGCTGGGCACCGATCGGGTCATGACAGCCGCCTGAGCGCACCGCTGGCACACCCGCACGAACGCACCGCACCGCACCACCGAACGACGAGGGGCCGGCCCGGAGAACACTCTCCGAACCGGCCCCGCCGCATGCCCGCTCCGCGCGGGCGCCGGCATCAGTCCTCGTACGCATCCAGCGGCGGGCAGGAGCAGACCAGGTTCCGGTCGCCGTACGCCTGGTCGATGCGGCGCACCGGCGGCCAGTACTTGTCCGACGCGGCGACACCGGCCGGGAAGACGGCCTCCTCGCGGCTGTACCCGTGCTCCCACTCACCGCTCAGCGCGGCGGCGGTGTGCGGGGCGTTCCGCAGCGGGTTGTCGTCGGCGGCCCACTCGCCGGAGCCGACCTTCTCGATCTCCCTGCGTATGGCGATCATCGCCTCGCAGAACCGGTCGATCTCGCCCAGGTCCTCGCTCTCCGTCGGCTCGATCATCAGGGTCCCCGCGACCGGGAACGACATGGTCGGCGCGTGGAAGCCGTAGTCGATGAGCCGCTTGGCGATGTCGTCGACGCTGACACCGGTCTCCTTGGAGAGCGGCCGCAGATCGATGATGCACTCGTGCGCGACAAGGTCGCCGGGGCCGGTGTAGAGCACCGGGTAGTGCGGCTCGAGCCGCTTGGCGATGTAGTTGGCGGAGAGCACCGCGACCTGGGTGGCCCGCTTGAGGCCATCGCCGCCCATCAGGCGCACGTACGACCAGGAGATCGGCAGGATACCCGCCGAGCCCCAGGGCGCCGCGGAGATCGGGCCGACACCGGTGTCGGGACCGGCAGCGGGCTGCAGCGGGTGGTTGGGCAGGTACGGCGCGAGGTGCGAGCGGACCCCGACAGGACCGACGCCGGGGCCACCGCCGCCGTGCGGGATGCAGAACGTCTTGTGCAGGTTCAGGTGCGAGACGTCGCCGCCGAAGTGGCCCGGCTTGGCCAGGCCCACCAGGGCGTTGAGGTTGGCCCCGTCGACGTACACCTGGCCACCGGCCTCGTGCACCGACGCGCAGATGTCGGCCACGTGCTCCTCGAAGACGCCGTGCGTCGAGGGGTACGTGATCATCAGCACGGCCAGCTCGTCGCGGTGCTTCTCGATCTTGGCGCGCAGGTCATCGACGTCGATCTCGCCGTCGTCGGCGGTCTTGACCACGACGACCTTCATGCCGGCCATGACGGCGCTCGCGGCGTTCGTGCCGTGCGCGGACGACGGGATGAGGCAGACGGTGCGCTGCTCGTCGCCGTTGGCCCGGTGGTAGCCGCGGACGGCGAGCAGACCGGCCAGCTCGCCCTGCGAACCGGCGTTGGGCTGGAGGGAGACCTTGTCGTAGCCGGTGACCTCGGCGAGCTGCTCCTCCAGCTCACGGATGAGCGTGAGGTAGCCCTGCGCCTGCTGGGCCGGGGCGAAGGGGTGCAACTGCCCGAACTCGGGCCAGGTGACCGGCTCCATCTCGGTGGTCGCGTTGAGCTTCATGGTGCAGGAGCCCAGCGGGATCATGCCGCGGTCGAGGGCGTAGTCGCGGTCGGCGAGCTTGCGCAGGTAGCGCAGCATCGCCGTCTCGGAGCGGTGCTGGTGGAAGACCGGGTGGGCGAGGTAGGTGTCCTGGCGCAGCAGGCCCTCGGGCAGCGTGTCCGCGACGGTGGCGTCGAGCGACTCGACATCGGCGTCGACGCCGAACGCGCGCCAGACGGCGGCCAGCTGCGCCCGGGTGGTCGTCTCGTCGCAGGCGAGGGAGACGTGGTCGGCGTCGACCTGGCGGATGTTCACGCCACCCTCCCGGGCGGCGTGCACCAGCGCCTCGGCCCTGCCCTCGACGCGTACGGTCAGCGTGTCGAAGTACGCGCCGTGGACGACCTCGAAGCCGCCGGCCGTGAGCCCCGCCGCGAGCAGCGTGGCGTAGCGGTGGGTGCGCCGCGCGATGGACTTCAGGCCGTCGGGCCCGTGGTAGACGGCGTACATTCCGGCCATGACCGCCAGCAGCACCTGAGCGGTACAGATGTTGCTGGTGGCCTTCTCACGGCGGATGTGCTGCTCGCGGGTCTGCAGCGCAAGCCGGTAGGCCTTGTTGCCGTCGGCGTCGAGGGAGACGCCGACGAGTCGGCCGGGCAGGCTGCGCGCGAACTTCTCGCGCACCGCCATGTATCCGGCGTGCGGGCCGCCGAAGCCCATCGGGACGCCGAAGCGCTGCGTCGTGCCGACGGCGATGTCGGCGCCCAGCTCGCCGGGCGAGGTGAGCAGCGTCAGGGCGAGCAGGTCGGCGGCGACGGTGACGACGGCGCCGATCTCGTGCGCCTGATCGATGAGCGGCTTGATGTCGCGTACGGCTCCGGAGGCGCCCGGGTACTGGATGAGGACGCCGACGACACCGCGCTCGGCGACCTCGGCCGGAATGCCGTCGCTCAGATCGGCGACGACGACCTCGACACCGGTGGGCTCGGCGCGGGTCCGGATGACCGCGATGGTCTGGGGCAGCGCGTCGGCGTCGACGACGAAGGCGCCGTTCTTGACCTTGCCCATGCGTCGCGACAGGGCCATGGCCTCGGCGGCGGCGGTGCCCTCGTCCAGGAGCGAGGCCCCGGAGGTGGGCAGGCCGGTCAGCTCGGCGACCATGGTCTGGAAGTTGAGCAGCGCCTCGAGACGGCCCTGCGAGATCTCCGGCTGGTACGGCGTGTAGGCGGTGTACCAGGAAGGATTCTCCATGACGTTCCGCAGGATGACCGGCGGGGTGAAGGTTCCGTAGTAGCCGAGGCCGATCATGGAATCGAGGACCTGGTTGCGGTCCGCGAGGGAGCGCAGTTCGGCAAGGACTTCGGCCTCGGAGCGGGCACCCGGCAGGTTCAGCGCCTCGGCGTTCTTGATCACATCCGGCACCGCGGCGGCCGTCAGCTCGTCGAGCGAGCCGTATCCGACCTGGGCGAGCATCTTGGCCCGCTCTTCCGCATCGGGCCCGATGTGCCGCTGCTCGAACGGAATTCCCTGTTCGAGCTCGGAGAGCGGGATGCGATTGGTGGCAGTCATTGCGGGAGGCCTCCTGGTCTGCACGACCTGCGAGGGGTACCACGGCGCGGGTACCCGGACGGCCTCCCCCTCTGTCATCTCAACCTGAGAGCTTCACAGGCCTGCCTGTCGACAGACCTGCTTTCACCGTCGGTGAGGAAGGGTTCCGAACGTGCCCGCCCGACGCCCGCCCTGCTTTCCAGAGTGACCTCGTCCGTGCGGTACGGGTGCCTGAGAGATTCCGGGGAGGATTTGCTCCTTCGGCGCCTCCGGGAGCGTGTTCCGGAGAGCTCTCCCGCACGGGGTCAACAGCCGTACGCCAGCCTACCAGCGGGGACCACGGCCGTTCCCTCGAGTGGCCGCCTGCCCCGAAGTGCTCTTTCGTAGTGACTACGAACGACTAAGGATGAGTTACGCCCGATTTCGTCAGGCCGCGACCCGTTGGAGGGCCCGTGCAGACCGACATCGATCCGCGCAACCTGATCGGCCGCAAGGCGTTCGACCGGAACGGGACCAAGATCGGCACGATCGACGAGGTCTACCTCGACGACGCCACCGGCGCCCCGGAGTGGGCCGCCATACGCACCGGCCTGTTCAGCCGCGACGCCTTCGTCCCGCTGGAGCCCAGCGAGCTGACCGGGGACGGCACCGTACGCATCCCGTTCGAGCGCGCACTCATCAGGGACGCCCCCGACTTCGGAGTGGGCCGCCACCTCTCGCCCGAGCAGGAGCTCCAGCTCTACCACCACTACGGCCTGGACACGGCGCCACCGCCCTCCGCACCCCCTCCCGACCAGAGCTTCGGCCGCATCGCGGGCACCGAGGGCCCCTGACCCCGCTGCGGGAGCGAGAGCCCCCAGCAGACGCGCCCCCGTCCGCCGCCGACTTTCAGCCTTGCTCCCCCACCTCCGCACGAGCCGCACCGGACACCGCCTCTACCACCGCTCCAGTGGCCGCCTCCCCATCCGGGCCGGCGGCCACCAGCGGCAACGGCTCGGCAGGAACGAGGTCCGGGTCGTCGGTCCGGAACGTCCGCACCCGTCCTGGCGCCGAGTACGGCGTCTCGAAGCGCACCGTCACCCGCCCAAGCCCGCTCCCCTGCACCCACCCGTGCCCGTACGCGGCGTGCCGCACGTCGTGACCGGCCGGCCACCGCCGCTCGACCGGCACCACGGGCTCCTCGGCATCCTCCACCGCCTGTACACCCGGCTCCCGGGGCACATCGGCCTCGTCCCCGGGCGCACCGCCTTCACCGGCTCCGCCCTCGACCGTCTCCGTCGCGGCGGCCTCCGCCTGGGACTGCGCGAAGAGGTCCTCCTGCGTGTAGTCCGTGAGGCCGGAGACGCCCACGCCGAGGAGCCGCACGCCACCCGTGGTGTCCACGGACTCAAGGAGCCGCGCCGCGGCCTCCCGCACCACCCCGGGGTCGTCCGTGGGCCCGCGCAGCGTCTCGGAGCGCGTCAGCGTCGAGAAGTCGAACCGCCGCACCTTCAGCACGATGGTCCGCCCCGAGTGGCCCGCCGCCCGCAACCGCTGCACACAGCGCTCGGCGAGCCGCGCGACCTCCGCGCGGACCCGCACCCGGTCGTGGATGTCCACGTCGTACGTGTCTTCCACACTGACCGACTTCGTGTCCCGCTCGGCCACCACGGGCCGCTCGTCGTGCGCGAGCGCCATCGCGTACAGCGATCCCCCGTGCGCCCTGCCGAGCAGCCGCACGAGCTCGTCCTCGCCCGCCTCCGCGATCTCCTCCACCGTGGTGATTCCGGCCCGCCGCAGGTGGTCCCCCGTGGCCGGCCCCACCCCCGGCAGCGTACGCACCGACATCGGTCCGAGCAGCGCCCGCTCCGTGCCCGGCGCTATCAGCCTGAGCCCGTCAGGCTTGGCCTCCTCGGAGGCGATCTTGGCCAGCATCTTGGAGACGGCGAGCCCCACGGACCCGGTCAGCCCGGTCACCGCCCTGATGTCCGCCCGCAGCCGCTCCCCCACGGCCCTGGCCGACTCCTCGTCGTCGGCGACACCGCCCGCCTCCAGGTCCACGAAGGCCTCGTCCAGGCTGAGCGGCTCCACGAGCGGCGACAGCTCCCGCAGCAGGCCCATCACCTGCTCACTGACCTCGCGGTACAGCCCGAAGCGCGGCACGAGATACGCGGCGTTCGGCGCGAGCCGTCGTGCCTGCCCCATGGGCATCGCCGAGTGCACGCCGAAACGACGCGCTTCGTAGGAAGCGGTGGCGACCACACCCCGCGGCCCCAGACCGCCCACCACCACGGCCTTTCCGCGCAGGCTGGGTTTCGCGGCCTGCTCCGCGGACGCGTAGAAGGCATCCATGTCCAGATGCAGGATCGTCGGCGCGCTTCTCACACCTCTGATGCTGCCCTATGCCACTGACAACGCTGCCCGAGGCTGCCTACACGGCCTTGTTGCGGCGCCTGGCCAGCTCGTCGGCCGGGTTGTGCCCGACGAGCGTCTCGCCGGTGTCGATGCGCTCTCCGTGCAGCTGGGACAGCGCGGCCTCGACATCACGCCATACGACGCCCACGGCGATCCCGAAGACCCCCTGGCCGCCCTGGAGCAGGTCGTGGACCTCGCTGGGCGACGTGCACTCGTAGACCGTCGCGCCGTCGCTCATCAGCGTCATCCGTTCCAGGTCCGTGAACCCGCGCTCCCTCAGGTGCTGGACCGTGGTGCGGATGTTCTGGAGGGAGACGCCGGTGTCGAGGAACCGCTTCACGATCTTCAGGACGACCACGTCGCGGAAGCTGTAGAGGCGTTGCGTACCGGAGCCGCCCGCGGCCCGCACGCTGGGCTCGACCAGGCCGGTACGCGCCCAGTAGTCGAGCTGTCGGTAAGTGATGCCCGCGGCCGCGCACGCGGTGGGACCGCGGTAGCCGATCTGCTCGTGCCCGGACGTCGCGTCCCCGCTCCCCTGGACCGCCATCGGTCGATTCGGAGAGTGACCGGTCGCCCCGCCGTGGAGCGGGTACGGCCCGCCCACCGCCGTACCGTCGCCGCTGCTTCCCACGCCGACCTCCCTCCTTGACCTGCCTTCTCGACGGTAGGCAGTCGCCAGGGGCTCGTCAACGATCGCCACACTCGGCACGCCGAGTGATAATCACCCTGAGAGTGGTTTCGCGTGCCTCACCGCGGGGAAAGGCTAGCCGAATGGCCCGACGCGGGCCGCCCGAGACGGCTCACTGGCTGTTGGTGCCGAAGTCCTCGGGCGAGATCTGGTCGAGGAACTCGCGGAACTTCTCCACCTCGTCCTCCTGCTCGTCCGGGATCGCGATACCGGCGTCGTCGAGGACCCCGTCGCTGCCGAAGATCGGCGTCCCGGTGCGCAGCGCCAGCGCTATGGCGTCGGACGGCCGGGCGCTCACCTCGACCCCGCTGGCGAAGACCAGCTCCGCATAGAAGACACCGTCCCGCAGGTCGGTGATGCGCACTTCGGAGAGCTCCTGTCCCACCGCTTCCAGCACGTCCTTGAACAGGTCGTGGGTCAGCGGCCGTGCGGGTGCCATGCCCTGCTGTGCGAAGGCGATGGCGGTCGCCTCACCTGGTCCGATCCAGATGGGAAGGTACCGGTCGCCTCCCACTTCACGCAGGAGCACGATCGGTTGGTTGGAGGGCATTTCGACCCGGACACCTACGACGTCGAGCTCGTTCACACAGCAACCCTAGGACGTGGTCGGCAGGTTTGGGTAGTCGGGCACCCGCCGAGTACCGGCCGGGCGTGGTCCGGGTCAGGGCAGTCTGACCCCGAGCGCCGTCTGCACGAGCGCCGAATGGAGCCTGCCCGTGAGTCCCGCCAGCTCTTTCGTACGGGCCTCCGCATGGGCCCTGGTCTGCGGATTACGGTGCCGCCGCAGCGGTGCGACGACCTGGTCCACGAGCCCGGCCTCGCGCTCGGCGGCGGCCTTCATGGCCCGCAGGTGCCGTGGCTCGATACCGAACCGGCCGAGTTCGAGGACGAGCGAGGCGACCGTGACGGCCTCCGCGTCGTACCCGCCGTCCGGCAGCTGTGCGACGAGACCGTACGCCTCCCACTCGCTGAGCTGCACTTCATCGATCCCGGCGGCGGCCAGCAGCTCGGCACGGCCCACGCGGGCCACCGTCGGCCCCTCGGCCTCGTCCAGGCCCTGCGCGTCCCCGCCGTCCCGCTGGCGCCCCAGCGACGGCATCGGAGGCCGCTCACCGCGCTCCAGCGCGTCGAGATGCTCCCGGATGACCTTGAGCGGCAGGTAGTGGTCCCGCTGCATCCGCAGCACGTGCCCGAGCCGCTCGACGTCCTGAGCACTGAACTTCCGGTAACCGGACGGCGTCCGCTGGGGCTCGATGAGCCCCTCGGTCTCCAGAAAACGGATCTTGGAGATCGTGACCTCGGGAAATTCGTCGCGCAGGACGTTCAGCACGGTACCGATGCTCATCAGCCGACGGTCCGCGGCGGCGGTGCCGAAGTCGGCACCGCCCCTCGGTGTTTGAAGCATGGACCTTCCCTGGGGATGCCCCCCGGACGGCGTCTGGGGGTGGTTCAGATGCCCCGCTGGCTCGCGTAGAAGACCAGCCGGTACTTGCCGATCTGCACCTCGTCACCGTTCGAGAGCGCGACGGAGTCGATGCGCTCACGGTTGACGTATGTGCCGTTGAGGCTGCCCACGTCCGCGACGGTGAAGGAACCGTCCTGGACACGACGGAACTCCACGTGGCGACGCGACACCGTCACGTCGTCGAGGAAGATGTCGCTCTGCGGGTGACGCCCCGCCGTGGTCAGCTCGCCGTCGAGCAGGAAACGACTGCCCGAGTTCGGACCGCGGCGCACGACGAGCAGCGCGGAACCGAGCGGCAGCGCGTCCACGGCCGCCTGCGCCTCCGGGGAGAGCGCGGGAGACAGGGTCTGCCCCGTCGTCTCGGCGTCGTAGGCCTCGAGACCCGAGATGGAGATCGTCGAGGTCGTCTCGGACGGACGCTCCGGCGCGGCTCCGGCCCGCAGCGGCGCACCGCAGTTGGAGCAGAACCGGCTCGCCTCGGCGTTGCGGTTCCCGCACCTCGTACACACCAGGGCCATGGACTGGTCCTCCTGCCGTGGCTGCCCCGCAGGGGCATTCGATGCGTACGGGCCGGGGGTAAACCCTCCACCCGTACCTGAGGTTGAAGGTTCTCCGAAACCTATGCGGCCGGGACCGGCAGGGTCAACAGATGACGCGCCCTGTCCGCCCGAAATGTCACCACCTGGACCAGCGACCTGATCGCGGAACATCGGGCGCTCGGCTCCCTGCTCCTCACCATCACCATGGCGCGGGGCACGATGACGGGCAGTGGCCGGATTGCCGCTGTCCTCTCGTGCGCTCTTGCCGAACAACTTCGCAAACAACTTCACGGGCGATTCCCCTTGACCGAAACAGACCCGCCCGTGGGGCAGGACGAACCCTGATTGCACACACCGGCATTCATCGGTGAGCCAGACATCCTCACAACGTCCGTGTCCACCAAACAGTTTCCACCACGCACCACGCTTCCGGTGCGCCGACCCCCCGCAACCTCATGCCCTCGCCTCCCGGCGCCCACGCGCCCGCCCCTCACTGGGAGGACGACCGAGCGTAGTCAGGCTGCTTCGCAGGTCGCAAGGCGTTCACAACGATCTTCTCCGAGCGTTCCACGGTCACCGTGGCCTGCTCCTTCTCCAGAGTCTGCACCACGCCTCCCGGGATGTTCAGCGCAGGTTCGAGATCCTGCGGCTTGCCGATCACCTTGAAGAGGTACGGTTCGCCGACCTTGTGACCGTCCACCCGTACGCCACGGCCGCCGCCGGCGTCCGACAAGTACGTGTTGGCCACGACGCGTACGTCATTGACCTGGATCGCCTCGGCGCCGGCGGCGCGCAACTCCTGAATGGCGTCAAGCAGCATGTCCGCCTTGATCGCCCCCCTCTTGTCCTCGATGGTCAGCGTGATGCCGGGCCCCTGAGCCGCCACGGTGCCGGCCAGGATGCCGAGTTGCCTCTCCCGCTCGACCGTCTGCTTGCGGGCCTCTTCGGCCTGGTCCGAGCTGTTCTCCAGCCCGGTCCGCTGGTCCTCGAGACGTCGCTTCTCTTCTTCCAGACGCTGAGTTCGGTCATCCAGTTCATCGAGGATGCGTACGAGATCTTCCTGTCTCGCACCGCGCAGTGCGCTGCTGTCGCTGTTGGACCGCACCTGGATGGCCAGACCGAGCCCGAGCACGAACAGAAGCAGGGCCACGATGAGTTGAGGGCGCGTCACTCGCGGCGGCCACAGCCCCTGCGCCAGCCGCTGGCGGCCGGTGAGCTGCGGCTTCCGTCCGGGCTCCGGCGGTACGGGCGTCTCGGGCGCGCTGGGGACCTCCGCCGGGAGTTCCTTGCGCCGGTTGTACTCGGGCCTCTCGTCGGAACTCATCGGCGTCACGCCCTGAAGACGTGCCGACGGATCGCCGCGGCGTTGGAGAAGATCCGGATGCCGAGGACCACGACGACGCCGGTGGACAGCTGGGCGCCGACGCCCAGCTTGTCCCCCAGGAACACGATCAGCGCGGCCACCACCACGTTCGACAGGAACGACACGACGAACACCTTGTCGTCGAAGATGCCGTCGAGCATGGCCCGCAGCCCGCCGAACACGGCGTCGAGAGCCGCGACGACGGCAATCGGAAGGTACGGCTCGACCACCGCCGGAACCTCGGGCCGAACCAACAATCCGGCCACGACTCCCACGACGAGGCCCAGTACGGCGATCACGATGTGCCCTTTCCTGCCTTCGGCTCTGCTGTACGTACGGTCACGCTGGGCGCTGCCGGCAGCCGGAGCTCGTCCGACACGGAGATGCTGGTCCGGATGCCGAAGTTCTCCTGCAGAGCATGCAGGTACTGACCGTCGGAGCTGTTCTGGAACCGGGTACTCAAGCGCTTCGCGTCCCCCACCGCGAGCACCGTATACGGCGGCACCAGCGGTCTGTTGTCGACCAGTATCGCGTCACCCGCGGCCCTGATCGCCGACAGCGCGGTGAGGCGCTGGTCGTTGATGGACACCGCTTCGGCGCCCGACTGCCACAGGCCGTTGACGACCCGCTGCATGTCGTGGTCGCGCACCCGACCGGTGTCGGAGAAGTCGGCGCTCTCACGGGGTCCGCCGCCGCCCTGGTCGGCCTGCTTCTTGTCGTCCACCACCAGCTTGACGCCGGGCCCGTGGACCTCCGTGGCGCCGGAGAGGAGCCCCACCAGCTCGCCCTGGCTGCCGCCGTGCTCCTTCAGCGCGGCCTCCTGCCGCTCTCCGACATCGTCGCGGAGTTTGTCCACGTCATCCTCGAGCGCGTCGGCGCCCGCCGTCGCCTCTTCGACGCGGTCGATGAGCTCCTCGCGCTCCTTGGCCACCACCGGCGCCTCTATCCGCGCCTGCGCGGCCCCCACGGTGACCACCAGCGCCGCGAGCACGAGTCCGGCCGCGAGTCCCAGTTTGGCCCGCAGTGGGCGGGGCACACCACTGGCCCCTCTGGCCTTCTTGCGGGCCGCCGCCTCCGCGTATCCCTCGTCCAGGCTGTGGTCCATGACGGTGGTGAGCAGCGACATGGACGCGTCCGGACGCCGAGGGCGCGAGGGGGTGCTCCGAACGGGGGGCTGCTGCGGCATGCCGCACATCGTCGCACGTCGCGGGCGCTACCTCCGAATGGCCCCACCGGCGCGCCGGGCGGCACCCGTCGCGGGTGCCGCCCGGTGCCGGGGCAGGTCAGCGGCCGGCGCTGTCCACCACCGTCGACCACTCGTCGAGCAGCGCCTGGGCGGACGCGTCGTCGGGCCCTTCGGCCCACAAATGGGTGACGGCCTCAGCGGGGTCGGGCAGCACGAGCACCCACCGCCCGTCGCTCTCCACGACCCGCACGCCGTCAGTGGTGTCCACGGACCGCTCTCCGGCCGCCTCCACCACGCGCCGCATGACCAGGCCCTTGACGGCCCACGGGGTCGCGAGGTCGCGCCGCTGCACATGCGCACGCGGGATGCGCGCGTCGATCTGGCTCAGCGTGAGCTGCGTACGCGCCACGAGGCCGATGAGCCGCACGAAGGCGGCGGTGCCATCGAAGACGCCGCTGAACTCGGGGACGATGAACCCGCCGCGTCCGTCGCCGCCGAAGATGGTCGAGTCCTCGCGCCCGACCCTCGTGAGATCGTCCGGCGACGTGGTCGTCCACTCCACCTGGGTGCCGTGGTACGCCGCGACCTGCTCGGCGATGCGCGTCGTCGTCACCGGCAGCGCCACCCGCCCGCTGCGCCGCTCGGCGGCGACCAGGTCGAGCATGACCAGCAGGGCCCGGTCGTCCTCGACGATCCGGCCCTTCTCGTCCACGAGCGACAGCCGCTCGCCCACCGGGTCGAACCGCACGCCGAACGCGGCCCGGGCGGACGCCACGATCTCCCCGAGCCGCACGAGCCCGGACCTGCGGGCGTCGGCGGTCTCGGTGGGCCGCGACTCGTCGAGCCCCGGGTTGATGGTCAGGGCGTCCACCCCGAGCTTCCCGAGGAGGCTCGGGAGGACGAGTCCCGCGCTTCCGTTGGACGCGTCGACGACGACCTTGAGTCCTGATTCGGCGACACCTGTGGTGTCCACGTTCCGCAGCAGGGAGCCCGTGTAGGAGTCGTAGACACTGGACGGGAAGTGCAGATCGCCGATCTCACCGGGGAAGGCCCGCCGGTACTCCTGGCGCGCGTACACCCGGTCCAGCTTCCGCTGGCTGCCCTGCGACAGGTCGGCGCCCTGCCCGTCAAAGAACATGATGTCGACGGAGTCCGGCACGCCGGGAGTCGTCCGGATCATGATTCCGCCGGCGCTGCCTCTCGCCGTCTGCTGACGGGCGACCGGCAACGGCACGTTCTCCAGGTCCCGTACGTCGATGGCGCTGGTCTGCAGTGCCGAGATCACCGCCCGCTTCAGGGCCCGCGCACCACGCGAGTGGTCACGCGCGGTGGTCACGGTGGAGCCCTTCTTCAGGGTTGTCGCGTACGCGCCCGCAAGGCGTACGGCGAGCTCGGGCGTGATCTCCACATTCAGGATGCCGGAGACCCCGCGCGCTCCGAAGAGATGCGCCTGCCCCCGGGATTCCCAGATCACGGACGTGTTGACGAACGCACCGGCCTCGACCGTCTTGAATGGATAAACTCTGACGTTGCCCTGAACGATCGATTCTTCACCGACCAGGCACTCGTCACCGATGACAGCGCCGTCCTCGATACGCGCGGCACGCATGATGTCGGTGTTCTTGCCGACGACGCAGCCCCGCAGATTGCTGTGCTGTCCGATGTAGACGTTGTCGTGCACGACCGCCTTGTGCAGGAACGCGCCGTCCTTCACCACGACGTTCGACCCGATGACAGTGTGCTCACGGATCTCGACGTTCGCCTCGATCTTTGCGTAGTCACCCACGTAGAGCGGGCCGCGCAGTACGGCGTCGGGGTGCACCTCGGCCCCTTCCGCGACCCATACGCCGGGCGAGATCTCGAAGCCGTCGAGCTCGACGTCGACCTTGCCCTCCAGCACGTCGGCCTGCGCCTTGACGTAGCTCTCGTGCGTACCGACGTCCTCCCAGTAGCCCTCGGCGATGTAGCCGTAGATGGGCTTGCCCTCTTTCATGAGCTGCGGGAAGACGTCACCGGACCAGTCGACCGGCACATCGGCCTCGACGTAGTCGAAGACCTCGGGCTCCATCACGTAGATGCCCGTGTTGACCGTGTCGGAGAAGACCTGCCCCCAGGTCGGCTTCTCGAGGAAGCGCTCGACCTTTCCCTCTTCGTCGACGATGGTGATGCCGAATTCCAGCGGATTGGGTACGCGCGTCAGGCAGACAGTGACCAGCGCGCCCTTTTCCTTGTGGAAGGCAATCAGGTCGCTGAGGTCGAAGTCGGTCAGCGCGTCACCGGAGATCACGAGAAAGGCGTCGTCCTTCAACGCTTCCTCGGCGTTCTTTACGCTGCCTGCGGTACCGAGGGGCTTCTCCTCATTGGCATAGGTGAGCTCCATCCCAAGCTCTTCGCCGTCGCCGAAGTAGTTCTTGACGAGCGACGCCAAGAACTGCACTGTCACTACGGTCTCGGTGAGCCCGTGCCTCTTGAGCAGGCGTAGCACATGCTCCATGATCGGCCGGTTGGCCACGGGAAGGAGCGGCTTGGGCATGCTCGAGGTCATGGGGCGAAGGCGCGTGCCCTCACCGCCGGCCATCACGACGGCCTTCATGTCGGAAACGTCCTCCTCATTAGACGACGGTCTGGCCGACTCAGCTCACCGAGAGGGCCCGCATATGTCAGATGCGGGCCTGGGAGCCGTTACAGCCGCCGAATCGGCGAGCTCAATCGGCCGTGTTGTCCGCCTTCACAAGTCGGCGGACCTGAACCACATAGAGGATCCCTGCCCACCAATAGAGAGTTGTACCCCATCCGGCGAACGCCCATCCGAAAATAGCAGCGGGTGTGGCGATCCAGCCACTTGCATCACTGAGGAGCAGTAGTGGAAAGGCGTACATCAAGTTGAAGGTCGCGGCCTTGCCCAGAAAGTTCACCTGCGGCGGCGGATAGCCGTGACGCCTGAGGATGCCGACCATCACCAGCAGGACCAGCTCGCGCAGCAGCAGCGCCGCGGTCAGCCAGAGCGGAAGAATCTCCCGCCATGTCAGGCCTACCAGCGTGGAGAGGATGTAGAGCCGGTCGGCCGCGGGGTCGAGCAGTCGGCCGAGGTTGCTGATCTGGTTCCAGCGGCGCGCAAGCTTGCCGTCGAGGTAGTCACTGATGCCACTGAGCGCCAGGACCAGCAGCGCCCACCCGTCGCTCTTGGGGCCCCCGAACTCCGGCCTGAGGATCAACCACAGGAAGAGGGGTACGCCGGCCAGGCGCGCCATGCTGAGGATGTTCGGGATGGTGAGGACCCGGTCCGTCTGGACGCGAGTCTCCTGGACCTCCACCCGGGGGCCTCCTGTGGGAAAGAGCCAATGATGCCCCCTGACCTTACCCTCAGTTGTCGCCCGACCGTGCAGAGGGGTGGACGGGCAGTAGGGGCGTCCGACTTGAGACTCGACCCGAAACACAAAAAAGCCGTGGTCCCCAGACATTGTCTGGGGACCACGGCTTTATCAAATTGAGTTCGGCGGCGTCCTACTCTCCCACAGGGTCCCCCCTGCAG